>CACKVV010000048.1 GCA_902603665.1 uncultured Pelagibacteraceae bacterium | reverse complement strand
TTGTTTTTATAATTTCATTAAATCAAGAAAAAAAATATTTAAGCCAAGCTACCATTGTAATCGAACCAGATGAAAATAAAATTGTTAACATTGAAGAAGTTTATTCAATTGAGGCAAAGAGCAATAGGATCAACAATCAAATGGCTATTTTAAAAAGTGACGAAGTTCAAGAATATATTGTTAATGATAAAAAAAATTCAACGAAATTTCGAAATCTTTATTCTGAAGCAGATAAGAACTTTTTTCAAAGAATATTTTCAAAAAACCAAGAAATTGACAATAATTTTTTAAAATCGATTTTAACAAATAATTTTTCAGTTAATAATTTACCAAGGAGTGATGTTTTGGAGTTATCATTTATTTCTACTAATCCAAAAATTTCGCAATTAGCTCTAGTCTCAATTATTGATTCGTATCAAAGGTATGAGATAGATAGTAAAATTAAAATAACTAATTATGCAAATCAAAAAATTTCAGAAAGATTAAAAGAGCTAGTTGCTCAAATGGATATTGCACAAAAAAAATTGTCTAATTATAAAAGAGAAAATAATCTAGTTGATACTGGCAATGTAAAGGAATTAAAAATTAAAGAAATTCAATCGATCTCTTCAAGAATAGTTGATGCAAAAAAAAATTATCAAGAACAACAGAATGATTTGCTTTCTATAAAAATTGCAGATGGAGATATTGATGCATTATTGGCAATAAAAGATTTAAGATCAAGAGAAGAAATTTCAAATATTAAAGCAAGCTTAAATGCTAATGAGAGCAATATTCAGTCATTATCATTAATCTATACGGACAAACATCCAAAAATACTTCAAGCAAACGATTTAAATGACAACTTAAAAATTCAACTAAAGGATATATTGGATGAAAATATTCAACAAAAGGCATTTGAGTTAAGCAACTTAGATAATTTTATAAAATTATCTGAGGATGAACTACAAAAAGCAACAGATGAGCTCAGAATTATTGAGGAAAAAGAAGCAGGTATGCTAAAGTTTTCACGAGAGGTTGATAGTAGCAGAAAGCTTTATGAGTCTTTTTTACAAAGAGTTAAAGAAACTAATGAAGCTCAAAATTTACAAGTTTCCCGTCTTAAAGTAATTGAAACTCCTAATTTGCCAGCAACCCCATTTTCTCCTCAACCAAAAAAAAATTTTTTAATTTCTTTTTTGATATCATTCATAGCTGTGTATAGTTTACTTTATTATAGAGAGTTAAATTCTTCAGTTATAAAAAGCCCAGAAGCAATAGACTCTGTTAATATCCCGCAAATTGGAATTTTACCAAGAGTAGATAAGCTTAAAAGAGGTTTTCATATACTGCAAATGTTTGTAGAAGATGGAGCATCAAGTTTTTCTGAAGCCATAAGATCTTCAAGAGCAATAATAGAATCTAAATTTGATAAGAATAAAAGTTATATGGTAACTTCTTCTAATCCATCAGAAGGTAAAACAACTTATGCTTTTAATTTAGCACTATCTTTGGAAAAATCTAATAAAGTTTTGTTTATTGAGGCAGATATTCGAAGACCTTCAGTTCTAAATGGATTTTATCAATTTGATAAAGAAATTTTAGGATTAGGCGAAATAATATCAGGCTCAGCTCAATTAAAAGATGCAATTTTTAAAGTTCCAGGAACGGAGTTAGATATTATCACATCTGGTGAAAAAAGGTTTGATATGTCAGACATTGTTAACAAAGAACAAATAAAAAAATTTTTAGATGTGCTTAAATTAGAATATGATTATGTGATTGTTGACTCACCTCCAGTCCAACCTGTTTCAGATACTTTAATTTTAACACAAGCATCAGACTACAATTTATTTGTTATTAGGTCTGAAGAAACAAGAACAGTTTCATTTATGTCCTCTATTAAAAAAGTCCAAAATGTTGGTGCAAAAATTAGCGGTATTGTGATTAATGATCTAGATACGTCAAAAGATAGTTATTACAGCTATTACTATAGTTATTCTCCAGAATATTACACAAAATCATAAAAATGTTTAAATTAGAAAAGGTATTTCAAAATGATGACTCAGGCT
>CACKVV010000047.1 GCA_902603665.1 uncultured Pelagibacteraceae bacterium | reverse complement strand
ACATTGATAAATCAATGCATGAAGCTCATGACGCTTTAATGTGCATTGGACAAAAAACATATGTCAATGATGGTAATAGAAATAGGCTTTCTAATAATCATTATTTAAAAAGTTCTGATGAAATGATAGAATTGTTCAAAGATCTTCCAGAGGCACTTGAAAATAATTTTAGTCTTCCTTATAGATGCAATTATAGACCATTGCCATCAAAACCAATTTTGCCAAATATTTCAGATAATGACATTGATACAAACCAAGCTCTCATAAATGAATCTTTAATTGGTCTTAAAGAAAAATTCGAAAAAATTTTCAAAGTAAATGAAGATAAATTAAATACTAATGATGATTATAAAAAATATAAAATAAGATTAGATCATGAAATTAGCATTATAACCAAAATGAATTACTCTGGTTATTTTTTAATAGTTTCTGATTATATTAAGTGGGCAAAAAATAATAATATTCCAGTTGGACCAGGAAGAGGGTCTGGAGCAGGTTCTTTAGTTGCATGGTGCCTTTCAATTACAGATATTGATCCAATTAAATTTAATTTGATTTTTGAGAGATTTTTAAACCCAGATAGAATTTCAATGCCAGATTTTGATATAGATTTTTGCGAGGAAAAAAGGGATTTAGTCTTTGAATATCTAACAACAAAATATTCTAACAGTGTAGCTCATATAATTACTTTTGGTAAATTAAAAGCAAGGATGGTTATCAGAGATGTTGGTAGAGTATTAGGATTACCCTATGGTTATATAGATAGTATTTGTAAAATGATTCCATTTGATCCCTCAAGACCATTAAATTTACAAGAATGCATAAATGTTGAGCCTAGACTTCAAAAATTAATACAGGATGATAAGAGAGTTAATAGGCTTATAGAATTATCATTAAAATTAGAAGGTCTTAATAGAAACGTCGCAACGCATGCAGCGGGAGTTGTTATAGCAGATAAAAAATTAACAGAAACTACACCACTTTACAAAGACTCTGGATCAGACCTATTATTACCCTCGACTCAATTTGACATGTATTCTGCCGAAAATGCTGGATTGGTAAAATTTGATTTTTTAGGTTTAAAAACTTTAACTGTAATAGATAAAACACAAAAACTAGTTAATGAAAAAGATCCTAATTTTAGAATAGATAAAATCAATTACGAGGATCAAAAAGTATATAGTTTATTATCTAGTGGAAAAACAGTCGGATTATTTCAACTTGAAAGCTCCGGAATGAAAGATGCTTTAGTACATATGAAACCTAATAGATTAGAAGATATTATTGCTTTAGTTGCTCTATATAGACCTGGGCCAATGAGTAATATACCAATCTATAATGATTGCAAACATGGACTCAAAGAACCTGATTATCTTCATCCAAAATTAGAAGAAATTTTAAAGCCAACTTATGGAGTAATAATTTATCAAGAACAGGTCATGCAAATTGCACAAACATTATCTGGTTTTACAGCTGGTGAAGCAGATATTTTAAGAAGAGCAATGGGAAAAAAGAAAAGAGCAGAGCTTGAAAAACAAAAACAAAGATTTGTAGAGGGAGCATTCAAAAATGGTATTAGTAAAGACATTGCAGCAGGCATTTTTCTTAAAATAGAACCTTTTGCTGAGTATGGATTTAATAAAAGCCATGCAGCAGCATATGCAGTAATAGCTTATCAAACTGCATATTTAAAAACATATTATCCTCATGATTTCTTTGCAGCATCAATGTCAATGGAACTATCTAATCAAAAAAAATTGAGTGAATTTTATGAAGAACTTAAAAGACTAAATATTGAAATTATTAGACCAGATATAAATAAATGTTTTGTAGATTTTACATCAAACGGTAAACAGTTTTTTTATGCACTTGGCGCTATAAAAAATGTTGGTTATGAAGCAATCTCAAATATAGTTAAAGAAAGACAAAACAATGGGGAGTATAAAAACATATCTGAATTTGTAAAAAGAGTTGATCCAAAGGATATAAATAAACTTCAACTAGAGGGTTTAGTTAGAGCTGGTGCATTTGATAATTTAAATAATAATAGACAATCAATATATAATTCTATTCCAAACATTATATTAAAGTCAAAAAATAATTTTGAAAATAAACAAGCTAACCAATTTGATTTGT
>CACKVV010000046.1 GCA_902603665.1 uncultured Pelagibacteraceae bacterium | reverse complement strand
AACAAATAAATCTGATAAAGAGCTTTTAAGAAGGTTACATGTAGAAAAAGAAGGAAAAATTTATGTTGGCGTTGATGCTTTTTTATTAGTCTGGAAAGAAATCCCAAAATACAAAATTTTATACAAATTTTTTAAATTACCAATTGTTTACCATTTTTTTTATATAGGTTATGAAATTGTTGCTTTTTTCTTATATTTAAAAAATAGAAAACAACTAAAAAACTAACCAGTTATTTTTATAAGTATGTCGCCCATTAATGACATAAAAAAGATAAATGCTAAAAAAACAATAAAGTACATAGTTGTAATTACACTGTTTCTCTTCCGTCTCAATAGAACAAACTCTCTATCATCTAAAATTGAAATATCCCTCTCGCCTACCACATGATGGTCATAACTATATCTCCAAATGGACTCGCCAAATCTTTTATCTAATTTGTTAAAGTATCTAATCCATGAAGCTACCCAGCTAAATAGTAAAAAAAGTATAAATAAGATCAAAGAAGTTGTTAACATTTTAAAATTTATTATATAATTTTAAAATATTTATGTCTATTTGGGGAAGTTTAATAGGTGGAATGATTGGTTTTTCACTAGGAGGACCTTTTGGTATGTTGTTAGGTTCCTTGATCGGTGGAAAGATATCTCAAGCAAAAGGCTCAATAAATAATTCTTTTGCACAACCACAACAAATCTTTGCACTGTCTTTAATTGTTCTCTCTGCAAAATTAAGTAAAGCAGATGGACAAGTTAGTAAAGAAGAGTTAATTGCAGTTAAAGATAAACTTAAAATTCCTGAAAATGAAATAGATCAAGTTGGAAAAATTTTTAATAAAGCAAAAAATGAGTCTACTGGGTATAAGCCATATGCAGAACAAATTGCTCAAATTTATAGAGGAAATTTAAACGTACTTGAGGAGGTTATAAATATTTTATTCTACATAGCTGAAGCTGACGGTAACATAAGCCAAGCCGAGTTGGGTATGATAGAAGATATTGCAAGAATATTTGGCCTTAGTGAAAGTCAATTTAATAGTTTGAAGGAAAGCAGAAAGTCATCTGATAAGCTAAATCCTTATATAGTGCTTGAAAGTAATCCTGATGATAGCCTAACGGAAATAAGAAAAAGATATATTAAACTAAGTAAAGAACACCATCCTGATTTGCTTTTAAGCAAAGGTGTTCCTCCTGAAGTTATAGAAGAAAGTAAAAAGAAAATGAGATCTATAAATTCTGCTTGGGACCAAGTTCAAAAATTAAAAAACTAGTTACTAAAACTGCTCAGTCTCTGTTGAGCCTTCCATTGCAGTTGTTGAGCTTTTTCCAGAACTTATCGTGTTAGATACTGCATCAAAATATGATGTTCCTACTTCTCTTTGATGTTTAACGCTAGTATAACCATCTTTTTCTCTAGCAAACTCATGCTCTTGAATTTCGGAATAAGCGCTCATCCCTTTTGATTTATACTTTTCTGCAAGCTCAAATATTGCAATATTCTGAGTATGAAAACCTGCTAAAGTTATGAATTGAAATTTATAACCCATTTTTCCAATTTCTTGTTGGAAAGATGCAATTTCATCATCTGACAAATGTTTTTTCCAATTAAATGATGGTGAACAGTTGTAGGCTAATAATTTACCTGGAAATTTTTCGTGAATAGCATCAGCAAATTTTTTTGCTTCTTTTAAATTTGGCGTTGCAGTTTCGCACCAAATAAGATCTGCATATGGCGCATAAGCTAGACCTCTAGAAATAGCTTGCTCAATTCCATCCTTTACGTAATGAAAACCTTCAGGTGATCTCTCGCCTGTTAAAAATTGTTTATCATTTTCATCAAAATCATTTGTGATTAATTTAGCAGCATTGGCATCTGTTCTTGCAAGTATAATGAGAGGAACATCAGCAATATCAGCTGCCAACCTCGCTGCTTTCAGGTTTCTAACCATTGTGCCAGTTGGAACTAAAACTTTACCACCCATATGACCACATTTTTTTTCACTAGCGAGCTGATCTTCAAAATGAACACCTGCCGCACCTGCCTTAATGAATTTTTTTGTTAATTCAAATACGTTTAATGGACCGCCAAATCCTGCTTCTCCATCAGCAATTATTGGCAACATATAATCAATAGAATTTTCTTTTTTCATATCTCCGTCTGACAACTCCATATGCTG
>CACKVV010000045.1 GCA_902603665.1 uncultured Pelagibacteraceae bacterium | reverse complement strand
GGAGCACCAAAAGATTTTGCATTAAAACTTCAGACAGGAACTGGTGCTAGTCATACAAAATCATTCATTCGTTATTTAAAAGAATTTGAGTTTGAAAAACCACTAGGAGAACACGCAAAAAATCAAAGATTGATATATGAACCAAAAGGTGTTTGTGCATTAATTACACCATGGAATTGGCCAATTAACCAAGTTACATTAAAAGTTATTCCAGCTTTGGCCTCTGGATGTACAATGGTTTTAAAACCATCAGAGTTAGCACCCTTATCTGCTATGATTATTGCAGAATTAATAGATGAAGCAAAATTTCCAAAAGGTGTATTTAATTTAGTAAATGGAGACGGCGCAACTACAGGTGATGCCTTAACAAGTCACCCTGACGTCAATATGATTTCATTTACAGGCTCAACAAGAGCAGGGGCCTTAATTTCACAAAATGCAGCAAAAGATTTTAAAAGAGTAAGTTTAGAATTAGGTGGAAAAGGTGCAAACATTATATTTAAAGATGCAGATGCCGAGGCTATTGAAAGAGGTGCTTTAAGATGTTTTAGAAACTCAGGACAATCTTGTAATGCTCCAACAAGAATGTTGGTTGAAAAACCAATTTACGATGAAGCTGTTGAAAGATTAAGAAAGTATGCAAGTGAATTTAAAGTAGATGATCCAAATAAAGAAGGCGAACACATAGGTCCAGTTATTTCAGAAACACAATTTAATAAAATCCAAGGACTTATCCAAAAAGGAATTGATGAGGGAGCAAAATTAGTTGCTGGTGGACCTGGAAAACCGGATGGATTAAATGATGGTTACTATGTAAAACCTACAGTATTTGCAGATGTTAATAATGATATGGAAATTGCAAGGACTGAAATATTTGGTCCAGTTTTATCTGTTATTCCATTTGAAACTGAGGAAGAAGCTATTCAGATCGCAAATGATACCGATTATGGGTTAACAAATTATATTCAAACCCAAGACAACGATAAAGTTCAAAGAGTAGCAAGAAAACTTAGATCAGGAATGGTTGATGTTAACGGTGCTGGTATTGCAGTTGATGCTCCATTTGGTGGCTTTAAACATTCTGGTATTGGTCGAGAGGCAGGTAAAGAAGGTTTACTTGAATTTTTGGAAGTTAAATCGGTTGGTGGTTGGAACTAATTAATAGATTTATTTTTTACACCCTCTAAAAACTTAAGACATTTTTTTAATTCATTCAGTTCTATAAATTCATCAATTTTATGTGCTTGTTCAATCGAACCTGGTCCACAAACGACAGTACTAATACCTACCTCTTGAAATAAACCAGCTTCAGTTCCAAAGGATACAACTTGTCTTGAATTATCTCCTGTAATACTTGATACAAATTCACAAGCTTCAGACTGATCCAATCTATCAAACCCAATAACTTCACCAATTACTTCTTTTTTGATAAATGAATTTGGAAATACTTTTTTCATTTCAGGCAATAAAATTTCATTAGCATATTTATCAATTTCTTGAGTTACAAAATCTGCATCTTTTTTTACAACTGGTCTTGTTTCCCATTCAACACTGCACTTATCTGCAATAACATTATGAGCTATACCTCCTTTAATCCCTCCAACAGATAAAGTTGAATGTGGTGGATCAAAGATGCAATCTTTTGGTCCTCTTTGTTTTAGGCTTTCTCTAATTTCTAAAAGTTTATTTACATATCTTGATGCGTATTCTACTGCACTTACTCCTAAGTGAGGTTTAGAACTGTGACCAGCAAGTCCTCCAAAATGAACTGTATATTCATTCATACCTTTATGCGCATCAATGATTTTCATATTTGTGGGTTCACCAATAATACAAATACCATCTTTAATATCTCTCTTTTTTAATTCTTTAATTAATAAAGGCGCACCAATACAAGCGGTCTCTTCATCAAATGTATAACAAAAATGAATATCTCTATCCAAATCACTGTCTTTAAAAATGGGTGCATAAGCAAGTGTGCATGCAATAAAACCTTTCATATCACACGAACCTCTCCCATAAAGCTTATCCTCTTTAATATTTGCAACAAATGGATCGCTGGACCAACCTTTTGAAACTGGAACAACATCAGTATGACCAGAGAGAATTATTGGTTTTTTACCGTTTGTTTTTTTTGCTTTTAACGTTCCAAATAAATTTACCCTTTTATTATCATCATCGAACACTTTAAAAGTTGTAGCCCCAATGCCA
>CACKVV010000044.1 GCA_902603665.1 uncultured Pelagibacteraceae bacterium | reverse complement strand
TGTATTTTTAACAAGGGATTTGGTTTCTGAACCTGGAAATATATTACATCCTGATGAATACGCAAAAAGGATAGCAAATTTAAGGAAGATAGGAATAAAAGTTACAGTTTACGATAAGAAAAGATTAAAAAAAATGGGATGTGGAGCATTATTGGGTGTAGGGCAAGGAAGTATAAGAGGTTCTTATCTTGTTACAATGGAATGGAAAGGTGCTTCCTCTAAATCTAAACCCTTAGCATTTGTAGGAAAAGGAGTTTGTTTTGATACTGGTGGTATTTCATTAAAACCTGCAAAATTTATGGAGGATATGACATATGATATGGCTGGATCTGCAGTTGTGGTTGGTTTAATGAAAAATTTTGCTCTTCGAAAAGCAAAAATTAATGCGGTTGGTGTTGTCGGTCTTGTTGAAAATATGCCTGGAGGAAATGCTCAAAGACCAGGTGATATAGTTAAGTCCTATAGTGGAAAAACTATCGAAGTATTAAACACCGATGCAGAAGGAAGATTAGTTTTAGCAGATGCTCTTACTTTTACTGAGGAAAAATTTAAACCTAATTTAATTATTGATCTTGCAACGTTAACAGGCGCGATCATTGTATCATTAGGTTCGGAATATGCAGGATTATTTTCAAATAATGATAAGCTATCAAAACAATTATATGAAGCTGGTGAAAAAGTAGATGAAAAAGTATGGAGAATGCCACTGCATAAAAACTATGATAAATTAATTAATTCTAAAAATGCAGACATGCAGAATATTAATTATGTTGGTGGCGCAGGATCAACCACAGCTGCTCAATTTTTACAAAGATTTATACTTAATAAAACACCTTGGGCTCATTTAGATATAGCTGGAATGTCTTTTTCTAAATATGCAGGAGCATTGAATTCTGGAGGTGCAACAGGTTATGGAGTTAGATTATTAAATAAATTTGTGGAAGAAAACTATGAGTAATATCGAACAAACACTCTCAATAATTAAACCAGATGCTGTTGAAAGAAATTTACAAGATGAAATAAAACAAGAATTTATAAACAAAGGATTTAAAATAAAAAAAGAAAAAAAAATTCATATCTCTAAACAAGAGGCCGAAGAATTTTATAAAATTCATGAGACAAAACCTTTCTACAATGAATTATGCTCATACCTTTCTTCAGGTCCTATAGTAGTTCTCGAATTAAGTAGAGAAAATGCCGTTTTAGAGAATAGAAAGTTAATGGGTGCAACAAATCCTAAAGATGCTGAAGAAGGAACGCTTAGAAAAAAGTATGGTATTTCAATAGATAAAAACTCAGTTCATGGCTCTGATAGCCTCGAAAATGCAAAAATTGAATTAAACTTTTTCTTTAAAGACTAGACTTTTTAAAAATTTTTCAATTGCAGCTGGATAAAGCTTATGTTCGATCTTTAAAACTTTTTTGGCTAATGTTTTTTCTGTATCAATTTTGGAAATTTTAATTTTTTTTTGTAAAATTATTTTTCCAGAATCTAATTTAGGGGTAACCAAATGTACTGTTGCCCCAGAGAATTTATCTTTATTTTCAATTGCTCTTCTATGAGTATTTAAACCTTTATATTTTGGCAATAGAGATGGATGAATATTTAAAATTGGATTTTTAAATTTTTTAATAAAATCAGAAGATAAAATTTTCATGAACCCCGCCAAACAAATTAAATCAATTTCATTTTTTCTCAAATATCCTAATATTTTATTTTCCGCTTGTTTTTTTTTTGAATAATCTATTATATGATATTTAATCTTATTTTTTTTGGCAAATTCTAAACCTTTTGAAAATTTATTGTTAGAAATTATAAGATTAATTTTAATTTTTGAGTTTTTAATCTTTGAATGCTTTATTAAAGAAAGTAGATTACTGCCTCGTCCAGAAATAAAAATAGAAATATTTAAATTTCTACCAATTAATTTTTCCACTTAAATTTACTTTTTTTTTATTTTTTGAAATTTTCCCTATCACATAAGGTTTATATTTTTTATCAAAAGTTAATTTTACTTTATTGAAATTTTTTTTATTTATAATTATACAGAAACCAACACCACAATTAAATGTTTTTAACATCTCACTATTTGATACTCCTGATTTTTGAAGCCATCTAAAAATTTTTTGCGTTTTTACTTTATCTAAATCTATGTTAGCACATAAATTATTTGGAATAACTCTTTTAATATTATCTTCTATTCCACCGCCAGTTATATTCACACAACCGTTGATAAGGTTTTTG
>CACKVV010000043.1 GCA_902603665.1 uncultured Pelagibacteraceae bacterium | reverse complement strand
ATATCTTTCAAATATCAGGGGTAATTTTGTCTTTAACTGGAGTTTTATTTATTATTACAAAAGCAGATATCAACTTGATTAAAGAATTAGAATTTAATAAAGGGGATCTTTCAATGGTTATTGGAATGCTATCATGGGCTATCTATTCTGCATTACTTAGAAAAAAAATTCATCCTATTTCTCAATTAGCTACATTGGAAATAATAATTATATGTGGTTTTATATTTCTTACTCCTATTTACTTTATTGAGATGAGCCTTGGAAACAAAATTGTTTTGGAACTTCCATTTATTTTAACTTTGAGTTATGTAGTTTTATTTCCTGGAATATTCGCTTTTCTTTTTTGGATTAAAGGAATTGATATTATCGGAGCAAATAGGGCAGGTGTATTTCTTCATTTGATGACAATTTTTGGGGCTTTGATGGCCATAATAATACTAGGAGAAAAATTCATGTTTTATCACTTTCTTGGCGCAATATTCATAATTGCAGGTATAACACTCTCGAATAAAGTTAAAAAAAATGCTTAAAGTTGCGATTTTAGACGATTATCAAAATGTTGCTCAAGAATTTGTCGATCTTAAAAAACTATCAGCAAAATTTGAAATAGAAGTCTTTAATGAACCATTTGAAAGTGAAGAAGATGCTATAGAAAAATTGAGAAATTTTGAGGCTCTATTGATAATGCGGGAGCGAACTAAGATTACTGCTAATTTAATTAATAACTTAAAAAAATTAAAATATATTGCAACAAGCGGAATGAGAAACAAGTCAATTGACCTTGATGCTTGTAAGAAAAAAAAAATAATTGTTACTGGAACAGACTCAAATTTAAATCCTACTCCAGAGTTAACTTGGGCTTTAATTTTAGGATTAGCAAGAAATATTAAAACTGAAATTGATAATATGTTTCAAGGTTATTGGCAGACGACAATTGGTGTAGAATTAAAAGGCAAAATATTAGGTTTAATTGGACTTGGTCGTGTTGGTTCACAAGTTGCAAAAATTGGAAAAGCATTTGGTATGGAGGTTATGGCTTGGAGTGAAAATCTAAGTTTAGATAAATGTAAAGAGCTAGATGTTTTACCATGTAGTAAAGAAGATTTAATTCAAAACTCAGATTTTATATCTATTCATGTTCAAGGTGGAGAAAGATACAGAGATTGTATTAAGTTAGCAGAGTTTGATAAAATGAAAAAAACTGCTTTTTTAATAAATACATCTAGAGGACCTATTGTAAATGAAGATGATTTAATCATCGCACTTTCTACAAATCAAATTGCAGGTGCAGGAATTGATGTATATGACAAAGAACCTTTGCCCTCCAGTCACAAATTAAGATTTTTACCAAATGCTTTATTATTTCCTCACATTGGTTATGTCACAGCAGAAAATTACTCTATTTATTATAATCAAATGATTGAAAACCTAGAGGCATGTGTATCTGGAAAACCAATTAGAGTTATCGAATAATAATGGAACTTCCTGTTGTAAATCATAAAGATTATGTTGCTAAAATTGATGATGACCACAAATTCCCAATAAAAAAATTTGGCGAACTTGCTAAACATTTAATTGAAAAAAAAGTTGTCTCTAAATTTTATGAGCCAACTCCATGTTCAATTGAAACATTAAAAGAGGCACATTCAGAAAGATATATTTTAGATGTACAAAATAAAAAATTGAGTGAAAAAGATATAAAAAAAATTGGCTTTCCATTAAATGATAGTGTTGTAAGAAGATCTTTTGTTGCAACTGGTGGTACAGTTTTGGCATCCAAACTAGCAATAAATTATGGAATAGCATGCAATACGGCTGGAGGCTCTCATCATGCAAATTTTGATGGAGGCGCTGGGTATTGTGTTTTTAACGATGTCGCAGTTGCAGCACAATATTTATTAAATAGAGGTCTTGCTAATAGAATATTAATTGTTGATTTAGATGTTCATCAAGGGAATGGTAATTCAGAAATTTTCAAAGATAATAAAAATGTTTTTACTTTTAGTATGCACTCAAAATCTAATTATCCTGCAAAAAAATCAGAAAGTGACTTAGATGTTGAGCTTAAAGACAACACAGAGGATAAAGAGTATTTAGATATATTAAAGTTTAATTTAGTAAATTTAAATGATGAGAACTTTGATTTTATGTTTTATATAGCTGGTGTTGATGTACATCATGAGGACCGATTGGGAAAGTTAAAACTAACTGATCAAGGTATAAAATTAAGAGATAATATTGTAATTGATAACTTTTTTTCAAAAAGAATACCCATTTGTGGAGTGTTAGGCGGTGGGTATAACAAAGATTTTAATAAACTAATTGAATTACACTCAAGTTTACACAAAACTTGTGCTAAATATATTTAAAATGTCAAAAAATAATTCTAATCTAACTGCAGAACAAAAGCTTATTTTATTTGAAGAGGGAACAGAAAGGCCAG
>CACKVV010000042.1 GCA_902603665.1 uncultured Pelagibacteraceae bacterium | reverse complement strand
ATTTTCAATGTTATTTTTATCTACGCTTGAATTCCAAGAGCTCCATATATCTTTATTATTAGGCATTATACTTTCATCCGTATGTATGACAGCTATATTTTCTCTGTATTTAAACTTAGATAAAATCTTCTGCTCTTCTTTTGTTGGCTCATCAATTATTGATAATGCTTGATCTGCGTGACTAGCTAAAACCACTTTGTCATAACTAAAGAATTCACTTTTATCACCATAATATAAGTCAATTCCATTTGATCTTCTTATTAATTTACTAACATTATAATTTTTATAATATTCACCACTTATGCTTGAAAGTACTTTTGCAACATAAGTCCGACTTCTTTTGGCAACTGTGTACCATTGCGGTCTGTTTTTTAATTTGAATAAACCGTGATTTTGGAAGAATTTTAGGAAAAATTTTAAAGGCATTTTACTAGCTTCATACGGTGGCATAGACCATATAGCTGAAACCATTGGTATTAAATGAAAATTTATAAATGAAACAGATAATTTATTTTTAACTAAATAATCTCCTAAAGTAATTTTTTGATCAAATTGATTTATTCTTTCACAATTTTTATAAAACTTTAAAATATCAAAAAACATTTTTAAAAAAGATTTATTAAATAAATTCGATTTATTTGCGAAAATACCTTTCAGGCCTCTTCCACAATATTCAAATTTAGTATCTTTAACTGATACAGCAAAAGACATATCACTTTTTTCTATGTGAACTTTATTTTCATCAAAAAATTTAATTAAATTAGGATAAGTTTTGTGGTTAAAAACTATAAATCCAATATCAACAGATATTTTTTTTTCATCGATTAATAAATCAATTGTATGTGAGTGACCCCCAAAATGATCTTCTTTTTCAAATAAATCAACTTGGTGTTTTTTTGAAAGATAGTAAGCTGCGCTAAGACCTGAGATGCCTGATCCAACAACTCCAATTTTCATTAAAACTTATGCAGCATCTTCTTTAAATTCGTCAATACTAGGACAGGTACAAAATATATTTTTATCTCCGTAAACATTGTCTACTCTTGCAACTGGAGGCCAAAATTTATTTACTCTCAAAAATTTTGCAGGATAAGCAGCTTGCTCTCTTGAATATTTATGTGTCCATTCATCTGAAGCTAATTCAAAATCGGTGTGTGGAGCATTTTTTATTGGGTTATCAACTTTATCAAAATTACCTGACTTGATCATGTCAATTTCTGATTTAATGTTAATCAAGGTATCACAAAATCTATCCAGCTCAGATAAACTCTCACTTTCAGTTGGTTCTATCATCATAGTACCAGCAACTGGCCATGACATTGTTGGTGCATGAAAACCATAATCTATCAATCTTTTAGCAATATCTTCTTCAGTAATACCTGTTTCACTCTTAATTGATCTTATATCAATAATGCATTCATGAGCCACATTACCATTTGAGCCTTTGTAAAGTATTGGATAGTGATCTTTTAACCTATTTGCAATGTAATTTGCATTTAGTATCGCAATTTGAGTTGCAAGTTTTAATCCTTGAGAGCCCATCATTTTAATATACATCCAAGAAATTGATAAAATACTAGAACTTCCCCAAGGTGCTGCAGAGACAGGTCCAATTCCAGTTGAAGGACCACAATCTTTAACTACCGGGTGATTGGGAAGATAAACCTGTAAATGCCTTTTACATGCAATAGGTCCCATTCCAGGGCCTCCTCCACCGTGAGGAATACAAAATGTTTTATGTAGGTTTATGTGGCAAACATCAGGACCGAAATTTCCTGGTTTTGCTATACCAACAAGTGCATTTAGGTTTGCACCATCCATGTAAACTTGGCCTCCATGTTTATGAATTAATTCACATATATCTTTTATTTTTTCCTCAAATACACCATGTGTGGATGGATATGTAACCATTAAAGCTCCGAGATTTTCCGAGTGTGTCTCAGCTTTTTTCTTTAAATCTTCAAAATCAACATTTCCCTCTTTATCACAATTAACTACCACCACCTTCATTCCTACCATCTGGGCACTTGCTGGATTAGTTCCATGTGCTGAGCTTGGTATTAAGCATATATTTCTGTTTTTTTCGCCTCTATCTAAATGGTATTTTCTTATCACCATTAATCCAGCATATTCTCCTTGAGCCCCTGCATTAGGCTGAAGTGAGACACCAGAAAAACCAGTAATTGATCTTAGCCAATTTTTAAGATCAGTGAACAAAGCTCTATATCCTTCCATTTGCTCAACAGGAACAAATGGATGTGGCTCAGCTAATTCTCTCCATGAAATAGGTATCATTTCTGCAGTCGCATTTAATTTCATAGTACACGACCCTAGTGCAATCATGGTTCTATTAAGAGCTATGTCTTTATCTTCCAATTTTTTAAGATATCTAAGCATTTCTGTCTCTGAGTGATATGAATTGAAAACAGGATGTTCTAAGTATTTTGAAGTTCTTAATAAATTTTTCGGTAGGTTAGGTAAACTTACTGTAGGATCTTCTTTC
>CACKVV010000041.1 GCA_902603665.1 uncultured Pelagibacteraceae bacterium | reverse complement strand
GTCTTCTTCAACTTTATTTAGATGGACCAAAAAATAATTTTTTTACTTTTTTTAGTGTAAGTGAAAAAAATTCCCCTAAAATTAATAATTCAAGTTTGAACAAGAATTTAAGTCATATTAAAAACAAAAACTTATACAAAATTTTACTATCGCAAAAAAAGGCAACCGAAAATGTTTTCAATAAAAAAAAAATTCCTTTCAGGTCATTTAATGTTCATAATAGAAATGAAGAAACAATGGGTGAGCTTTTTAGTTTTTTTATTTTAGAAACTATTCTTTTAGGCCAATTGATGCAAGTAAACCCTTTTGATCAACCCTCTGTTGAATTAATCAAAAAAGAAACTGTAAAAATATTAAGATAATTTTCCAAAAATTATTTTAGAAATACCATAATTCTTTTCTCTTTGAATTAAAAAGTTTTCAGAAAATTTATCAATGGTTTTTTTATTTCTGTGCAATATTAATAGTGTTCTTTTATTAGCTAATTTTTTCTTTTTAATTTTATCAATTATTGTTTCAATATTTTTATCCTTGAATGGTGGGTCTAAAAAAATTATGTCAAATTTATTATCAAATATAATTTCCTCATTAAATTTATAAGAGTCACTTTGATAGACACTCGCTTTTTTTAATAATTTAAATTTTTCTAAGTTCTTTTTTAAAAGTATATTCGACTGATGATAGTTTTCAAAAAATACAACTTTTTCAGCACCTCTTGACAAACATTCAATACCAAAGGATCCAGTGCCAGCAAATAAATCTAATATTTTGGCTCCTTTTAAATTTATAGTTTCATTATTTGAGTGTTCAATTATGTTAAAAATAGACTCTCTAACTCTATCTTTTAAAGGTCTAGTAGATTTATCGGTAGGCTCTAAAATTTTCTGTCCCTTAAGGTAGCCTCCAATTACTCGCATCTAATCAATAGCCTTGAAACCAATGTCTTTTCTAAAAAATCCACCACCCCAATTTAAATCCTTAATTTTATCAATTGCTGATTTTCTAGCCTCTAAATAACTCTCTGAAATACTCACAAAATTTAATACCCTTCCACCATTAGCGAATATTTTGTCATTTTTAGAAATTGTTCCTGCGTGGAACATGAAATTATTTTTGTTATTTTTAATTTTATTAAGATTTTTTATTTCAACGTTTTTTTCGTAATTTTCTGGATAACCCTTTGAACATAAAACAATAGATAAACTTTTTTTATCTGACCAATCTACATTAAATTGATTTAATTTTTGTTCACAACAAGCATTAATTATATCTAAAAAATCTGATTTTAGTAATGGAAGAATAGTTTGACACTCTGGATCACCCATACGCACATTGTACTCAATTAAAAATGGCTCATTATTTTTAATCATTAAACCTGCATAAAGAAATCCAATATACTCCTCTCCAAAATCTCTTATAGCTCTAAAAGTAGGTTCAATAATTTTATCAATAATTTTTTTTTCTAAATCTTTATTTATTAAAGCTGACGGAGAATAAGCACCCATGCCTCCAGTATTTTTTCCTGTATCATCTTCACCAACTCTTTTATGATCTTGTGCAGTGTTAAATTGTTTGAAACTTTTTCCATCTGAAATGACAAAAAAACTCATTTCTTCACCTTCAAGAAATTCCTCAATTACAATTTGATCAGCTTGTCCAAATTTTCCATCAAATATTTCTTTCACTGCTTCATTAGATTTTTCAAGATTTTCACAAATATAAACTCCTTTTCCTGCCGCAAGCCCATCTACTTTAATTACTATTGGAAATTTAACTTGGTTTAAATATTTAATAGATTCCTCAAAATTTTTTAAAATATTAAATTTTGCTGTAGGTATATTATATTTTTTACAAACATTTTTAGTAAACGTTTTTGATCCTTCAAATTGAGATAATACTTTATTTGGTCCAAAAACTTTTATTTTTTTTTCTTGCAAAAAATCAGCTATACCATCTACCAAAGGTTTTTCTGGACCAACAACTACTAATTCAATTTTATTTTTCAAAATAAAATCATAAATGCTTTCAAAGTTGTCTAGATTTAAATTAACATTTTCAGCCAAATTACATGTGCCAGCATTTCCTGGAATACAATAAATTTTAGTGGTTTTTTTTGATAATGACATTTGATTTACCAACGCGTGCTCTCTTCCACCACTTCCGAGAATTGCAATTTTCATATAGATATTTATATATCTCAATAATGCAAAATAAGTTAGCTAAATTAAAATACCTTCCTAATAATTTTGAGATTATTGAGGAAGGCGACCATGTAATATGTTCTATATCTGGAAAGAAAATTCTTTTAGAAAATTTGACTTATTGGAATGTTGAAGAACAAGAGGCATATTTTTCTTATAAAGAGGCCGCAGTTAAAAGAGATATGTTAAAAAAAACTTAATTTACTTTTTCCATCTGTCGTGGGTCCAAATCCATTGAAGTGGATTCTTTAAAATCATTTGCTCGAGCACAGTATTTAAAAACTGTGTAATTTCCTCAATAGTTTTACTTTCACCTACTTTAATAGGTTTGGAAACGTACATTTTAAAATGAAATTTGCTTCTTCTCTCTATGTAGATTGGAACTAGATCACATTTATATTTTTTAACCAACTGCGCTGGGATAGTAGTTGTGGTTGCTAAGCTACCAAAAAAATTAACTTTAGATCCTTCACGAACCCTTTGGTCAATCATTAATGCAATAGACGACCCTTTCTTTAGATTTTCAATTATTTCCCTTGTTCCTGAACGCCCTTTTTTAATTTGTTTTTTACAAATATATTTAATTCGAATTTTTTCCATAGTTTTATTAAGGAAAATATTATTTAACGGTCGATAAATAGCAGATAAATCAATCCCATATTTTTCAATCATCATAGCCATCAATTCAAAATTATTAAAATGTCCAGATATGAAAACTACTTTTTTGTTTTTTGATTTAATTTCATCGAGGTACTGTTTTCCTTC
>CACKVV010000040.1 GCA_902603665.1 uncultured Pelagibacteraceae bacterium | reverse complement strand
TGATTTTTTTAATTTTTCTTAATGTGATAAAACGACTGTTGAAATATTAATAATGGTAACTACATTAACTCAATGTCAAATTTCTTCAAAAATAGCGACTTAGATAACATTAAAGCAGAGAGTATTGTATCAGATACACTAAATAATTGTGATGACGGGGAGTTATACTTAGAAAATTCAAAATCAGAATCAATTTTATTAGACGATAACAAAATTAAAAACTCAAGCTATAGCTCTGACCTAGGCTATGGTTTTAGGGCAATTACAGGAGAAGTTGTAGCTTATTCTCATTCTAATGACATTTCAAAAGACTCTATTCTAAAATCAAGTGAAAATCTTAAAGATACACTTAAATCGAAAAAGGGTACCTACAATCATGAAATTCCTAAATCAAATAAAAAATATTATGAAGATCTAAATCCAATTGAGGAAAAATCACAAAATTCAAAAATAAAAATTTTAAATGAGGTAAATAATTACATTAGATCCAAAGGCGATATTGTTAGCCAGGTAACAGCCAGTTTTTTAGGCGAACAAAAGGAAATCGAAATTATACGATCAAATTCTGAGGTTTTAAAAGATGTAAGACCGCTGGTTAGATTTAATGTTTCAGTAGTATTAGAAAAAAATGGAAAAAAAGAAACTGGTGTTTATGGTATTGGTGGAAGACAGTCCTATGATGAATATTTAAAAAATGAAAACTGGAAACATGTTTGCGACGAAGCTTTTAGAATTGCTGATGTAAATCTTAAAAGCAAACCAGCTCCTGCTGGAGAAATGAAAGTTGTTTTGGGACCAGGTTGGCCAGCGATATTAATTCATGAAGCAATTGGACATGGTTTAGAGGGAGATTTTAACAGAAAAAAAACTTCAGCATTTCACAATTTGATGGGCCAAAGAGTTGCTAGTGAAGGAGTAACAATAGTAGATGATGGTACTTTAAATCTTCGAAGAGGAAGTCTAACCATTGATGATGAAGGCACACCAACAGAGAACACTGTGTTAATTGAAAACGGAATACTTAAAAACTTTATGCAAGATAGGCTAAATGCAAGGCTTATGAATACGAAATCTACGGGTAGTGGTCGAAGAGAAAGTTATAAACATGTCGTATTACCAAGAATGAGAAATACAATGATGTTAAGTGGAAAATATTCTCAAGATGAAATGATAAGATCAGTTGATAAAGGTATATTTGCTGTGAGTTTTGGAGGAGGTCAAGTCGATATCACCTCAGGAAAATTTGTTTTTAATTGTACTGAAGCTTATGAAATTAATAATGGAAAAATAGGCTCTCCAATCAAAGGCGCTACACTAATTGGTGACGGTCCATCAATTTTAAAAGAAGTTTCAATGGTTGGGAACGATATGAAACTAGATCCTGGAATTGGCACATGTGGAAAAGCTGGACAAGGTGTTCCTGTAGGAGTCGCTCAACCATCTATTTTAATAAATAAAATGACGGTCGGTGGAACACAACTTTAACAAATGGTCAAAGATCAAGAGTATTTAAATAGTATTGCAAGTCAAACAATTGAGTATTCAAAAAAGCTCGGCGCCACAGATGTAAATGTTGAGGTTGTTCATTCCATCTCAGAAACAGTAAATTTAAGAAATAAGCAATTAGATGAATCAAACAGATCTGATAGTTTTGCTATAGGCATTACGACTTATATAAACAAAAAAAAATCAACTATCTCATCCTCAAATTTATCAAAAGATAATATTAAAATACTTACAGAAAGATGCATTGAGACAGCAAAAATAACTCCTGATGACGAATTTAATTCATTACCTGACAAGGAATTAATGGCAAAAAATTTTGAAAGTTTGGATCTTTATGATGAATTTCATGTTCCAAATAATAAAAAAATAGACATTTTAAAAGAAGCCGAGGAAGCTGCATCAAAAGAAACTAAAATTATTAACACTGAAACAGACTTTACTGAAAATAAGTCAAATTTTGTTTTAGCAAATAGCAATGGTTTTATAAATGGATATAAAACTTCAAACTTTAATATTAGTTGTGTAGCGGTTGCTAAAAAAGATAGCCAAATGGAGAGAGATTATGACTTTACTACTAAAAGACATTTTTCTGATTTAATTAATCCTAAAAATATAGGTGAAAGTGCTGCAGCAAATACGGTAAAAAAATTAGATCCTAAGAAAATAAAAAGTGAGAAAATAGGTATTATATTTGATAAAAAAATTTCGAAAGGTATTTTGAATGTTTTATCTAGCGCAATATCTGCAGGGGCTATTTCAAGAGGAACCTCATTTTTAAAGAATAAAATTGGTGAAGAAATTTTTCCTAAATCTCTAAATGTTATAGACGATCCAAAAATAAAAAAAGGACTTGGCTCTAAAAATTTCGATAGCGAAGGAGTAGAAACTAACAATCTTAAATTAATCGAAAACGGTGTACTAAAAAGTTATTTAGTAGATACTTATTACGGAAAAAAATTAAATTTGAAATCAAATGGTAGATGCGGTGGTACAAGTAACTTATATTTTGAAAATGGGAGTATGCCTCTTGAAACACTACTTAAATCAAGTAAAAAAAATTTATACATTACAGAAACAATTGGACATGGCACAAACCTTGTAACAGGGGATTATTCTGTTGGAGCAAATGGTTTTATGGTTGAAAATGGTGAATTTATATATCCTGTAAGTGAAATTACAATTGCAGGAAATTTTAAGGAAATATTTAAAAATATTACTTTGGCTAATGATCTAGAATTTAAATACTCTACCAATGCACCAACTTTTTTAGTTGAGGGTATGATTGTAGCTGGAAGGTGAAAAGTGTATGCGTAATTGGAAGTGGGATTTCTGGATCAACAATTGCCAATTTGTTATCTAAAAAATACAAAGTTGATGTTTTTGAAAAAGCAAAAGGAATTGGTGGCAGAAGCTCTCATAGAAGGTATTTAAACAAACTAGGTTTTGATCACGGGCTACAATATATCTCTCCAAAAACGAGTAAATTTAAAAAATTTTGTTCTGGATTACAAAAAAAAAGAGTTTTAAAAAAATGGCAGGGTCCACATAA
>CACKVV010000039.1 GCA_902603665.1 uncultured Pelagibacteraceae bacterium | reverse complement strand
TTTTTTTCTTACTAAGGTTTGATTTAAATTTAAAATTTGAAAAATTTATATTTTTTGTAAACATTATTATTGAATTTTCTCTAAAATAGAGCTTTCAATATCTGAGGAATTCTCGTCTTTTTCAACAATTTGGTTTTTACTCTCGTCTATATTTAATAAATCTTTGACCTCATTGTTGTCGCTAAACATTTCAGTGGATACTTCTTGATTGCCTGGTGTTGGAAGTTTATCAAAATCAGGTGGCATTGCTAATGGGTTCTTTTTTTCAACTAAAAATTCATCACTTTGATCGGATCTTTTTTTGCCTTGTAATGCTTCCGTTGCAGTTTGGCATGAATATAAAAATAGACTAAATAAAATCAATATAACTGATAGATTTTTATTTTTTTTCATTTGATGATTTATAATTTAACAATTCAGCCAAAATAAGACAAATGATTCCTAGGGTAATAAAGATATCTGCAACATTAAAGATGAACCAATGATAACCGTTATAGTTTATATCAATAAAATCGGGCACTGCTTTATAATATAATCTATCAACGAAATTACCTAATGATCCACCTAATATTGTAAGTAAAAAATAAATCTTCAAACCTTCTTCCACAAAAATCAGATAAAGTATAATTACGTTAATGAATAATATTATTAAGGTTATTAAATTATATGCTGTAGTATCATCAAATGAAAATAAACCAAATCCAATTCCTTTATTCCAAACTAAATATAAGCTTAAGAAGGAGTTAATATAGATATCTACTTTATCTTTGTCCTCTAAAATATTTAGTATAAAAAGTTTACTAAACCTATCTAGAGTGAAAATTACCAAAACTATTAAAAAATATATTGATAATTTTTTTACTAATGAATTATTCATTTAGGAGATTTGACAATTAATTCTCTCACATTTTTTTGATTTTATTTTCCAGCACAAAGAACATTTACTTCCTTCGGCTTTTTCTGTAATCACTTCAACTTCTTTATCAATATTCTGATCTTCAACTATTTTACTTTCTGAAGTGATACAAATTTCAGAAAAATTCTCATTTTTTGTTACATTGTATAAATCTTTATTTAATTTTATTAGAATTTTTGCCTCTAGACTAGAGCCTATTTCCTTGCTTGCTCTTTTTGTCTCGATACTAATATTGGCTTCATCTCTAATTTTTTTAATATTATCCCAATTATATTCGATATTTTCATTAAACCAATTTGATGGGATTTTTATAAAATTTTCTAAGTGGATACTTTGCTTGTCACTATTTTGATTTAAAAGTTTGAAAATCTCCTCTGTTGTAAAAGATAATATAGGAGCAAACCACTTTAACAAGCACTGCAGAATAATATTCAGAACTTTGATACAGTCAGATCTTTTATCAGAGTTAATTGGGTCACAGTACAATAAATCCTTCCTGATATCGAAATAGAATGCTGATAACTCAACTGTACAAAAATTTAATAATTCTTTGTAAAGTTGATGAAAGTTGTATGAGTGAAAATTTTGATGAAAACTTTGGTTCACTTTAGCTAAACGATGAAGCATGTACTTTTCTAGATCTGGTAAATTAACAATTTCTAAATTATTAAAATCGTATTCTTCATACTCATCTTTTATATTTCCAAGTAAAAATCTAAAAGTATTTCTTATTTTTCGGTAAGACTCTGCATGTTGATCTAAAATTGAATAATCTATTCTTAGATCTTCTGCGTAATTCGATGAAGCAACCCAAATTCTTAAAATATCTGCCCCATATTTTTTTAGAATATCTTCAGGCGCTATAACATTTCCTTGCGATTTAGACATTTTTAGACCTTTTCCATCTACCACAAATCCATGGGATAAAATGCTTTCAAATGGAGCTTTACCTCTCGTGCCACAGGATTCTAATAGTGATGAATGAAACCATCCTCGATGTTGATCAGATCCTTCTAGATACATAGATGCTGGCCATTTAAGATCAGCTCTTTTCTCAAGAACAAAAGAGTGAGTGGACCCACTGTCAAACCATACTTCAACAATGTCACTTAGTTTATTAAAATCTTCAGCTTTGTACTTTTTCCCCAGTAATTTTTGATAATCATCTGAAAACCAACAATCTGAACCTTCCTTCTCGTAAATCTGTGCAATATTTTCAAAAACATCATCATCAATTAAGACCTTGCCATCTTTCTTTGATATAAAAATTGGTAAAGGCACTCCCCAAACTCTTTGTCTTGAAACACACCAATCAGGTCTGGTTTCTATCATTGACTTAATTCTTTCTTTTCCTTTACTTGGATAAAAAGTTGTTTCATCCAATGCTTTCAATGCTTTTGATCTTAATTCATGACTTTCCATCGATATAAACCATTGTGGAGTAGCACGATGAACTAATGGAGCTTTTGATCTCCATGAATGTGGATAGGAGTGATTTAATTTACCATTTGCAATAAGTTTTTTATGTTCTTTTAATTTGTCTATAATAACTCTATTAGCTTTAAAAATGTGTAGCCCTTCAAAATGCAAAATGTTTTTAGTATATCTCCCGTCATCATCAACTGTTTCAACAGCTTTAATGTTATTATTGAGGCATAAATTAAAATCATCTGGACCATGACTCGGTGCACAATGTACAATTCCAGTTCCTTGTTCAGTCGTTACAAATCTCGCCTCTAACATGGGAATTTCATAATCATACCCAATCGCATAAAATGGATGACTACAAATTGTCCCTTTGAACTCCTTTCCAGAAAACTCTTTAATAATTTTTGTTTTTTCAATATTAGTGTCTTTTTTGAAAGACTCTAAGAGATCTTTTGCAATTATAATTTTTTTTTTGTTATCAATCTCCAATAATATATAAATTAAACTTTGATTGTAAGCTAAAGCTTTATTTGCAGGTATAGTCCAAGGTGTGGTTGTCCATATAACAACATTTGATTTTTCTATCTCTTTAAAATTTGTTTTAACAACCGGAAATTCTACATAAATTGTATCGGATACATGGTCCATATATTCAACTTCAGCATCTGCAAGAGCAGTTTTTTCTACTGTAGACCAGAGAACTGGTTTGTATCCCCTATATAAGCTCCCTTCCTTTAGAAATTTTCCAAGTTCTCTTACTATTTGAGCCTCGGCATCAAAGCTCATAGTAGAATAATAATTTTCCCAATCACCAATTACACCAAGCCTTTGAAATTGGTCTTTATGAATTCCTATCCATTTGGTTGCAAAATCTCTACATTCTTTCCTAAACTCAATAATTGGAACATCGTTTTTGTTTTTTTTATTTTTTTTATATTGTTCCTCAATTTTCCATTCTATTGGCAATCCATGGCAATCCCAACCTGGGACATATACCGAGTCTTTACCGTCCATCTGATGAAACTTTGTAAT
>CACKVV010000038.1 GCA_902603665.1 uncultured Pelagibacteraceae bacterium | reverse complement strand
GCCCTCCATTAAACATCCATCACCTGCTAGAACATAAGTTTTATGATTAATTATTTTAGGTCCCAATTTCTTTTTTAAAACTTCTTCAGCAATTGCAAAACCAACTGCATTTGCGATCCCTTGTCCTAGCGGTCCAGTTGTTGTTTCTATTCCAGAGTTTTTTTCATATTCAGGATGTCCAGCACAGATAGAATTAAGTTGTCTAAAGTTTTTAATATCGGAAATCTTTATGCTTTTATAACCAGTTAAGTACAACAAAGAATATAATAACATTGATCCATGGCCAGCAGATAAAACAAACCTGTCTCTATTGATCCAACTTGGATTGGACGGATTAAATTTTAGAAAGTTTTTAAAAAGGACAGTTGCAACATCTGCCATTCCCATAGGCATTCCAGGGTGACCTGAATTAGCTTTTTCAACAGCATCCATTGAAAGAACACGAATTGCATTCGATAGATCTATATTTTGTATTCTCAAAAAATTATCCTGTATAGACTTAGGTGAATCAATTTAATAGTATGTTTATATATAATGAATTCTATAACTGAAAAAGAAAAAAAATTAAATCAAACTCTTAAAAAACTTAACAATTTAAATTTAGCAAAAAAAGATAATTCGACACAATTAGAAAATCTTAAGGAACAAAAAAATCAATTAGAAATTGAATATAAACAACTATTAGAAAATTATAATTTTTTAGAAAAAGAAAATCTTAAATTAAAACGTGAGTTTGAGGAGTTTAAGTCTAAGGAAGAGGATGAAAAAAGAAGAGAGCAAAAATTTTCAGAGAAAATAGATGAATTAAATCAAGAAACAGATAGTTTATTGGATGAAATTGAAAAATGGCAAATGTAAATATCAAATTTAATGGAAAAGAATACCTGCTATCTTGTGAAGATGGACAAGAAGAACATTTAGAGGAGTTATCATCTCATTTAAGTCTAAAATTTACCAGTCTTAAAAATTCGCTTGGAAATATAGGTGAAAATAAACTTTTATTAATAACATCAATCACAACAATTGATGAATATTTTGAGACTAAAAAAAAATTGGAAAAGCAAAAGATAGAAATTCAAAATTTAATTAGCAAGTTTAAGGAATTAAAATCCTTAGTTTATAATTATAAAAATGAAAAAGAGAAAGAAATTTTAAAACTATCTGATAATCAAACTAAGCTTGAGTTTGAAATCCGAAATCAAAAAAATAATTATGAAGATTTGATAGATACAGCGACTAAAGAAATAGAAGATTTTATACAAAAAAATAATCAAGATATAAATATTCAGTAAAATTGTCAAAAAAATTACTAAGAAAAAAATTAATTTTTATAAGAAAAAAAAAGTTTAAGAATTTTGAAAATATAGAAACAAAAATTTTAGATGTAATAAAAAATTTTAAATTTAAAATTAAAACCATTGGTGGTTACTATCCAATAAATTATGAATTTGATTGCTTGCCTGTTTTAAAAAAATTTGTTGAAAAGAACTTCTCAATTTCACTACCTGTAATTGGCGCCTCAAATCAAATGAATTTTTTCAATTGGTCATCAGATACACATTTAAAAGTAAATAGTATGGGAATTCCTGAACCTGTATCTAAAAAAATTGTATATCCTGATCTTATATTGGTTCCTTTAGTTGGTTTCGATAAAAATAAGTTTCGATTAGGTTATGGAGGAGGATATTACGATAGATACATAGAAAAAGTTGATAATTTTAAAAAATTTAGGACAATTGGATTATCGTTTTCATTTCAGAAAATTAAAAAATTGCCTGTGAATAAATTTGACAAAAAATTAGATTTCATCATAACGGAAAATAAAATCTATTAATGAAAATTCTTTTTCTAGGTGATATAGTTGGTGATGCTGGATGTATTGCAGTAAAAAAACATTTAAAAGCAATTATAGAAAAAAATAAAATTAATTTTGTTATAGTGAATGGAGAAAATGCAGCTATAGACGGAGTTGGAATAACTGAAAATAATGTAAAAGAATTAATTAGTTCAGGAGTAGATGTTATCACAACTGGCAATCATGTTTGGGATCAGAAAGAAACTATTGAATTTATCAAAATAGAGAAAAGATTATTAAGACCAGAAAATTTACTTAACGATGTTCCAGGAAGTGGCTTTCAAGTTTATATGTCAAAAAAAGGTTTGAGAGTTGGGGTTTTAAATTTGATGGGAAATATTTTTATGAAAAAATGCAAAGATGTATTCGAAGTTACAAAAAATTTTATTGATAATCATAAATTAAAAAAAAATTATGATTTTTTAGTTGTAGATTTTCATGGTGAGATTACTAGTGAAAAAATGGCTATGGGCCATTATCTCGATGGTCATGCAACCATTGTGGTTGGTACACATACACATGTACCAACAAATGATGCAAGAATCTTAGAGAATGGAACAGCCTATTTAACAGACGCTGGAATGTGTGGGGATTATGACTCTGTAATAGGAATGAATAAACAAAATTCAATAAATAGATTTTTTAAAAAAGACTCGAAAAAACATTTTCCAGCAAAAGGAGAAGCAACACTTTGTGGTATGATAGTGGATGCTGATGAGAATAATGGCTTGGCCAAAAGTGTATCTAGTTTTATATATGGTGGTAAATTAAATAATAATACTTAAATCATGGCTGGACACTCTCATTGGGCAGGAATCAAGCATAAAAAAGGAAAAGCTGATAAACAAAGATCAAAAATTTTCTCTAAACTTTCTAAAGAGATAACAGTTGCAGCAAAACTAGGAGATAAAAATCCAGACATGAATGCTAGACTGCGATCAGCAATCCAATCTGCAAGATCAGCAAATATGCCCAAAGATAATATTGAGAGAGCTATTGATAAATCTAGTATAAACGAAGACTCAAACTTTGAAAATCTCAGATATGAAGGTTTTGGTCCAAATAAAACAGCTGTTATAGTTGAAACTTTAACGAATAATAAAAATAGAACAGCTTCAAATATTAGAACCATTTTTCAAAAAAGTGGTGGTGGACTTGGAACTCAAGGGTCAGCATCACATAACTTTCGACAGTTAGGAGTTATAAAAATAAATAAAGATGAAATTGATGATGAAGACATGTTTGAGCTAGCAATTGAAAGTGGAGCAAATGAATGTTTATCCCACAAGAATTTTCATGAAGTGCATACTGCTAATACTGAGATATATGAAGTCAAAAATAAATTAGAGAAAAAAATTGAAAACTTTTTATCTACAGAAATTGAGTGGGTACCATTAAATATAGTAAATTTATCAGGAGAAAATAAAGTTAATATGATTAAATTTTTAGAAACTTTAGATGATGATGAGGATGTACAAAATATTTTTACAAATGCAAAGTTTGAAAACTAAATGAATTTAGTTGGTATAGATCCCGGGATTAGTGGAGCAATATCTATATTGAGAGATGGAAATATTTCTATGGTTGTTGACATGCCAACTATGATAGAAGGCACTAAGTCAAAAAAACAAATAAATGCCGCTGAATTAGCAAACATTCTAACAAAAGAAAATATCTCACAAGAGGATAAAGTGAT
>CACKVV010000037.1 GCA_902603665.1 uncultured Pelagibacteraceae bacterium | reverse complement strand
CTATAATTTCATCATCTTTTATATCTTGGTATCCATAAATAGTGTCGTATCCCAGTGTCCAAAATATGGCTCCAAAATAGAAAATAATTGGAAGTATTGAGATTTCGTTAGTGACTGAGATCCATGCCAATACAAGACCATAATTGAAAGTAATTCCAAGAAACAATTGTGGCCAATATGTAAATCTTTTCATTAGAGGATAAGAGAATGCAAGTGGCATCGACAATAGTGCCATCCAAATTGTAAAAAAATTAAAATTAATTAAAACTAAAAAAGCAATCCCACACAGTATAAATGAATAAAAACTTGCTAGTTTTATAGATACTTTTCCTGAAGCAATGGGTCTATTTTTTGTTCTTTCAACAAGTTTATCAAAATTTTTATCCGTTATATCATTTACTATACAGCCAGCCGATCTCATTAACACAGCCCCAAGAAAGAAAAGCAGGATATAAAAAAAATATGTTTCAAGTTCACTAGTAAACTCATAGGCAATTGTAAGACCCCAAATACAAGGCCAAAAAAGAAGCATGTAACCTATGGGTTTATTCAATCTTGTAAGTTCAATAAATAATTTAACGTTTAACATTAATTTACTTGTAAATAACAAAGGCTAGTTTCATAATCAATTCGATTCGAATGAATATAGATTATACAGTTACAGCTTTAATGTTTCCTGCAATTCCTCTTTTAATGGGGGTTTACAGTAACAGATTTCATACTTTAAGCAGGTTGATTAGAGAACTTCATGACGAACATGTATATGAAAAACATATTCCCGCAGAATGGAAAAAACAATTTATTAACTTGAGTAGAAGAATTTCAATTTTAAGGTGGACTATAATGTTTGCTGCTTTTGGATTTTTATTTAATATGCTTACAGTTTTTGCTCTTTATTTAAATGAATTATTCTTAGCGAGAGTAATTTTTGGTTCGTGCTGTTTATCAATGATCATATCAATTATTTTCTTTATAAGAGAAATTCAAATATCCACAAATGCACTCAATTTACACATGTCTGACATGGATGTAAAAATAGATTAATTTGGTAAAATTATTGCAGGACCAAGTAATTTTCTTCCCTCAAGATCTTCATGAGCTTTTCTAACTTCATCTAAAGAATACTTTTTTGAAATTTCAACTTTAAATTTACCTTTAGATATTGCTTCAAAAACTTTTTCAGCTGCTTCTTCAAGTTCTTTTCTAATGATCGTGTAATGAGCGATTGAAGGTCTAGTAAAAAAAAGACCTTTTGCGTTTATATGTTTTTTTATATCTAATGTATGAACGTAACCAGATGCGTTTCCAAAAGCCACCATCATCCCTCTTACTTTTAAAACTTCTATTGAACCTTCAAATGTTTTTGCTCCTACTCCATCATAAACTACATCAAGTCCGTTTTTTCCTACAATTTTTTCAACTTCCTCAACAAAGTTTTTCTCATTATAGTTTATAACATGATGGCATCCATTCTTTTTCGCTATTTCTATTTTTTCATCTGAACCGACTGTTCCTATTATTTCAGCACCAAGTGCATTAGCCCACGGGCAGAAAATTTGACCAAGTGCGCCTGCAGCAGCATGGTATAAAATTTTATCTCCTTTTTTAACTTTATAAGTTCTGTGTAGTAAATATTCGGCTGTTATACCTTTTAAAGTAATACACGATGCAACTTCATCAGAAATATTATCTGGAACTTTTACTAACTTGTCTTCAGGTATTATTTGTTTTTCAGAATATGTTCCAATTGGCATGGAAGCACGAGTTACTCTATCTCCAACTTTAAATAATTTAACTTCAGAACCTACTTCTTCGATAATACTACAAGCTTCAAGTCCAATTCCACTTGGCAGTGGGATGGGATAAAGACCTGAACGGTGGTATGTATCAATATAATTTATACCAATAGATAAATTTTTAACTAGCACTTCATTCTGTCCAGGTTTTCCAATATCAACATTCTTTATTTCCAATACCTCAGGTCCACCAAATTCTTTTATTTCAATTTTTTTCATTGTTTTACAAAATTACCGTTATGGTAATCGTCAATAGCTTGAAGTATTTCCTGTTTTGTATTCATTACAAATGGTCCACCTCTCGCAATTTGTTCACCAATTGGTTTTCCAGATATTAATAAAAATTTAGCCTTAGTCAAAGCAGTTACTTTTAGTTTTTCACCATTAGTTAAAAGAATCAAAGTAGAGTCTTTAACTTTATCATGTTTTTTTTCTCCGATTTTTATTTCGCCCTCAATTGAGTAAATAAAGCTATTGTGAGAAGAGGGTATCTCAAAATTAAATTCCTTGTCTTTTTTAAGCTCTACATCAAAATAAACAGGTTCTACATTATGCTTTTTAATTGGTCCTTCTGCTTTTTGAAATTTTCCAGCAATAACTTTTATTTGCTTGTCACTATCTTTATGTACACTCATTTTGTCAGCATCAATATAATGATATTCAGGTTTATCCATTTTCATACTCGCTGGCATGTTTATCCATAATTGAAAACCATGAAGTTTACCCTCTTTCATTGCTGGCATTTCTGAATGAATAATACCACTTCCTGTTTTCATCCACTGAACATCTCCTGCTGTCATTCTACCTTGTCCACCAGTACTATCTTTATGTTCAAAATCTCCTGCCAACATATAAGTTACTGTTTCTATGCCTCTATGAGGATGGGGTGGAAAGCCTGCAATATAATCTTCACTATTTTCTGATCCAAACTCATCCAACATTAAAAATGGATCAAAATAATTTGGCTCAACTCCAATACTTCTTTTTAATTTTACACCAGCACCATCTGATGCTGATATAGGTTCAATAACTTTTTCAACTTCTATTGATTTCATTCGATCGATATATACTTTAACTATATAATTTCAAGTAACTCACTTAAATCGTGAATTTCATCTAATGGTTGATAGTCAAGATTATCAAATATATTTTTATTTCTGTTTACCCAAACAGAATTATATCCATAATTTCCACCCCCTGAAACATCCCATGTATTTGCACTTAAAAATAAAATTTCATCCTTTTTAATGTTATATTTATTTACAGGTAAGTCATAGACTTTTGAGTCAGGTTTAAAAATTCCCACTTCTTCAATTGAAAAAATATCATCAAATATATTTTCTAAGTTATTATTTTTGACCAGATTACCCAACAAGCTGGGAGTACCATTGGAAAGAATTGCTAACTTAAAATCTTTCTTTTTCAACTTATTTAAAGTTTCTTTAACTTCAGAAAAAGGTGAGAGTACTTTGTACAAATCTAATAAATCATTTCTCATGGAGTTATCAATTTTAAAAAATTTCATCGATTTGTCTAAACTGTCTTCAGTAATTTTCCAAAAATCTTTATGTCTATTCATTAAACTCCTTAGCCAAGTATATTCTAATTGTGTGGTTCTCCAATAATTTGCGAAATCTTCCCACTTATCACCTATTTTTCCTTTACATTTTTCTGCAGCAGAATTGACGTCAAATAAAGTTCCATAAGCATCAAATATTATTGCTTTAATATTTTTCATAATTTAATTTAAATATAATGAGCAATATTAGGTTATTTTATCCAGAAAGTTTATCAATTAATTTAGAAGGAAAATTAGATAAAGCACAATCTCATTATTTAACTAAAGTGATGAGAATTCCTATTGGTGGTAATTTTT
>CACKVV010000036.1 GCA_902603665.1 uncultured Pelagibacteraceae bacterium | reverse complement strand
ATAGCCCAGGTGGATTAGTTACGGCTGGATTAGGAATTTACGATACTATGCAATATATTAAACCTGAAGTTAACACTTTATGCATAGGCCAAGCAGCAAGTATGGGATCTTTTTTATTAGCTGCAGGTGCAAAAGGAAAAAGATTTTCATTGCCCAATTCCAGAATTATGGTTCATCAACCATCAGCAGGATTTCAAGGACAAGCGACTGACATAGAAATTCATGCTAATGAAGTTCTGTCCTTAAAAAAAAGATTAAATGAAATATATTCAAAGCATACTGGAAAATCAGTTGATGAAATTAAATCTGCATTAGAAAGAGATAATTTCATGACCCCAGAAAATGCAAAAGATTTTGGATTAATAGATAAAGTAGTAGAGAAGAGAGAATAAACAACTATATCTAGTTAATCCACAACCTCCACTTGATTAAGAAGAGTTAATTGTAATAAAGTATTTAAATTGATTCGATATAAAAAATTATGAGTAATAATAAAAATATTCTTTACTGTTCTTTTTGCGGGAAAAGCCAACACGAGGTTAAAAAATTAATTGCAGGTCCAACAGTTTTCATCTGTGATGAATGTGTTGAGCTTTGCATGGATATTATCAAAGAAGAGAGCAAAGATACATTTGTTAAACATCAAGATGGTTTGCCATCACCAAAAGAAATTTGTACAGTTTTAGACGATTATGTAATTGGTCAAGATCACGCAAAAAAAGTTTTGTCAGTTGCTGTTCATAATCATTACAAAAGATTGAATTACGAAAATAAAACGAGCAAAACAGTTGAGCTATCTAAATCAAATATAATGTTAGTTGGACCAACTGGATGTGGAAAAACTTTACTCGCTCAAACACTAGCAAGAATATTAGATGTGCCATTTACTATGGCAGATGCAACAACCTTGACTGAGGCAGGTTACGTTGGTGAAGATGTCGAAAATATTATTCTAAAACTATTACAAGCTGCAGATTACAATGTTGAAAAAGCTCAAAGAGGGATAGTATATATAGATGAAGTTGATAAGATTAGTCGTAAATCTGAAAATCCATCTATTACTAGAGATGTCTCAGGTGAAGGTGTTCAACAAGCTTTATTAAAAATAATGGAAGGTACTGTTGCTAGCGTTCCACCTCAAGGCGGAAGAAAACATCCTCAACAAGAATTTCTACAAGTAGATACAACTAATATATTATTTATTTGTGGAGGCGCATTTGCTGGGTTAGATAAAATAATTTCCCAAAGAGACAAAGGTTCATCAATTGGTTTTGGTGCAGAAGTTAAAAGTATAGAAGATAAAAAAATTGGAGAATGGATGAAAAATCTTGAACCTGAAGATTTATTAAAATATGGTTTGATACCAGAATTTATAGGACGACTTCCTATTACAGCAACATTAGAAGATCTAGATGAGAAATCACTGGTTAAAATTTTATTAGAACCAAAAAATTCTTTAATAAAACAATATCAAGAACTATTTAAGCTTGAAGGTGTAAAACTTACTTTTAAAGATCAAGCTGTTAAGGATATTGCAAATAAAGCAATAAGTAAAAAAACAGGCGCAAGAGGATTAAGATCAATACTAGAAAACATCTTATTAAAAACAATGTTTGATTTACCTAGCCAGGAAAATATCGAGGAGGTTATAATTGATTCTGGTGCGGCGAAAGGTGTTTCCCAACCCGTTATTGTGCATTCTAAGAACAAATCTAAGTCAGATAAGACATCAGCGGCTTAAATATTAGTTAATAAATACCTATTTTCTATTGCAATATATTATTTAATATCCATATTTGCTTTATGGAAGTTAAAGTTACAGAACCTTTATTACCACTAAGAGATATTGTTGTATTTCCAAGTATGGTCATACCTTTATTCGTAGGTAGAGATAAATCTATCACAGCATTAAATGAAGTTATGAAAGGTGACAAAAAAATTGTTTTAGTAACTCAAAAAAACTCAGAAGTTGATGATCCAAAAAAAAATGATGTATTTTTATATGGATGTGAAAGCAATATCTTACAACTCTTAAAATTACCTGACGGGACAGTCAAAGTACTAGTTGAGGGAATTAAAAGAGTAAAGATAGTCGATTTCAAAGATGATGAAAAATTTATTTCTTGTTCATTTGAATATCAAAAAGATGTTATGGCTAAAGATGAAGATCTACTTCCTCTTGCGTTAACAGCTGTAAGAAGATTAGAAAAATTAACCTCAATAAACAAAAAAGTTTCAACTGAAACAATTAATAATATTAAACAATTAAAAGATCCATCAAAAATTGTGGATAATATTGCATCCCACTTAAATGCTACAATTTCTGAAAAACAGCAAATTTTTGAAACATTAGATGTAAAAAAAAGATTAAATGGTGTTATCAAAATAATGGAAAATGAGACAAGTATTATTGGTGTTGAAAAAAGAATTAGAGGTCGTGTTAAAACACAAATGGAGAAGACCCAAAGAGAATATTATTTAAATGAGCAACTAAAAGCTATTCAAAAAGAGCTTGGAGAAATAGAGGATGGCAAAGACGAAACTACAAGTCTAAAGAAATCAATTCAAAAAGCTAAAATGCCAAAAGAAGTTGAAAAAAAATGTATGGCAGAGCTAAAAAAATTAAAAAATATGAGTCCAATGTCTGCAGAAGCTACAGTAGTTAGAAATTATCTAGACTGGATGATTGATATTCCATGGTTCAAAAAAGATAAAGTTGATATTGATTTAAATAAAGCTTTAAAAATATTAGATGAAGATCATTTTGGATTAGAAAAAGTAAAAGAGAGAATTATTGAATTTTTAGCAGTCCAAAAAAGAATGGATAAGATTAAAGGTCCAATTCTTTGTTTAGTAGGCCCCCCGGGTGTTGGAAAAACTTCATTAGGAAAATCTATAGCGAAGGCAACTAATAGACAATTTGTTAGGATGTCATTAGGGGGTGTAAGAGATGAGGCCGAAGTACGAGGACATAGAAGAACATATATTGGATCTCTACCAGGAAAAATTATACAAATGATGAAAAAGGCAGGAACAAAAAACCCTTTATTCCTACTAGATGAAGTAGATAAAATTGGAAATGATTATAGGGGAGATCCGTCTTCAGCATTATTAGAGGCATTAGATCCAGAACAAAATACTACTTTTAACGATCATTATTTAGAAGTTGATTATGATTTATCGGATGTAATGTTTGTTACTACTGCAAATACTCTTAATATTCTACCTCCGTTATTAGACAGAATGGAAGTAATAAGAATTCCAGGATATACAGAGGATGAAAAAATTAATATTGCAAATAAATACCTCCTTCCAAAACAAATAAAAGATAATGGGGTTAAAGAAGGAGAGATGAATTTAAAAGATGGAACTATAAAAGAAATAATAAGAAGTTACACAAGAGAGTCAGGTGTTAGAAACTTAGAAAGGGAAATATCTAAAGTCACAAGAAAAGTTGTTAAAAAGGTAGTAAATAACGAAGAAAAAAAAGTTGATGTAAATGAAAAAAATGTTTCAGACTTTTTAGGGATTAAAAAATTCAAGTTTGGTGAATTAGAGTCAGAACACAAGACAGGAATTGTCATTGGATTAGCTTGGACAGAATTTGGTGGAGAAATCCTTAAAATAGAAACTGTTAATATGCCTGGAAAAGGAAGAATGCAAATTACTGGAAAGCTTGGTGATGTAATGCAAGAGTCTGTTAAAGCTGCAAAATCTTTTGTAAGATCAAAGAGTTTAGAGTATGGAATAATTCCTCCATTATTTGAAAAAAAAGATTTTCATATTCACGTACCTGAGGGAGCGACTCCTAAAGATGGACCTTCCGCTGGTATTGCTATGGTAACATCAATAGTTTCATCTATAACAAATATTCCTGTAAAT
>CACKVV010000035.1 GCA_902603665.1 uncultured Pelagibacteraceae bacterium | reverse complement strand
GATAAGTAATTCTAAGCATTCAAGTTTTGTGTATTTAAAATTTAACTGAATTCTAAAATGAAGTCATCTTTTGAATTCCTTTTGAGTTGCGTTTGAAAAGTGATGAATGATGATGAATGTTTTTCCTATTAGTAAGTAAATAGAGGTATTTTTGAAACCAGTATGAGAATGTAATAACCTGTTTGCTTAAAACAAAATTTAAAAAGGCCGTCTCTGTGATGGCCTTTTTTTTATCCACTTCATGGTGGATGAAAACTTAATCTAACAAATTTATGTAGTCTTTTTCTAATTAACCACATATTACGAAACTATATTTATACTCAAGTTGTATCCATCACTTAGTAATTGAGAAAAAATGCTATGTAATATTGTGTTTTTAGATGTTTTAAAAAAATATTTTTTATATATAACGGCGCTCAAATGACAACTGAAATTAGAAACATAACCATTATCGCTCACGTCGATCACGGTAAAACTACCTTAATCGACAATCTGATGAAACAAAGTGGATCTTTTAGAGAAAATGAAGTTGTAGATGAAAGATTAATGGATTCCGGTGAACTTGAAAAAGAGAGAGGAATTACAATTTTAGCTAAACCAGCTTCCATTAATTGGAATAATTCAAGAATAAACATAATTGACACTCCAGGACACAGAGATTTTGCAGCAGAAGTAGAGAGAGTTTTAAGTATGGCGGATGGAGCTTTGCTATTAATTGACTCGGCTGAGGGAGTGATGCCTCAAACTAAATTTGTTTTAGCAAAAGCACTAAAACAAGGATTAAAACCAATAGTAGTAATAAATAAATTAGACAAACCGGATCAAAGAGCTGATGAAGTTTTAGATGAAACATTTGACTTATTTGTAAGTTTAGATGCAAATGAAGAGCAATTAGATTTTCCAGTTATATATGCTAGTGGTAGATCGGGTTGGGCTAGTAAAGAAATTGATGGCCCTAGGGAAAACTTACATCCATTATTAGATTTAATAATTGAACATGTACAACCAGCAAAATTTGATAAGACAAAACCTTTTGCAATGCTATCTACCCTACTTTATGCTGATAGTTTCTTAGGTAGAAGTTTAGTTGGACGAATATCTCAAGGTACAGCAAAAGCAAACCAACAAATTAAAGCAATAAATTTAGATGGTGAAAAAGTTGATGAGGGAAGATTAACTAAAATATTTAGATATGAAGGTACAAAAAAAGTTCCGATAGATATAGGTGAAGCTGGAGATATAGTCGTTGTAGCTGGTTTAGAAAAAGCAAATGTTGCTGATACTATTTGTGATCTAGATGTAGATAATCCAATTCAAGCTACTCCAATAGATCCACCAACAATGTCAATAAAGATTACTGTAAATAGTTCGCCACTCGCAGGTACCGAAGGTAAAAAATTAACAAGTACTCAGATCAGAGAAAGATTGATGGTTGAGGCTCAAAATAATGTTGGAATTACATTTTCCGAAAATGAAAACAAAGATGCATTTGAAATTAGTGGACGTGGTGAATTAATGTTAGAAATTCTTCTTACACAAATGCGAAGAGAAGGATTTGAACTAACCGTTAGCCCACCAAGAGTTTTATTCAAAAAAGATGATGATGGAAATAAATTAGAACCTTTCGAAGAAATAACCGTAGATTTAGACGAGGAATATTCATCAAAAATCATTGACTCTATGAATAGAAGAAAAGGAAAGTTGATAGATCTTAAGGATACAGGCAAAAATAAAAAGAGACTTATTTTCCATGCACCTACTCGAGGTCTGATGGGTTATACAAGTAGATTTTTAACTCTTACAAAAGGCACAGGCGTAATAAATAGAATTTTTCACTCATATAGTAAATTTGAAGGAGAGATGGAAGGTAGAAGAAATGGTGCTTTAATCTCTATGGAACAAGGTAAAGCTGTTGCCTTTGCAATATTTAATCTACAGGCAAGAGGTGAGATGTTCGTAACTCATAACGACCCTGTTTATTCAGGTATGATAGTTGGTTTAGCTCCAAAACCTGGAGATATGATAATTAATGTCATGAAGGGAAAAAAATTAACAAATATGAGAACACAAGGAACAGATGAAAATGTTGTCCTTACTCCAGTGAGAAAAATGTCAATTGCTGAGCAGTTAAGCATGCTGAACACTGATGAGGCTTTAGAGATAACTCCTAAATCATGTAGATTGAGGAAATCAATCTTAGATCCTCATGAGAGAAAAAGAATTGAAAAAGCAGCTTCTTTAGCTAACTAATTTTATTAACAAAGAATAAACCAAAGGCAACCGCAGGGCCTATCCCAAATGCAAATATTAATGTTCCAACACCAACAGTTCCACCTAAATACCATCCAATTAATACAACTGAAATTTCTAGACAAGCTCTAACAAAAGCAATTGGTAAATTTGTAATTTTTGTCAAACCCGTCATCAAACCGTCTCTCGGTCCTGGTCCTAAGTTAGCAACCAAATATATTCCACTACCTAATCCAACTAACAATACTGAAACAACTGATAATAAATATTTAGAAAAAAAATTTGTTGGTGGATCAAACAAATATAAAGTTACATCAATCATTCCAGCAATAATGATAATATTCATAACTGTTCCTATTCCTGGCTTTTGTTTTAGAAAAATCCATAAAAATAAAACACTCACACTTACAATAAATGTAGCTGTGCCAATCGATATGTCCGTTTTTTTGGATATTCCTTCAGCAAATACTGACCACGGTGAATTACCAGTTGTTGATAAAACTAAAAGACCTTCTCCTAAACCAAACAAAACTAATCCCAAACAAAGAAAAAAAAAGGTTGAAAATTTAGGTTTGAAATTTAAAGGTTTTTCAGAGCTCCAGGTTTTTATTGGAATTTTTTTAATAGTTAAAAACATTATCAATCAAAGGTCATATTGCATAACAGAATTTATGTATAAACAACAGAAAATAAGTTTATCTATATTCTCTTCTAATATCTTCTCACTTTAGTTAAATATTAATTTCTATTAAAATAATTTAATAAATTTTATGAATAAAATCATTTTAATCTTTTTCATTGCTTTAGGAATTTTATTTAAAATAAATGCATACGCTCATACTGATCACTATAAAAATATTAAATCGATTGAAATGGAAATATTTAAAGACAATAAATATATAGGCTTTAGTAAATTTTTTTTTAAAAAAACTCAAAAAAAATTTGAAGTAACAAATACCACAAACTTTGAAGTTAAACTAATGGGTATAACAGTTTTCTCAGTTATTAGTGAAGGTTTGGAAATTTACGAAAATGATCAACTAATTTATTTTAAATCAGATACAGTACAAAATGATAAAAAAAAATTTGTGGAAGTATTTTTAGATGAAGAAAATAGAAATTTTAAAATTAATGGATCCTCGTACAAAGGAACTGGAAATTTAGAGAATATAATTGGTAATTGGTGGAATCACAGATTGTTACAATCAGATACTCAAATTAGTCCACTTTCTGGAAGTATCAAAAAACAGTCAGTAGAGTTTCTAAAAAAGGAAAAAATTAGACTTTATGAAAATGAAATTGATGTTGAAAAATTTAGACTTAAATCTACTGATGAAAGTCTTCCAAAAGATAAGAGACTAGATTTTGAAATTTGGTACGATAAAAAAAGAGCAATGATAGTTAAAATTCGATATCAAAGATTAGGTACTTGGGAGTACAGACTAAAAAAAGTTAATTAGTAATTTTTTTATATAAATCACTGGCGCTTATCCATCCATTTTCATAACGAGGACCTCCGAACCAATCACCACAAATCCCAACTTTCAAAGATTTACTCCATAAAGATTGAATATTTAAGTTTTTTTTGTTTGCAGAATATTTCCAACCATGGATATTTGAAAAATATATTTTATTGATATTTATCTTGGATAGTTTTTTAAATCTATTGATCAAAAAATTCGTAAATTTTTTTTTATTATTTCTATAATTTAAAATATTTCTATTAGCCCATTTAAATGTGCTTTGAATTGTCCAAAGATCATATTTGTACTTAAACCTTTTTTTGCTATTTTCTTTAGCTGCCCACCCTATTACTTCATCATTAAATAAGAAACTTGAAAAATTATTTTTAATTTTATTTGTTACAGTCATAACTGTGATATTTGCCTCCATTTTTACATTTTTATTCTTGAAGAAATTAGGAAGAAATTTTTTTAACAGTTTTTTTGATTGTGCAAAAGGAATCGAAATTATTAATATTTCATAATATTTAACATCACCATTTAAAAAACTTAA
>CACKVV010000034.1 GCA_902603665.1 uncultured Pelagibacteraceae bacterium | reverse complement strand
CAGAAAAAATTATTAGAGAAATACCATTTCCAATGCCTCTTTGTGTAATTTGTTCACCTAACCACATTAAAAATATTGTACCAGCAACAATTGTTGTTACTGTAGATATTTTAAAAAACATACCAGGGTTAATCACCAGATTTGCAGAAGACTCTAATCCAACCGCTAAACCATAACCTTGGATTGTTGCTAATAAAACTGTTCCATATCTTGTAATTTGTGTAATTTTTTGTCTACCTATTTCCCCTTGAGCTTTTAAATTTTTGAAGTAATCAGAAACTCCTGTCAGTAACTGCACAATAATAGATGAAGATATATAAGGCATTATACCAAGTGCGAATATTGCCATTCTACTTACAGCTCCACCAGCAAAAACATTAAACATGCCTAATAAACCTTTTTGATTGCTTTCCATCATTATTTGAAGCTGTTCTGGATCAATTCCAGGAAGTGGAACAAAAGTGCCTAGTCTGTAAATAGCAAGTATAAGTATAGTAAATAATATTCTGTTTCTTAAATCGTGAGATTGAGTTGAGGAGCTCATTGATCTTTATTTGATTTTACTAAAATACTTCCGCCTGCTTTCTCAACTTTTTGTATTGCTGATTTAGAGGAAAAATCAGCCTCTATATTTATCTTTGAATTTAATTCTCCATTTCCTAAAAGTTTAAATTGAGTTACAGATTTAGATATAATTTTATTTTTCTTTAAATATTCTAGATTAATTTTCTCTGATGAATTAATTTTATTAGCATCCATCAGTTTGTTTAATAAATCTAAATTTATCTTAGCAATTTTGTTTTTTTTAATTGGGTTAAAACCTCTTTTTGGAAGTCTTCTATACAATGGCATTTGGCCCCCTTCAAAACTTTTAATTGCTACACCAGATCTTGATTTTTGACCTTTTATGCCTCTTCCAGAAGTTTTGCCTTTTCCCGAACCTATTCCTCTACCTACTCTAATCTTTTTAATTTTTACTGAGCTTGTAGTATTTAAATTAGTCATTATCCTCTTTTTTCAATTATTTCTGATATTTTTTTATTTCTTAAAGTTGAAATATTCTTTGGTGAATTCTGTTTAGACAGTGCTTTCATACAAGCTCTAATAACATTATGTGGGTTAGCCGTACCAAGAGATTTTGCTACTATATCTTTAATACCTAAAACTTCACATACTGCACGAACAGGTCCCCCGGCGATTATACCTGTACCTTTCGGTGCGGCTCTAAGTTTTATTTTTCCTGCTCCATCTTTACCAAAAATATCATGATGTATCGTTCTCCCTTCTCTTAATGGAACTTGAACTAAATTTCTTCTTGCAAGTTCGTTTGCTTTTTTAATAGCATCTGGAACTTGCTTTGCCTTAGCATGTGCAATACCAATCTTGCCATTTTGATTTCCAACAACAACTAATGCTGAAAATCCAAATCTTCTTCCACCTTTAACAACTTTCGTTATTCTATTTATATGCACAAGTTTTTCTAAAAATTCTGTATTTTTTTCCATTTTCTAAAATTCCATCCCATTTTTTCTTAACGTTTCTGCAAATATTTTAACTCTACCGTGATATTTATAGATACCTCTGTCAAAATAAACCTTTGTTATTTTTTTATCTTGCGCTTTTTTAGCAAGAGTTTCTGCAACTAAAGTAGAAAGCTCTGATTTAGATTTTTTTTGTTCTCTTATTTGTTTTTCTACAGATGAAGCAGAAACTAAAGTAATTTTATTAACATCATCAATAATTTGAGCGCTTATATTTTTAGTTGATCTGGAAACACACAACCTAAACCTATCTTTGCTTGAAACTTTTTTTAATTTATTTCTAATCCTAAATTTTTTTCTATCTAATGTACTAATTTTCATTATTTCTTTTTACCTTCTTTTCTTAAAATATACTGTCCTTGTTCTTTTATACCTTTGCCTTTATAAGGTTCTGGTGGTCTAATACTTTTGATTTGAGAAGCAACCATTCCAACTAATTGTTTGTCTGGTCCACTTATTTTTAATATTGTTTGTTTTTCAACTGCAATTTTTATTCCCTCTGGTATATCAAAATTTATGTCATGACTGAAACCTAACTGCATATTTAATTGTTTTCCTTTTAATGCAGCCCTAAATCCAACTCCGACTAATTCTAGAGTTTTTTCATAACCCTTACTTGCTCCAATTATAGCATTATTTAGTAAACTCCTGTTCATTCCCCACAATCTTTTTGAGTTTTGATCAATTTTTTTTGGTTTAATAGATACTTCTTTACCTTCGTCTATTTTTAAATCAAAAACATCTAAATCAATATTAAGTGATTTTTTACCTAATGGACCTTCAATATTTACAATATTTCCACTTAGTAAAACTTTAACTTTATCAGGAATTGGAATATTTATTTTACCTATTTTAGACATTAAAATACCTTGCAGATTATTTCTCCACCAATTTTTTGCTTTCTTGCATCTATATCAGTCATTACACCTTTTGGCGTCGAGACTATTGCTATACCAAGACCATTGTTTATTTTTGGAAGACTTTCAGCACTTGAAAATATCCTTCTACCTGGCTTTGATACTCTTTCAATTGTACTTATAACTGGGTTTCCAGAATTATATTTTAGGTTTATTTCTAAATTAGGTTTTTTGTCTTTCTCAGTAACTTTGTAATCAATTATATAACCCTCGGATTTTAAAACTTCTGCTATTTTCACTTTAAATTTTGATGATGGAAGTTCTACTTTTTTATGATTTCTTATTTGAGAATTTTTAATTCTCGCTAACATATCTCCTATTGGATCACTTAAACTCATATTATCCTTTCTACCAACTTGACTTTACCATACCAGGAATCTTTCCCTCTAAACCTAATTGTCTAAGAGCTATTCTTGATATTTTTAATTTTCTATACACACCATGCGGTCTACCTGTAATTTGACATCTATTCATTACTCTTGTTTTTGCAGAATTTCGTGGCAATTTTGATAATTTTTGTTGTGCTTTAAATCTCTCCTCTAAAGGTAATTTTTTATCCATAATTATTTTTTTAAGCATTTGCCTTTTCTTAAATAATTTGTCAGATAATTTAATCCGTTTATTATTCTTGTTTACCGCACTCATTTTAGCCATGTTAATTACTCCTCTTTTCAATAAATGGAAAATTTAGCTGTTTTAACAGCTCAAAACTATGTTCCTTATCTTGGTTTTTTATAGTTATTGTAATATCTAAGCCTCTAATTTTATCAACTTTATCAAAGTTAACCTCAGGAAAAACAATATGTTCTTTTATTCCAAAAGAATAATTACCAAATTTATCAAATCCATTTGGGTTTAATCCTCTAAAATCTTTAATTCTAGGTAATGCAATATTTACTAGTCTGTCAATAAACTCATACATCTTATTTTTTCTTAAAGTGACCTTTAGTCCTGCATTTGTATTTTTTCTAGTTTTAAAATTTGCAATTGATTTTTTAAATTTTGTTATGACTGGTTTTTGTCCTGTTATATTTGCTAAATCCTCTTCACATGATTTCAAAATTTTTGCATCGTTGCCGTCAAGACCAAGACCCATATTTATAACTACTTTTGAAATTTGTGGTCCCATATATAAATTCTTGTAACCAAATTTTTCTTTTAAGTTTGGTTGTATTTCTTTAACAATTAAGTCTTTTAATCTAGGTTGCATTACTTCTTAGCCTCAACTTTTTTTGATTTTTTATTTTCAAGTATGGATAAGTTTGAAAGATGTATAAAATTTTCTTTTGAAACAATTCCACCTTTTTTTTCTTTTGTTGTTTTTACATGTTTCTTGACCATATTAATCCCTTTTACCTTTGCGCGATTATTTGAACGGTCTATTTCCATTACTTCACCATCTTTATTTTTATCTTTGCCCACTAATACTTTTACTTTAGTTCCCTTTTTGATCATTACAGTACCTCCGGGGCTAAAGATATTATTTTCATTTGTCCTCTACTTCTTAACTCTCTTGTTACAGGACCAAAAATTCTAGTTCCAATTGGTTCACCTTTATCATCTGTTAGAACTGCAGCATTGTTATCAAATCTTACTTTTGATCCATCATTTCTATGAATGCCTTTTTTTACTCTTACTACCACTGCTTTATGAACAGCACCTTTTTTTACTTTGCCTTTGGGTATAGCCTCTTTAACAGCTACTACAATAGTATCACCAATACTTGCGTATCTTCTTTTTGAGCCACCTAAAACTTTAATACATTCAATTTTTTTTGCACCTGTATTATCAGCTACAAATAATTCTGTTTGAACTTGTATCATTTAACGTCTCCTATAACTTCAAATTTTTTTGACTTTGAATATGGTTTACATTCTCTTATTGATACTTTATCACCATTTTTAAACTTGTTTTCTTCGTCATGTGCACTATATTTTTTTCTTGCCCTAATTACTTTTTTTAATACAGGATGTTGATACTTTCTTTCAACCATCACAGTAATCGTTTTATTTGGTTTATCACTAACCACTATTCCGTTTAGTATTTTTTTAGACATTTTTTCCTTCTAATAATGTTTTTAAACGTGCTATGTTTTTTTTTGTTTCATTAATTTTAGCAGGACTTTTGACTTGTCCATTTACTTTTTGAAATCTAAAATTAAATAAGTCTTTTTTTAATTTCTCTAAGTCTTTGAGTGCTTGTTCTTTAGTTAATTTTTTTATGTCCTTTTGCTTCATCTTATATTCTTTT
>CACKVV010000033.1 GCA_902603665.1 uncultured Pelagibacteraceae bacterium | reverse complement strand
AGCTATTTAATTTGTTAAAATTTTAAGAAGAGAAGTGTGGACGGTTAAGGTTACCAAAATTTGTCGTACACACTTCAATTTTACATAATATTATTCTTAGTATTTATGTAGAAGCTAGTGTGCGCCGTTTTTAAACTTGAGAGTTTGATCATGGCTCAGAACGTACGCTGGCGGCACGCCTTATACATGCAAGTCGAACGAAGTAGCAATACTTAGTGGCAGACGGGTGAGTAACATGTGGGTATCTTCCCTTTGGTGAGGAATAACACGAGGAAACTTGTGCTAATACCTCATAAGTCTTTACGGAGAAAGCTTTATGCGCCAATGGATGAGCCCGCACTTGATTAGTTTGTTGGTGGGGTAACGGCCTACCAAGACTTTGATCAATAGCTGATCTGAGAGGATGATCAGCCACATTGGGACTGAGACACGGCCCAAACTCCTACGGGAGGCAGCAGTAGGGAATATTGCACAATGGAGGAAACTCTGATGCAGCGATGCCGCGTGAGTGAAGAAGGCCTTTGGGTTGTAAAGCTCTTTCGTCGGGGAAGAAAATGACGGTACCCGAATAAGAAGGTCCGGCTAACTTCGTGCCAGCAGCCGCGGTAATACGAAGGGACCTAGCGTAGTTCGGAATTACTGGGCTTAAAGAGTTCGTAGGTGGTTAAAAAAGTTGGTTGTGAAATCCCGAAGCTTAACTTCGGAACTGCAATCAAAACTTTTTAGCTAGAGTATGATAGAGGAAAGCAGAATTTCTAGTGTAGAGGTGAAATTCGTAGATATTAGAAAGAATACCAATTGCGAAGGCAGCTTTCTGGATCATTACTGACGCTGAGGAACGAAAGCATGGGTAGCGAAGAGGATTAGATACCCTCGTAGTCCATGCCGTAAACGATGTGTGTTAGACGTTGGAAATTTATTTTCAGTGTCGCAGCGAAAGCAGTAAACACACCGCCTGGGGAGTACGACCGCAAGGTTAAAACTCAAATGAATTGACGGGGACCCGCACAAGTAGTGGAGCATGTGGTTTAATTCGAAGATACGCGCAGAACCTTACCAACACTTGACATGTTCGTCGCGGCTCTAAGAGATTAGAGCTTTCGGTTCGGCCGGACGAAACACAGGTGCTGCATGGCTGTCGTCAGCTCGTGTCGTGAGATGTTGGGTTAAGTCCCGCAACGAGCGCAACCCTCACTTTTAGTTGCCATCATTTAGTTGGGCACTCTGAAAGAACTGCCAGTGATAAGCTGGAGGAAGGTGGGGATGACGTCAAGTCCTCATGGCCCTTACGTGTTGGGCTACACACGTGCTACAATGGCATTTACAATAGGAAGCAAGATGGCGACGTCAAGCAAATCCTAAAAAGATGCCTCAGTTCGGATTGTACTCTGCAACTCGAGTACATGAAGCTGGAATTACTAGTAATCGCGGATCAGCGCGCCGCGGTGAATACGTTCCCGGGTCTTGTACACACCGCCCGTCACACCATGGGAGTTGGTTCTACCTTAAGGCAAGGTTTAAAACCCTTGACCACGGTATAGTCAGCGACTGGGGTGAAGTCGTAACAAGGTAGCCGTAGGGGAACCTGCGGCTGGATTACCTCCTTTCTAAGGATGAATAAGAATTCGTTCTTATTCTAAATAATATAACAGGTTAATGTTGACCGTCCTCATTTCTCTTCTTAAAATAGTGTTTCTCTCTTCTACGTAGGGGCCGGTAGCTCAGTTGGTTAGAGCACACCCTTGATAAGGGTGGGGTCGAAAGTTCGAGTCTTTCTCGGCCCACCAAAATTAACTGGGGGATTAGCTCAGCTGGGAGAGCGCCTGATTTGCATTCAGGAGGTCAGCGGTTCGATCCCGCTATCCTCCACCATGAAACACTTAGTTATTATATTTTGTGAAGAAATTTTTTTATATTATCAATATCTATATCCGATTGTTCGAATAGATGAACAATCAATAAATATTCGAATAGATGAATATTTAATAAAAATTTGATTCAACATAGAATTTTTTTCTGTGCATAAATCAAGCGTTTAAGGGCGTGTGGCGGATGCCTTGGCACTGAAAGCCGATGAAGGACGTGGTATACTGCGATAAGTTACGGGGAGCTGTATGCAAGTTTTGATCCGTAAATTTCCGAATGGGGAAACCCAACACTTTATGTGTTACTTTGAACTGAATACATAGGTTCAAAGAGATAACCCGGAGAACTGAAACATCTAAGTAACCGGAGGAAAAGAAATCAATTGAGATTCCGTTAGTAGTGGCGAGCGAAAGCGGACTAGGCCAGTAAATTTGTTAAAAAAATTTGAATAGTTTGGAAAAGCTAACCACAGAGGGTGATAGTCCCGTATAAGTAATGTTTAACTAGTTTCTTGAGTAAAGCGGGACACGTGAAATCCTGCTCGAATATAGGGGGACCACCCTCTAAGCCTAAATACTCTTCAGTGACCGATAGTGAACTAGTACCGTGAGGGAAAGGTGAAAAGAACCCCTATTAGGGGAGTGAAATAGAACCTGAAACCGCATGCCTACAATCAGTCGAAGCTCTTTTTAGAGTGACGGCGTACCTTTTGTATAATGGGTCAGTGACTTAATTTATAAAGCAAGCTTAAGCCATCTAGGTGTAGGCGTAGCGAAAGCAAGTCTTAATAGGGCGATTAGTTTTATGAATTAGACCCGAAAACGAATGAGCTTACCATGAGCAGGTTGAATGCAAGGTAACACTTGCTGGAGGACCGAACCAGTTGACGTTGAAAAGTCTTTGGATGACTTGTGGTAAGGGGTGAAAGGCCAACCAAATTCGTAGATAGCTGGTTTTCCGCGAAAACTATTTAGGTAGTGCGTTGAATAAATATGCGTTCAGAGGTAGAGCACTAAATGGGCTAGGGGGAAGAGATTCTTACCAAACCTAATAAAACTCCGAATGCTGAGCGTAGTTCTTCAACAGACAGACTGTGGGTGCTAAGGTCCATGGTCGAGAGGGAAAGAGCCCAGACCACCAGATAAGGTCCCAAAATTGTGATTAAGTGTGAAAGGATGTGGAAATTCCTTAACAGCCGGGAGGTTGGCTTAGAAGCAGCCATCCTTTAAAGATAGCGTAACAGCTCACCGGTCTAATAGAGTTTCTGCGCCGAAGATGTAACGGGGCTAAAATCACATACCGAATCTGTGGGTTTATAAAGTTTTCGAACTTTATAAGCGGTAGCGGAACGTTCTGTAAGCCTGTAAAGGGATACCCGCGAGGGATCCTGGAGGTATCAGAAGTGCGAATGCTGACATGAGTAACGATAAAATAAGTGAAAAACTTATTCGCCGAAAATCCAAGGGTTTCTGCGCAAGGTTAATCCGCGCAGAGTTAGTCGGCCCCTAAGGCGAGGGCGAAAGCCGTAGTCGATGGAAATAAGGTTAATATTCCTTAACCAGATGGTAGTGACGGATTTTGTAAGTTGTGTGTTCTTAATGGATTGAACATGCTGCGAAAAAGTCCCAGGAAATAGCTCCATCATTAGACCGTACCCTAAACCGACACAGGTGGATTAATAGAGTATATTTAGGCGCTTGAGAGAATGATGTTGAAGGAACTCGGCAAAATGCTTCTGTAACTTCGGAATAAAGAAGACCTTTTAGTGGGCAACCATTAGGAGGTGGCACAAGCCAGGGAGAAGCGACTGTTTATCAAAAACACAGGGCTCTGCTAACACGTAAGTGGATGTATAGGGTCTGACGCCTGCCCGGTGCTGGAAGGTTAATGCGATGGGTGCAAGCTCATTTCTGAAACCCCAGTAAACGGCGGCCGTAACTATAACGGTCCTAAGGTAGCGAAATTCCTTGTCGGGTAAGTTCCGACCTGCATGAATGGCGTAACGATTTCTCCGCTGTCTCCAACATCAACTCAGTGAAATTGAATTCTCCGTGAAGATGCGGAGTTCGCGTAGTTAGACGGAAAGACCCCGTGCACCTTTACTGCAACTTTACATTGGTGTTAGGAAAAACATATTTAGCATAGGAGGGAGACATTGAAACGATGGCGTCAGTTGTCGTGGAGTCACCAGTGAAATACCTCTTTTGTTTTTCTTGGCATCTAACTGATTGCCGTTATCCGGCATCAAGACATTGTATGGTGGGTAGTTTGACTGGGGCGGTCGCCTCCCAAATAGTAACGGAGGCGTGCGAAGGTAAGCTCAGAACGGTCAGAAATCGTTCGTAGAGTGCAATGGCAAAAGCTTGCCTGACTGTGAGACTGACAAGTCGAGCAGAGTCGAAAGACGGTCATAGTGATCCGGTGGTTCTGAGTGGAAGGGCCATCGCTCAACGGATAAAAGGTACGCCGGGGATAACAGGCTGATACTGCCCAAGAGCTCATATCGACGGCAGTGTTTGGCACCTCGATGTCGGCTCATCACATCCTGGGGCTGGAGCAGGTCCCAAGGGTTTGGCTGTTCGCCAATTAAAGTGGTACGTGAGCTGGGTTCAGAACGTCGTGAGACAGTTCGGTCCCTATCTGCTATGCGTGTAGAAGAATTGAGAGGAGCTGTCCCTAGTACGAGAGGACCGGGATGGACGTACCACTGGTGGACCGGTTGTAGCGCCAGCTGCAGTGCCGGGTAGCTAAGTACGGACGAGATAACTGCTGAAAGCATCTAAGCGGGAAACTCACCTTAAAACTAGTTCTTCCTATAGAGCCGTGGTAGACCACCACGTTGATAGGCTGGGTGTGGAAGTGCGGTAACGCATGTAGCTGACCAGTACTAATAGCTCAATTGGCTTGATTTATGCACTGAAAAAGATTTATGAGATATAAGTATAGTGGAATCTGGTTTTATGGATTGTCAGGTTCCGGTAAAACATTTGCCTCTCGTTACGTAGGAAAAAAAATACCTAAATCATTTTTGATTGATGGAGATATAGTAAGAAAAACACTTAGTACTGATCTAGACTATTCACTAAAATCTCGAAAAAAACAGATTCGTAGAGTTTATTCAATTGCTGAGATTTGCACAATAAATAAATTCTTTCCTATTATAAGCACTGTTTATATTGATCATCATATTATTAAA
>CACKVV010000032.1 GCA_902603665.1 uncultured Pelagibacteraceae bacterium | reverse complement strand
TTCCAAAATCTCAATGGAATAAAGTAACAAGAGGACTTCAACAAAGAGTAAAAGCACTAAATTTATTTATAGATGATGTTTATAACCAAAAAAAGATTTTTAAAGATAATATTATACCAAAAGAAATTATTTTTAATTCGCCTTATTATGTAAAAGAATGTGAAGGTTTCTCTCCAAAATATAAGTCTTGGGCAAACATATCTGGTGTTGATTTAATTAGAAATAAAAAAGGTGACTATTTAGTCCTAGAAGATAATTTAAGAGTACCTTCGGGTGTCTCTTACATGCTTGAAAATAGGATGGTTATGAGAGATGTTTTTCCTGAATTATTCACTAGATATAAAGTTTCATCAATTCATCAATATACAAATAAACTCTTTAACTGCATGAATGAATGTATACCAAAAAAAAATAATAATCCTCACATGGTTGTTCTTACTCCTGGAATTTATAATTCTGCGTATTTTGAGCATTCTTTTTTAGCTCAACAAATGGGTATAGCTTTAGTGGAGGGGAAAGATCTGTTTGTTGAAAATGATCATGTTTATATGAAAACTGTGAAAGGACCTTTAAGAGTTGATTGTATATATAGAAGACTTGATGATAATTTTTTAGATCCAAAAGCATTCAATAAACACTCGCTCATAGGTGTTCCTGGATTATTTAAATGTTGGTTAAAAAAAAATGTTGGTATTATAAATGCAATAGGAACTGGTATTGCTGATGACAAAGTAGTTTATTCATATGTTAATAAAATGATTGTTTATTATTTAGGAGAACAACCTATTCTTAATCAAGTTGAAACTTATTTATGTCACGATGAAAAACAAAGAGAATATGTTTTAGAAAATTTATCTAAGCTAGTTGTCAAACCAGCCAACGCTTCTGGTGGATACGGAATAATGATAGGTCCCAAAGCATCTGATAAAGAAAGAGGAGAAGTTGCAGAAAAAATAAGACAAAATCCCAGGGAATATATTGCCCAACCTCTAGAAGTTTTATCAACTGCCCCAACTATTACCGACAAAAATATAGAACCTAGACATTTGGATTTAAGACCATTTATTTTGAGTGGTAAAACTAATTATGTTACAACTGGCGGATTGACTAGGGTTGCTCTTCGTAGAGGAAGCACAATTGTTAACAGTTCTCAAGGTGGAGGATCTAAAGATACATTAATAGTAGATTAATAAATTTCTTATGAGTGTTGATAAAATTAATAACAAAATTAAAATAGATATATGTCTAAATATTTTAAATATAAGTTTAAGATTTACTATGAAGACACAGATTCAGGTGGCATAGTTTATTATGCAAATTATTTAAAATATTTAGAGAGAGCTCGATCTGAAGCTATATATTCTTTAGGATTAACAAACACTAATCTTCAAAAAGATCATGATACATTAATAATCGTAAAGACTTGCAATATTGAATATAAAAAACCTGCAAAATTTGAAGATGAACTAGAAATAATATCCTCAATATTATCAAAAACTAGATCTTCTTTTACAATGTTACAAATAATAAAAAAAAATGAAGAAATAATATCTGAAGCTACAGTTCAATTAGTAACTGTAAATAAAGAGGGTAAACCAATTAAAATACCTGAAATTTTAAATAACTTATTAAATTAATTTCAATACTCTGTTGAATAACTGTACCATTTTCTTTTCATTTATTCTTCCAGTATTTACATTTCTAGGACTTGGATGATAGCAGCCAATTAGTAATATATTATTGGGTAATTTAAATACCTTATTATGTTCAAATTTAATATTTTCATTAAAGTTATAATTAGATTTGTAAAAGTATTTACAAGCATCAAATGCAATTTTTCCTAGAGCAACTATAACTTTAAGGTCTTTAAGAAATTTTATTTCTTGATTAAAGTATTTAAAACATTGATCTAATTCCTCTTTTAACGGTTTATCCTCAGGTGGAACACATTTTAAAGCAGTAGTAATAAACGCGTTTTTTAATTTCAGTCCATCATCAAGATAATCTGAGTTTGGTTGATTAGCGATTTTTACTTTGTGTAAACACTTGTATAAAAAATCCGACGATTTATCTCCTGTAAAAACCCTTCCCGTTCTATTTCCACCATGAGCTGCTGGTGCTAATCCAACAAGCAAAATTTTTCCATTTGTGTCTCCATAGCCTGTAATTGGTTTTCCCCAATATTTTTCATTAATATATTGTTTTCGTTTTTGAATAGAAATTTTCGTTCTAAAATTAACTAGCCTTTTGCATTTGATACATTTAATAATAGAATTATTAAGTTTATTAAAATTTTTTTTCATTAAATGAAAATATTTAAATTATTTTTATTAATCATTATATCTTTAGTATTTTCAAACCAAGTATTTTCTGAGGATAAAATTTTAGAAAGTTTAAAAGAGGGCGGTAAAATAATATTTATTAGACATGCTTATGCACCTGGCAGAGGTGATCCAGAAAACTTTAATATAAATAATTGTTCTACACAAAGAAATTTAAACGATGAGGGCATTACTCAATCAAAATTTATTGGAGAATTTTTTAAAACAAAAAAAATTAAAATTGATAAAGTTTTATCGAGCGAGTGGTGTAGGTGTAAAGATACTGCAAAATTTGCCTTTAATGATTTTGAAACATTTGATGCATTAAATTCTTTTTATTCTACAAAATTTGCTAAAAATGAGAAAAGACAAATTAAGGATCTTAAGAAATATATAAAAAACTGGAAAAGTAATAAAAATTTAATTCTAGTTACACACTATGTCGTTATTTCATCGATGTTAAATATAGCGGTCAGCTCAGGCGAAATAGTTGTTTCTGATAAAAATTACAAAATTATTGGATCAATTGAGACAATGTAAGTATAATTAAATTATGTCTTCAAAAAGAGCAATGAAACAAGCGCAAAAGCAAAACTACGCACGATTTAAAAATAATTTTTCTTCTAACTCTAATAATCCATTCAAAAGAAAAACTATTAAAAATAAGAAATCGAATTTTTCAACCAAAAAATAATATAAAATTAAATTAATTTTCTTTTTTTTCAGCGTAATACAAAGCTATTGCAAAAAGAGCTGTCCAAATCATTCCTAAAATAGCTTTAGGACTAGTTTCAGCACTCCATATATCTAATACAAACATACCAATAATAATACCTATAACATAAATTAAAATTGCTAAATTTGTTTTACTCATTTTATTAAATTCTTTTTAAATAATGACATTCCCTTATTTATCTTGTGATCATAAGACTCTTTAAAACTTTCTAATTGCCATCCATTCATTCGTTCTTGAATTTCCTTAAGATTTTTATTTTTCCACTCATCAGTTGTAGCTGGATCTTTCCAAATTCTTTTTTCTTCATTGTTTCTAGCACAGCCATAACAATAACCAGTAACCGGGTCCGTTCTACATATACTGATACAAGGCGAAACAACCATAAATTTTTTAATTTTTTTATACTTTTACACTATTATTCGGATTGGACAAATTAGTTCAATAATATATAAAACTGCATAATTTAACTGGGGCGATGGCGGAATTGGTAGACGCGCTGGTCTTAGGAACCAGTCGAGCAATCGGTGAAGGTTCGAGTCCTTTTCGCCCTACCATTTAAAATTATGAAAGTAACAGTAGAAAATAAAAAAGGTTTACAGAAAGATCTAAAAGTCTTCATCGATAAAAAAACTATCTCCGGATATATGGATGAAAAGTACGACGAAATTAGAAAAGACGTGGTTCTTAAAGGATTTAGACCTGGAAAAGTTCCAACAGAAATTCTCAAACGACAGTTTGGTAAAGCTGTATATGGAGAAGTTATTGATAAAGTTTTAAAAGATACAACTACAAAAGCGCTTGAAGAGAATAAAATTAAACCAGCTGGACAGCCTAAAATTGATTTAAAATCTTTTGGAGAAGGAAAAGATCTTGAATATATAATTTCAGTAACCGAACTACCTAATATAGACGTCTCATCAATTAACAAAATTCAAGTAGATGATTATGAGGTGAAAATTGACAATACCGAAACAGATAAAAGAATTGACCAAATTGCAAAGAACCAAAATAATTTTAAAGAAGTAGATGAAAAATACGCCGCAAAAACTAAAGACTTAGTAGCGTTTGATTATAAAGCAACAGTTGATGGTAATGATTTTGAAGGAAACGAAGGAAAGAATACACAATTAGTGCTTGGCAAAGATTTGTTTATCAAAGGCTTTGATAAACAATTGGAAGGGGTAAAAAAAAATGAAACTAAAAAAGTTGAAGTAAATCTTCCAGAAAACTTTCCAAAAAAAGAATTAATAAATAAAAAAGCAGTATTTGACTGTAAGATTAATTCTGTAAAAACTCCTGAGGAAGTAAAAATTAATGATGATTTTGCAAAAACATTAGGTGCGAAGGATCTAGATAATTTAAAAGAATTAATATCCAAACAAATAAATGATGAGTTAAAAAATTCACTTGATTTAATATCTAAAAAACAAATTTTAGAACAAATAGAAAAACAAAAAATAGATGATCTTCCTCAGAACTTAATTGAACAAGAAGTTCAGATTTTATCTCAGGGAATTAAAGAAGATGAGTTAAAGAAAAATAAGAAATCTCTCGAGGAACAAGCTCAAAAAAGAATAAAAACAGGCTTAATTCTAAATGCTTTTGGGGAAAAAAATAATATCAAAGTTTCTCAAGATGAAGTGAATACTGAAATTCAAAAACAATTAAGAATGATGCCAGGTCAAGAAAAAATGGTTAAAGAGTATTATGAAAAAAATCCTTCTGCAATTGATGGAATTAGAGGGTCCATTTATGAGGAAAAAATTATCAATGAAATAAAAAAATCAGCTAAAGTAAATAAAAAACAAATTTCAAAAGATGAGGCTGAAAAAATATTAAAAGCTGAAAACGAAAAGAACTTAAAAGAGCAAGAGAAATTAGCTAAACAAAGCAGCGTTGAAAAGAAAACAAAAGTCGAAGCAAAGAAAGAAACAGTATCAAAAAAAGCCAAATCCCCCGCAAAGAAAAAAACTGAATCAAAAAAAGTTAGCAAAAAGTAATCACAAGTTGTATAAGTTAATTCGAATCAACTTATGACTTCAAAATTATTTGA
>CACKVV010000031.1 GCA_902603665.1 uncultured Pelagibacteraceae bacterium | reverse complement strand
CTACTTGACCTCCGGCTCCAAGGCTAAAAAGGAAAGCTTTCCCAAAACTACATGCTTTTGCGCCTGCCGCAAGGGCTTTTAACACATGTGTTCCTCTTCTTACCCCACCATCCAGTATTATTTCTAGCTTATCACCCACAGCATCAGCAATTGCTTTGACTTGATCAAATGGAGATCTTGATCCATCCAATTGCCTACCGCCATGATTTGAGATCATTATTGCAGTACATCCAATATCAACAGCTCTTTTAGCATCCTCAACTGACATAACACCTTTTAAAGCAAATGGCCCATTCCATTTCTTTATACAATACTCTGCATCACTCCAATTCATCTTTGGATCATATTGCTCATTTATATAATCAATGACAGATTTAGCGATATTTGTACCTTTGTCTGTTTTATGTTTAATATTTGCTAATTCAAACTTTTTATTTGTAAAATAATTTAAAACCCATTGAGGTCTCATTGCAAAACTCATCAAACTTTCCAAAGTAAATTTAGGTGGTGTAGTAAATCCAGTTCTATGATCTCTTTCTCTGTTGCCCGCAACTAAAGTATCTACAGTCAAACATAGTCCATCAAAATTTGCTCTTCTGCATCTATCAATTAGATCATCAGTAAAAGATTTGTCTTTATGAATATAAAGTTGAAATAATTTTGGACCACTTGAAACATTTGCAATCTCCTCAATCGAGAATGAAGCCATAGTAGACATGCTGTACATTGTATTAAATTTTTCTGCTGCTCTTGCTGATGCTTTGTCTCCATCTGGGTGATATAAACTTTGCATTGCTGTTGGAGACAAAAAAATAGGCATATCAATTTTTCTACCAAAAATTTCTGTCTTTAGATCAGGTTCTCCCACACTTGTTAAAATACTTGGAACTAAGTCACAATCATTAAAAGCATTTGTATTTCTTTTAAGAGTTTCTTCATCATCTGCTCCTCCATCAATATAATGAAAAATTGGGGCTGGTAACTTGCTTTTTGCAAGTTTTCTAAAATCTTCAAAATTGTAGCAATCTTTAACTTTCATACCTTAGGAAACTGTCAGTAAACTTTTATAAAATTAAACATATAACTATTAGCGCCCGGATTTTTATCACCTAGGCTGGCGTTAGAGATATGATTATAAGATAAGCCGATTTCGCTTTGATTTGATATCTCAAAAGATATCTGAATTTCAGTTTTAAATTCAATTACATGTCCTAAATCTTTTCCATCTCCTTTATCATAAAGTCCAGGAGTAAAGCTTGGTGTGAACGTAAAAGATCCATTTTTTTTTGGAATTTGAAAACCTGTATATACATATTTCGCATTATCAGCTGTTATGAATGCACCGGTCACAGGCTGAAGAGTGCCAAGAGAAGTTTCTCTATATAAATCCTCATTTATATGTTGAATTCCAAACAGATTTGATTTTTTTCCATCATCACTGAAATCAAACATACCTGTGTAAAAGTTCCATTTGTTTCCAGAATTTTCAGCATTTCCAAAATTTGGCAAAATTAAAACACAAAATGCAACAAAGCTTATTAATGATCTCATGATAAATAGAATTACTTTATAGTTACTTTTCTAATAATTAAAAGACCACCAAAAATAAATAAAATAAGGGGTAATCCCCATAAAAAAATTGTATTTTTATTCACTTCTGGCTCATAAACAATCCACTCACCATATTTTTCTTTTAAAAAATTGTATATCTCGTCTTCAGTATTTCCCTCTTTGATTTTAATTCGAATTAATTTTTTCATACTCAATGCAAAATCTGATTGAGAGTCATAAACAGATTGACCTTGACAAATCAAACATCGTAAATTCTTAGTTATATGATCAATATTCTTCTTTTGATCTGCAAAAGAGATATTGGAATGGAGAGCGTTTATTATTAATATTAGGACTATTAGAGTAATTTTTTTCATTTTTTAATTAAACTAATTATATCTTCATAGTCATCTTGGTCTAATGGTCCAACAAATTTTTTGATAATTTTATTTTCATTATTAATCAAGTATGTTTCAGGAACCCCTATAGCACCAAGCTCAATTGATTTTGTTCCATCGCTATCTACCAAAACCTCATCGTATGGATTTCCAAGGTCAGATAGAAATTTTTTTGAATTATCTAAATTATCTTTATAGTTAATGCCTATTAAATTTATGCCAAATCTCTCATTCAGATTTATCAAGTAAGGATGTTCAGCTTTACATGGCGAACACCAAGAAGCCCAAATATTAATTAAATTTATCTCGTTTTCTAATAATAAATCATTAAGAAAAATATTTTTTCCTGAATAAAGCTCTTTAAGTAAAATTGAATTGTTTAATTTTTTAGTTTCTGGCTGTAACGAATAATTTTTTTCTTCCTTCAAACCTAAAAGCAAAACAATAAAAATCGCTACTATTAAAATTACAATAAAATAAAAAATCTTATTATTTTTCATTTAATTTAAAGAAGCTGAATACACCACCAAGTGACATCAATAATACAGATATCCAGATCCAAATCATCAAGGGTTTGTGTTGATATCTAACATTAAAAAAACCATCATTTTTAATAAGGCTGAAAACTAAAAAATTATCTGAAAATAGGGTTGATGAAATATCTGCTTCACTTGTGATGGTTTCGGGGTGGCTATAAACTCTGATTTCTGGTTTAAAATGAATAATTTTTCCATTGTCATTAAGTTTGAATTCACCTACTAATTTTTTAAAATTTGAATCACTTTCAACTTTTACATTCTCAAAAATTAATTTTTTGTTTAAAAAATTAATTTCATCACCAACCTTCATGTTTGCCGAATTTTCTTTTGATAAAATGCCATTGAATAAAATACTAAGCATAAAAATACTAAAACCAAGATGGGAAACTTTTTGAGATAAATTAGAATTTTTTTTTTGAAAACTATTTATTACATTAAAAAATAAATAAAAACTGAATGTGAACAACAAAGTTGAGAATAAATAATTTGTATTAGTATTAAAAACAATAAAAAAGGAAATTACAAAAGATAAAATTAAAAAAATAATTTGTGATATATTAAGTTTTATTATTTTATCTTTTATCCATTTTATATTTGGTCCTAATGCCATAAAAAATAAAAAAGGTATAAGAAATGGAACGATTAATTTATGATAAAATGGTGGTCCTACCGAAATTTTAGCGTCATTAATAACTTCAAGAAAAATTGGATATGCTGTCCCGACTAATACTACTGATAAAAAAAACATCATAAACCAGTTATTGATTAATATACTTGTCTCTCTACTAACTAAAAATGATCTTTGGTATGTATCTGGAAAATTTTTTTGATTAAAAAAGAAAATAAAAACAGCCAGTAAAACAAGAAATAATAGGAATGTTAGTATAAACACTCCTCTGGATGGATCATTAGCAAATGTGTGAATTGAATTGAGTATCCCTGATCTTACTAAAAATGTTCCACTCATACTTAATGAAAATGTTGTGATTGATAAAATTACAGTCCAAGAATGAAAAACATTTCTATTTTTAAGAACTATTATTGAATGAAGCAACGCAGTCAAACAAAACCAAGGCATCAATGAAACATTTTCGACAGGGTCCCAAAACCAGAAACCACCCCATCCTAATTCATAGTAAGCCCATATAGATCCTAGAAGTATTCCAACTGATAAGAATATCCAAGATATTAAAATCCAATTTTTAATATGAGATGCCCAAACATTGTCTACAGTTTTAGTAATTAAAGCTGCTAATGATGCAGAAAAAATTATAGAGGTTCCAACATAACCCACATATAAAAGCGGTGGATGGATTGCCAATGCTGGGTCTTGCAAAATTGGATTTAAACCTAAACCTTCATCAGGTATTGGTAAAATATTTAAAAATGGGTTTGATGTAAACAGAATAAAGAGTAAAAAACCTAAAATAATAATTTCCTGAAATAAAATTGTTAAAATTCTATATCTTACATTCATCTTTTTTGAAGTAACAAAAAAAATGAACAAAAAGAAAGTTAGCACTAATAACCATAACAGTAGACTTCCCTCATGATTGCCCCAGGTACCTGATATTTTATAAAAAAGAGGTTTTAACGTATGAGAATTATTGAACACTGTAATATTTGAAAAGTCAGAAAAAACAAAAGCAAAGACTAGGGTAAAAAAACTTAAAATTGTCATAAATAGTTGCACTGACAAAGTTGCAAAAAATGTTTGATAAAATTTTTTGTCAAAATTTTTTAAGGAGATATATGATTTAAATATTAAGTATACAGATGCAAATAAACAGATATATAGTGAATAAGCGCCAATTTGATTAATCATTTCTAATTTCCTTGCATTGCCTCTTTAACCTCTGGAGGCATATAATTTTCATCATGTTTTGCTAAAATTTTTTCTGCTTTTAAATACTTTCTATCTTCTAAATATCCCTCTGCAACTACTCCTTTTCCCTCTTCAAATAAATTGGGTACAGCTCCACTAAAGGTTACAATTATCTCATTTTTAAAATCAGTAATTACAAATTTTAAATTTTTATTTTCAATTTCTATAGAGTTTTTCTTAACCATTCCACCAACTCTTATTTTTTTACTTTCTATTTGATTTAAATTATTTATGTCAGTCGGTGATTTGAAAAAAACTACATTTTCTTTTAATGAATTTATCACCAAAAAAGTGATAAGAATTGCTGAAGTGAATACTAAAATAATAAAAAAAGCTCGTATCTTGACTTTTTTACCATACATGAAAATCTAAAGTTAAATTTTAGATGTTGAAGTATTTGATAAAATTCCTCTGTAAATTTCTTGCTTTTTTGCAATTTCAGCTTTTTCAACACCTAAATTTTCAAATTTTGCCTCAAAGTTCCTTAACTCTTTATTTAGCTGAATTTTAGTTACGAAATATAAAGTACCAAAACTTAACAAAGTAAACATAAAAGATGACCAAACATATAAACCGTATCCGTTCATGTTTAAAATTTCACTTATCATAACCTATCTAATCCTTTATTTTTAATCTTTAGCAGTTCTGTATGATATTTCATTAAAAATATTAAAATTGAGAAAAGTGCAAATGCCGCAGTCATTATACCTAATGGCATAAGCATAGTTGAGTGAATAGTGGTTTCCTTAAATACATTTACAGAAGATGGTTGGTGCAAGGTTGACCACCAGTCAACAGAAAATTTAATTATTGGAACATTTATTAATCCAAAAATTGCAATGTATGAACTAAGTTTAATTGATTTCTTTTCATCCTCAAAAATTTTCCAACTCAGTATGAACATCAA
>CACKVV010000030.1 GCA_902603665.1 uncultured Pelagibacteraceae bacterium | reverse complement strand
TTTTATTTAAATATGTAATATGTTTATCAAAAGTATCTCTCAAATCTTTCTCCCAAAAACTTAATATTTTTTGAGCCTCTGGCTCAATTTGTACTTTTAAAAATTTGTCTAACATATAAATTTCAAATGCATCTGAAATATTTACATCGTCTTTTTTTTTAATTTTTGTAAGATCAATTTTTTTTAATTTATTTGAATAGTTATTTTGGAAATTCTTTGAAATTCCGATTAACATTTCCGATCCTAACATTTCATATCTAATTTTTTCAGACAATTTATATAACGATTGGCAACCATGATTAGATGGCATATTTTTTTCAAAGATTGATTTATTTGAAAATTTTCTCTTTAATGCTTCAGAATCATTTTCTGCTCTTATTTTAATAAACTCATTTTTATCTTGAATGTTTTCAAGGTTACTTACCTTAAAGTTTTCTTCATTTAATTGCTTCTTATTTTTGGGATTTGAAAAGTTATCTTCAGAGATTACTTTAACGGTTGATAATATTGCTTGCTTAAATTTTTCTTTGAAACTGTCTTCTTTGTTCATTTAAACTTGAACATTTATCATTGACTCGGGTAAATCTTCTCCAAAACATCTTTGATAGTATTCAGCAATAATATTTTTCTCTACATCATCACATTTATTTAAAAATGTAACCCTAAATGCATAACCAGTGTCTTTAAATATTTCTGAATTTTCCGCCCAATGCAAAACAGTACGTGGGCTCATAACAGTTGAAATATCACCAGCCATAAAACCTTTTCTCGTAAGTGTTGCTACTTTAATCATATTAGAGACTTTTTCTTTACCTTTAGCATTATTAAGATTTTTGTTTTTGCTTAAAATGATTTCCATTTCCTTCTCTAAACCTAGATAGTTTAGCGTGGTAACTATATTCCATCGATCCATTTGCCCTTGATTTATCTGTTGTGTTCCATGATATAATCCAGTTGTATCGCCCAAACCAACAGTATTTGATGTTGCAAATAATCTAAAAAATTTATTTTGCTTTATTACTTTATTTTTATCTAATAATGTAAAATTACCTTCTGCTTCTAACACTCTTTGAATTACAAACATTACATCTGGTCTACCAGCATCATACTCATCAAAAACAAGAGCAACTGGATTTTGAATAGACCAAGGAAGGATTCCTTCTTTAAACTCTGTGACTTGCTTCCCGTCTTTAATTACAATTGAATCTTTACCAATTAAATCTATCCTACTAACATGACTATCTAAATTAATTCTTATACATGGCCAATTTAATCTTGCAGCTATTTGCTCAATATGTGTGGATTTTCCAGTACCATGATATCCTTGAACCAAAACTCTTTTATTAAAAGCAAAACCGCTTAAGACTGCTAAAGTTGTTTCTTTATCAAATTTATAGCTTTTATCTATTTCAGGCACATATTCTGACTTTTCAGAAAATGCATCAACTTCCATATCGCTCTCAAAACCAAAAGTTTGGTTAACTGATAATTTTATATCTGGAGTTTTTTCAATATTAGGTGTCAATTCTATCCTTATAAGTATTTTTAAGTTGAGTATAAGCTAAAGTTATTACTTTAAGTTTATCTTCAAATTTTTTATTTCCAGAATTCATATCAGGGTGAAATTTTTTAACAAGTTTTTTAAATTTTTCCTGAATTTTTTCCCATTTAAGTCCTACCGATACTCCAAGTATTCCAAATGCTTTAATATCATTACTATTAAACTTAAATTTGTTCATATGGTTAAATTCATTATCAAATTTCATTTTATCCATTTCATCTTTTAATGCGTTATTCCATAAAACTTTAAAAAAATTATCTGATGAACTAAAGCTCTGCGTCGGTTTGTGCCAGGTTAAATCTGATCTCAAAAAATCCATTATCTGCTGATCATTCATACCAGAGAAATAATTCCAATTTTTATTGAATTCTTTTACATGTTCTAAACATAGTAATCTAAAATTTTTACTATTATCTCTTTCTTTGGGTGCTTTATACAACCCTTCCTCAAAACAATTGTTCCAATCACAGATATTTTTCATGTAATATAATATTTATTTAAATGGATATTAATCAACTTTCAGAAATAGTAAAAAAAAAAATCCTAGAAAATCAATCAGTCGAAGAAATTTATCTAGAAGATAAATCCTTTTTACATAAAAATCATAAAAATAATGATCCTAAAAAATTTCATATAAAATTAAAAATTAAGTCAGAAAAACTTAAAAAAATGAATAAAGTGCAATCTAATAGACTAATTTTTAAAATATTGGAGAATGAAATGAGAGAATATATACATTCGTTACAGATTTTAATTACTTAGCTGCGAATTTAAAAATTTTTTTAAAGAAAATTCAGTGATTTGAAAATTGGTTTTTATTTTCCCAAAATTTTTAAATAGTATTAAATTAATTTTTTTTGAACTATTTTTTTTGTCAGATTTCATAAAGGATATAATTTTATTTATATCTTTTTTCTTAAATAATGATTTAAAACTTTTATTTAATGGTATTTGATTTATATGATTTTTTATGAACTTATAAGATTTGTTATTTATTAAACTTTGCTTTTTACTAAATTCGATTGAATTCTTAATTCCAATTATAACTGCCTCACCATGATTTAGTTTTTTTGAAAATCCTAGACAACTTTCATAAGCATGTGCAAATGTATGTCCTAGATTTAAAACTTTTCTTAAATTTTTCTCTGTCTCATCCTTTTGAACTATTTTTTTTTTTAAATTACAACTTTTGAGAATAGCTTTGTTTATAAATGGCTCTTTAAGCTTTAAAATATCTTTAATATTTTTGTCTAAGTAGTTAAAACTTTGATAGCTCTCTAATAGGCTACTTTTTAATATTTCAGCATATCCACAAATAATTTCCCTGGTATTTAATGATTTTAGTAAATTTATATCTGATACCACAGCGTCAGGTTGATAGAAACTTCCAATTAGATTTTTGCCATATGAATTATTAATACCTGTTTTCCCACCTACAGAGGAATCTACTTGAGCCAACAGAGTTGTGGGAATGTTAACAAATTTAATACCTCTTTTATATGTGCTTGCAGAATATGCAGCAACATCTCCAGTGATACCTCCTCCAAATGCAATTAAACAATCATCCCTATTAAATCTATTCTTGAAAAGAATGTTTTGAATAATTTCAACAGTTTTTTGACTTTTGTTCTTTTCACTAGGGTTAAATACATGTATCTTTTTCAGGTCAGTTTTTAGATTACTGATTAACTTTTTTCTAAATTTAATAGGAACATTTTTATCCACTACAATCAAAATTTTAGAAAATGATAATTTTTGTGATGTAAAAATTCTGTTTATATTTGAGATTAAATTTGAACCAATAAAAATAGAATATTTTTTTGTTTTAGTATTAATACTTAGATTATGAGCCTTCATATATATCTTTTATTTTTTTTACAATTTCAAATTTATCAATCTTATCACAATTAATTTTATAATCAGACGAAATATATATTTTTGATCTTTCATCTATCAATTTCTTTATCTCATTTATTTTTAAATTTAAAACTAATGGTCTTTTTTTGTTATCTTTAATTCTTTTTATTAGAGTAGATGAGTTCCAGTTTAACCAAAAGCTAGTTGATTTAGCTAAAGTTTGTTTTCTGATATTTCTATTTAAATATGCACCTCCACCTAAGGCAATCACTTTATTAGTATTTTTTAATTTTTCTATTGAAATCTTTTCCTCTAAATCTCTAAAATACTTTTCACCATTTATTCTAAATATTTCTACAATAGTTTTATCTTCTTTTTCTTCTATTAATTTATCGATATCAACAAAATCAAATCCAATTTTCTTGGATAATAATTTTCCAATTGAGGATTTTCCAGCTCCCATCATACCGACTAAAACGATGTTTTTTTTTGATTTCATAGGTTTCTATATTGAAAAAACACAAATATGTCTTATTCTGAAATTACTTAAACTATATAACTATATGCAATTCACAAAAAAAACAAGCACGGGTGGAATATTCGCAATAGGTAAATTTTTAATTAAACTTATTTTAGTAGTAATTGTTCTTTTTATTGGAATTGTTCTTATTGCCAAAGTTGATTTTCCAGCACCAAACAAAAAAATTGAAAAAGTAATACCTAATGAAAATTTTAAAACAATTAAGTAGTTTCTTTTTTGTATTTTTAGTTTGTAATCCAATAAATAATGTAAAAGCCAATGAGCCAGTAGATATTTGGAATATTGAAAAAAAAGAAATCCCCGAAGATCAATCTATAATTCAAAATAAAAATGAAGATAGCATTAACGTTATTCAAGGAATAAAAATTGAACAACAAAACGAAAAAATATTAGTAAACAACTCCTTAAGTGTATCAGACATTAAACTAGCTGGTTTATATGATCCTGAAGAAAATGGACTATCAATAGATATGTGGTCAAATAGCGATGGAGAAGATATCAAAAGCATTTTAAAAAATTTAACTTCAAAGGATTTGTCAAAATTTTCAGAAAAGATCCTTGATATTACATTATTAACAAACTCTTACATTCCAAATACAAATATTTCCTCAAAAGAATTTTTGGACTTTAAGTTTGATTATTTAATTAAAAAAGAAAATTTCGATTTAATAAAAGAATTTCTGATTAAAAATCCAAATTTAATTGAGGGTGAAAAATTAATCAAATTTTATACGGACCATTATTTGTCAAACTCTCAGTTAGATAAATCATGTGAAATATTTGAGATAACAAATTTAATTTCTAGCGATTACCTCACAAATTTTAAAATGTATTGTTTAATACATCAAGATAAGAGAGACGAAGCACAATTATTATTCGATCTTAAAACTGAACTTGGAGATCTAGATAAATTTTTCGTAAATAAATTTAATATTTTAATGGGTTATAAAAAATCAAATGAAGAACTATCAGAAAAAAATATTCTTTATTTCCATTTATCCCACAAAACTATCAAGGATTTTGAATATGAACCCAAAATTGAAACTCCTAAATTTATATGGAACTATTTAGCGACGTCCAATTTACTCAAAAATATGGAATTTGTTGATATAGAAAATGAAGAACAAATTAAATTAATTGAGATAGCAACTAATGATGAAGTTTATAAAGAAGAAGACTTGTTTAAATTATATATGAGATTTCAATTTGATATCAATCAACTACTAAATTACAGAAATGCATATAAACTGCTAAAAGATTACGAAGCAAGAGCATTATTATATCAAAGATTATTATTGACCAGCGAAATCCCCAAGAAATTAAATTTGCTTTCTTTACTAAAAAAATCATTTGATCAATCAAATCTACCT
>CACKVV010000029.1 GCA_902603665.1 uncultured Pelagibacteraceae bacterium | reverse complement strand
CTATTACTTGTGAAACTGGATGAATCTTTCCTTGTTTAAAATCTCTTTCAGGTAAAGTGACATCTACTTTTTCATTTTCTAACTTTATGTTTATTTCTTTTGTTTCGATTTCCTCAATTTTGCTTGTAATTTTATTTTGTAGCTCTTCTTTTATAAAATTTAAGTCTGATGCAAATTTTTTTCGCTCTTCTTGAGAGACTGATCCTAACTTTTTGAACTCGTTAGAGACTATTCCATTTTTACCAAATAATTCAGTTTTAATTTGATTTATAGATTCTATATTTTGTTCTTTATCGAGTTTATTAAGATATTCGTCTTTTATTTTTTTAATATCAGACATTTTAGTAGATTATTTGTTAACTTAAGAAAAACAATAGCGAAGATTAATTTAGAGCTGCTTGTGCTTTTTTTATAATCGTTTTAAATGCTTGCGGATTATCGTATGCGATTTCTGCTAGAATTTTTCTATCTAATTTTATTCCTGATTTACTTAGACCATTTATAAATTTAGAGTAAGTTAAACCCTCTTCTCTTACTCCTGCATTAATTCTTTGAATCCATAAAGATTTAAAATCTCTTTTTTTATTTCTTCTATCTCTATATGCATATTGCATAGCCTTTTCCATTGCTTGTCTTGCAACTCTTATTGTATTCTTTCTTCTTCCCCATTGGCCTTTTACAGCTTTAAGAACTTTTTTGTGTTTTGCTCTGCTGGTTACGCCTCTTTTAACTCTAGCCATTTTATCCTCTTAAACTATAGGGCATATAAGATTTCACGATTTTTCCATCTTGTTTTGTCATCACAGTTGTGCCCCTTTGTTTTCTTATTTGGGAATTAGTTCTTTTTATCATTCCATGCCTTTTACCAGCCTGCGCAGTAATCACTTTTCCTTTAGCTGAAATTTTAAATCTTTTTTTTGCTGAGCTTTTTGTTTTCAATTTAGGCATAATTTTTGGAGCCTTATACAAATATTAATATTAATTTACAACTAGAAATATGACTTATAATGGCTGAATAACCATTATCATTTGTTTGCCATCAAATTTAGGCTGTAATTCTACACGACCAATATCTTGCATATCTTGCTTGATTTTATCCATTAGCTCATTTCCTAAACTGGAGTGTTGCAGTTCTCTTCCTTTAAAACGTATCGTAAATTTTACTTTATCCCCTTTTGCTAAAAATTTTTGAGCGTTCTTTATTTTAAAAGTATAGTCATGTACCTCTGTCACAGGTCTTAATTTTATTTCCTTTAACTCAATTTTTTTTTGTTTCTTTTTTGCTTTATTAGCTTTCTTCTGGGCATCATATTTATATTTACCCATATCCATTATTTTACAAACAGGAGGTTTGGCGTTTGGTGCAATTTCAATTAAGTCAAGTCCTTCATCCCTAGCACGATTAATTGCGTCATTTAAATTTAAAATACCCAGATTTTCACCATCACTTGCTATTACCTGAACCTCATGTGAAGTAATCCTGTTGTTTGATCTTGGTCCTTTTGGTTTTGTTCTTTTCTGAAAATAGTTTTGTTTGAAGTCTGGCACTTAAATTGAAGGCGCTTTGTTTAAAGCAGAGTATTTTTTTATAAACTCGTTAAAATCCATATTTTCTTGTTTTTTAGAATCCAACTTTCTAATAGTTACTGTATTAGAGTCAACTTCTTTTTTCCCACAAATAAGTAATAAAGGTACTTTTGACAACGAATGTTCTCTAATTTTATAATTTAAATTATGATTTTTTAAATCAACTTCACTTGAGATACCAACTTTTTTTAATTCATGATTAATTTTTTTTGAATAGTCATCAAAGTCACTTGAAATTGGTATCACGACTACTTGTAATGGTGTAAGCCAAAAAGGTAATTTACCCGAATAATTTTCAATTAAGATTCCAATAAATCTCTCCAAGGAACCAAACAATGCTCTATGCAGCATTACAGGTATTTTCTTTGATCCATCTTTTTCAACATAAGTGGCTCCTAATCTTCCAGGTAAATTTAAATCTACTTGTAAGGTTCCGCACTGCCAATCTCTTCCTATTGCATCTCTTAAAACAAACTCAATTTTTGGACCATAAAAAGCACCCTCACCTTTATTTATAGTGTATTCTAGTTTTGTTTCTTTAATTGCCTCTAAAAGAGCAGCTTCTGATTTATCCCATACAGCATCATCTCCAACTCTCAGATCTGGTCGGTCTGAGTATTTTAATATTACATTTTCAAATCCCAGGTCTTTATAAATTTCTAAAATTAAATTTGTAACTGATAGGCATTCTTGAGTAATTTGTTCTTCGGTACAAAATATGTGTGCGTCATCTTGAGTAAATGCTCTTACCCTTAACAATCCATGTAATGCACCAGAAGGTTCATATCTATGAACTTTTCCAAATTCCGACATTTTTAATGGTAAGTCTCTGTAACTTTTTAGTCCTTGATTAAACACTTGAACACATCCTGGACAGTTCATTGGTTTTATTGCAAAAACTTTTTCGTCAGGTGTTGTAGATGTATACATATTTGCACCAAATTTTTCCCAATGACCAGATTTTTCCCATAATGTACGATCAAGAATTTCTGGTGTATTTATCTCTTTATATCCTGCGTGATCTTGTTTAGTTCGCATATAAGAGATTAATTTCTGAAAAAGATTCCACCCTTTATCATGCCAAAATACAGATCCAGGGCTTTCTTCCCTAAAATGAAATAAGTCCATTTCTTTTCCTAACTTTCTGTGATCCCGTTTTTCAGCTTCTTCAATTCTATTTAAGTATTCATCAAGTTCTTTTTGTGTAGACCAACTGGTGCCATAAACTCTTTGTAACATCTCATTATTCGAGTCTCCTCTCCAATAAGCACCCGATACTTTTGTTAATTTAAAATACTTTCCAATTTTGCCTGTAGAACTCAAGTGCGGACCTCTACACAAATCATGCCATTTTCCATGAAAATATATAGATACCTCTTCGCCTTCAGGAATAGAATTAATTATTTCGGCTTTGTAATGTTCTCCATTATTTTTGAAATGTTTTATAGCATCATTTCTCTTCCAAACTTCTCTATAAGTTTTTTCATTCCTATCAACAATATCTTTCATTTTGTTCTCTATCTTTTCTAAATCTTCTTGCGTGAATGGCTCTTTCCTTGCAAAGTCATAATAAAAACCATCTTCAATCACTGGACCTATTGTTACTTGCGTTCCAGGAAAAAGTTCTTGGACTGCCATTGCTAAAATATGGGCGGTATCATGCCTAATTGTTTCAAGCCCTTCTTTATCTTTTGATGTAAATATCTTTACTTTAGAATCTTTTTCAATTTTAAAATCTAAGTCTTTAAGCTGACCATCTACACTAATAATTAATGCTTGCTTTGATAATGATTTACTTATTTTTTCAGCAAGCTGAAAACCAGTTACACTTTCACTAAAACTTAATTGTTTTCCGTCTGGTAGAGTAATATTTGGCATTTAATTAATTAATTTTTTGTACTCTGAATAAGTAGAAAAACACATTTTTTCAACATTAAACTTCGCAGAAACATTTTTTCTACCTTCTTTTCCCATCTGTTCAATTGTTGATTTATCAAAATTGAAAAACTCAATTATTTTTTTACTTAAATCGTCTGAGTCTCCAGCATCAAATAAGATACCTGTTTTTTTATTTACAATAGTTTCTTTCGAGCCACCCAGATTGCTTGCAATAATGGGTTTTTCCATTGATTGTGCTTCCACTGCTATTCTGCCAAATGCCTCGGGTTCAATTGATGTTGATACTATCAAGTCACTAATTTTATAAGCTAAAGGCATATTTTCGCAATGATCAACAAATTTTATTTGATCATTCATTCGATACTGTTCTACTAGCCTTATAAGTTTTTTCTTATACAAATCTCTTCCTTGATCACTTCCAAGTATCACTGCTTTAAACGACTTGTGACCTAATTGAATATTTATTTTATTCATGGCTTCAATAAACATTTCGTGACCTTTCCACTCAGTAATTCTTCCAGGTAATAATATTGTTTTTTTTTCAACCTCAAGGTTCCAAGATTTAAACAGTTTATCTTCGTCTTCAGTAAAAGTTGTTGAAGCATCAAAATAATCGATGTTTATTCCTCTAAAAATTACTAGAAATTTTTTGGAGTTATTTAGATATTCCTTATAATTTTCTTTAATATGAGAAAATATAAAATTTGATCCAGCTATAACTAAATCTGATCTTAACATTACAGAATTATAAAATTTTTTAATCTTACTTTTAAAATTATATGTACCATGAAAAGTTGTTACAAATTTTTTTCTAGTAATTTTAGAAGCTAAAAAACATGACCATGCTGGAGCCCTACTTCTAGCATGAATTATGTCTATATTATAAAAAAAGACAATGACTGAAATCAAAATTGTGTTCAATAACATTATAATGGGGTTTTTAGAATTTACAGGAAGTCTTATGTACTTTACTTTTTTTTTATTTATGAATTTGGTTAATGGTCCACCATTTGTAATTAAAAATGAGCTACAATTATTTTCAAATAGATAATGTGCTATATCAAAACAACCTGTCTCGGCCCCTCCATAACCTAATTTTGGTATTACTTGTAGAACTTTTAATTTTGATGACATTAACTGTTATTATATATTAATAAATAGAGCGTATAAACTTTTATGAACAAGTATAAATTTTTGCAAATTTCTAAAAGCATTAAAATTAGATATCTACATCATAATTCAAATAATAATTTATATATTGTTTTTCTTCATGGATTTATGTCTGATTTAAATGGTGAGAAACCAAAGATTTTCAAAAGATTTTGTAAAAATAATAAATTAGGCTTTTTAGCAATTGAATACTCTGGGCACGGAAAATCAACAGGTGAGTTTACAAAAGGGAACGTAACAAAATGGACAAATCAAGTCAAAAAAGTAATTAAAAAAGTTTTAAAAAAAAAAGATTTTATACTTATTGGTTCAAGTATGGGTTCATGGATATCTGTCAATCAATTTAAGTTTTTTTCAAAACAGATTAAAGGTTTTATAGGAATAGGATCAGCACCAGAGTTTTTAGAGAGGGTAATGTGGAAAAAATTTACAGTCAAAATGAAAAAAGAAACCATAGATAAGGGTGTATACAATCTTAAACATGGTGGTTTTGAATATCCAATCACCTACCAACTTATTAAGGATGGAAGAAAAAATTTAGTATTGAACAAAAAAATTAATGCTAAAATACCTGTAACTCTTTTTCATGGATCAAAAGATGAGGCAGTTCCAGTAATTTTCTCAAAGAAACTTATTAAAATCTTTAACAACGCAAATAAGAAACTTAATATTATTAAAAATGGTGATCACAGCCTTTTTGCAAAAAAATATCAATTAAAAATAATTAGAGAGTTAATATCAATAATTTCTCAGTACTAATTAGCTTGCAAAGCTTTTGACTGACTTCAATGTTATAGGATTATCTAATTTATCAAGCATTTCTTTTGGACAAACTTGATAAAAGTTTTTAATCTCACCTTCAAAATTATCTAAAATTTTCTTTGCATACTCCGAGTGA
>CACKVV010000028.1 GCA_902603665.1 uncultured Pelagibacteraceae bacterium | reverse complement strand
TAATTCCTAAAATAAATTTAAAAAAAATTAAAAATGTTATAGGAAAAAACACATCTTCTGCAATTTATTCTGGTTTTTATCTTGGTTATAACGGTTTAATTGACAATATAATTAAATTGATTATTAAACAAACGCAAAAAAAATATATGATTGTTTTAACTGGTGGTTTGTCTCACTTATTTAAAAATTCAATAAATGGAAAAGTTAAACTAGACAAAGATTTAACAATTAATGGTTTATTGAAAGCATCAGATTTAATTAGGTAATAAAAATGAAAGAAGAATTAATTTTTTGTCCTTTAGGTGGATCTGGAGAGATCGGCATGAATATGAACCTTTTTGCTTATGGTAAAGCAGATAACCAAAAATGGATAATTGTTGATATTGGTGTTACATTTGCAGATGATACTGTACCTGGCGTAGACTTGATATATCCTGACCCCGGTTTCATAGTTGACAAAAGAGATGATTTACTCGGTATAGTTCTGACACATGCACACGAAGACCACATAGGAGCTATAGCGCATATTTGGCCAAAGCTAAAATGTAAAATTTTTGCAACATCATTTACAGCGGTTCTAATTAATGAAAAATTTAAAGAGAAAAAAATAGATATTTCAGGATATTTAAAAATTGTTCAATTAAACAGTACATTAAATCTTGATCCATTTAAGATTGAGTTTGTAACCTTGACTCACTCAATTCTTGAGCCAAACGGTCTAAAAATAGAAACTCCTGTAGGAAATATACTTCATACAGGCGACTGGAAATGTGATCCTGACCCACTGATTGGTGAAAATATAAACTCAAATAGATTAAAAGAAATCGGCAAAGAAGGTGTTCTTGCTATGATATGTGATTCAACAAATGTATTTAGCGCAGGAAGGGCAGGTTCAGAATTAGATGTAAGAAAAAATATGCTGAAAGTAATGGAAAGACTTGATAAGCGAATTATTATTACTTCCTTTGCTTCAAATGTAGCAAGAATGGAGACTGCGTTTTATTGTGCAGAAAAAACTGGAAGACAAATTGCTTTAGTAGGAAGATCAATGCATAGAATATATAAAGCTGCAAGACAATGTGGGTATTTAAATAACGTAATTGAACCCTTAGACTCTAGAGATATAAAAAATATATCAAGAGAAAAAATTGTTTACTTGTGCACAGGCAGTCAAGGTGAACCTTTGGGTGCCATGACTAGAATAGCTAATTATATTCATCCAGACGTATTTGTAGAGAGGGGAGATGCAGTTATTTTTTCATCGAAGATAATTCCTGGTAATGAAAAAAAATTATATAAATTGCATAATCAGTTAGTTAAAGAGGGTATAGAAGTTATTTCTGAGGATAGTGAATTTATACATGTATCAGGTCATCCAAATAGAGAAGATTTAAAAGATATGTATAATTGGATTAAACCCAAGTCTGTAATCCCAGTGCACGGCGAACATAGACACATGATAGAACACATAAACTTTGCAAAAGAAATGCAAGTTCCTTATCCAGTTAAAGTAGAAAATGGAGATATTGTAAGACTATATCCGGGTGAAAAACCAGAGGTTTATGATAAAGCCCCAAGTGGAAAGTTGTATGTTGATGGTAATATTAGTGTTGAAGAAGACGCACAATCAATAAAAGAAAGAAAAAATTTATCAGCAAATGGTTTTGTTGAAGCAACAATTTTAATTACTCCGAAGGGAAATATTCATAACAAGCCTATATTAACTTTCAAAGGTTTACCTATTTATGAAAAAGAAGAATTTCAATACGGTCTAGAGGAAGAAATAGAAAAAACTACAAAAACATTTTCAATGAATAATAAAAAACAGGAAACAAATCTTATTGAGGCTTTAAAATCAACTTGTAGAAAATATACAAAAGAAAAAACTGGCAAAAGGCCCCTCACGAATATAAATTTAGTGAGGATTTAGTTGAGTATTACAGGATCACTAGTAGTTTTTGTGTGTTTATGGTGGATTATATTTTTTGCAATACTGCCAATTGATGTAAATAGGGAAAAAAAAGAAAATATAGAGGGAGTTGATCCAGGAGCTCCTGAAAATCCAAAAATTTTAAAAAAAATTGGTTATTCTACTTTGATTACATCAATTATATTTATAATCATTTATTTATTAGTAAAATATGAATATTTTAATTTAAGAAATTTTATCAACTAATGTATTTTTCAAAATCATTTATTCCAATTCTTAAAAATAATCCCACAGAGGCTAAAATAAAATCTCATCAATTAATGCTCAGAGTAGGAATGATTAAACAGTCTTCCGCTGGAATTTACTCATGGTTACCATTAGGCTTTAAAGTGATGAAAAAAATTGAACAAATTGTAAGAGAAGAACAAGATAGAGTTGGTGTGCAAGAAATATTGATGCCAACAATTCAATCATCAGAAATCTGGAAAGAAAGTGGTCGTTACGATGATTATGGTGAAGAAATGTTACGTATAAAAGATCGTCAAAACAGAGAAATGCTTTACGGACCTACAAATGAAGAACTAGTGACTGAAATTTTTAGATCTAGTATTAAATCATATAAATCTCTCCCACAGTTACTCTACCATATTCAATGGAAATTTAGAGATGAACTCCGTCCAAGATTTGGGATCATGAGATGTAGAGAGTTTTATATGAAAGATGCTTACTCATTTGATTTGACAGATGATGATGCATTATTTTCTTACAATAAATTTTTTCTTTCCTATCTAAGAACGTTCAAAAGATTGAACTTATCAGCTATACCAATGGCAGCCGACACTGGACCTATTGGAGGAAATTTATCACATGAATTTATTATATTAGCAGAAACAGGTGAGAGTAAAATTTATACAGATAAAAGAATTTTTGAAGTCGATAGTGAAATTGCTAAAATTGAAAAAAATTCATTAAATACATTAAGAGAAGAGTATGAAAAATTTTATGCAGTGACAGATGAAAAATTTGACAAAGAAGAGTTTGAAAAAAAAGTTTCAGAAAAACAAAGAATTAATACCAAAGGGATAGAGGTGGGGCACATTTTTTATTTTGGAGATAAATATTCTAAGCCAATGAATGCAGCAGTTGATTTTAATGGAAAAAAGGAATTTGTTAAAATGGGATCTTATGGAATAGGTGTATCAAGATTAGTAGGCGCCATAATTGAGGCAAAATACGATGATAAAAATGAAATTATGAAATGGCCAATTTCAGTAGCTCCATATCACTGTGCAATATTACCAATGATAAATAAAAATGATAATTCTAATTTAGAAAAATCAAATAAAATTTTAGAACATTTGAGTAATAATAATATAGATACCATTGTTGATGATACTGACGAAAATATTTCAGCAAAGATAAAAAAATTTAATTTGATCGGAATCCCATTTCAATTGATATTAGGAAAAAAATCAGAAGGAGATACTTTTGAATTTAGAGAAGTTGGAAAAGAAACACAAAATTTGAAAATTGAAGAAATAATTACTCAAATTGAAAAAGCAAAATCAAATTGATAAATAACTTAGAAAAAGAAATAATCTTTAGATTTCTTAAAAGTAGGAAAAAAGATAGTTTTTTAAATTTAATCTCAATTTTTTCATTTATAGGCATCACGCTAGGTGTGGCTGTTTTAATTATAGTTATGTCAGTAATGAATGGATTTAGAACTGAATTAATCAACAAAATAGTTGGTTTCAATGCACATGCAGTTGTTAAATCTTACGATAAAAAGTTAAATATTGATTTTGAAACAACCAAAAATATTTCTGAAGAAGTAGATAACATAATTTCAAGCAACGATGGTGAGGCTGTTATAATTAATAAAAACTCAACCAAAGGCGTTTTATTAAAAGGTTATTTATCCCAAGATTTTACCAAACTTAATGTTTTGCAAAATAAAAATTTTTTTGGATTAAAAACATTAAATGAAAATGAAATTTCAATCGGAAAAGATTTAAGTATCAATTTTAATTTAGATATAGGTGACAAAATAACAATTATGTCGCCAGTAGGTGTGCAAACTTTAGTTGGAAATCTTCCTAAACAGGAAATATTTAAGATTACCTCAATATTTGACAGCGGTTTATCCGATTATAATGAAAATGTTGCATATATAAATCTAAAAACTTTAGAAAACTTATTTGATAAAAATGAAAATCAAAGATTTCTAGAATTTTATTTTAAAAACCCTAATGAGGTAGATAGCCTAAAAAATAAATTATCAAATATATACAATGGAGAATATATTTATACCTGGGCTGATTTGAATTCTTCGTTATTTTCTGCTTTAAAAATTGAAAGGAATGTGATGTTCATTATTTTATCACTTATAATTATTGTAGCGGCATTCAATATTATATCTGGCTTAACAATTTTAGTTAAAAATAAAACAAGAGATATTGGTATATTAAAATCTATAGGAGTTCAAAATTCTTCAATAAAAAAAATATTTTTCATGATTGGTTTTATAATTGGCACTTCCGCTACTGTCTTTGGTGTTATGATTGGTACTCTATTCTCGATTTATATAGAAAATATCCGAAATTTTATTAGCGAAATTTTTAATATCACTTTATTTCCAGAGGAAATTTATTTTTTAAGTAAAATGCCATCTGAAATTGATACTCAATCTATTATTTTAATTTCTTTTTGCTCAATTATCTCAACAATTATTGTATCAATTTTTCCTGCCACACAGGCAGCTAAATTAGATGCAGTCAAAACTTTAAAATATGAGTAAATCAATTGTATTAAAAAATATTCGAAAAAAATATTTCTCACACACCAATATAAAAGTTTTAAAATTTATTCCTTGGTTGGACCATCTGGTTCGGGTAAATCAACACTTTTAAATTTGTTGTCTTTAATAGACGAGCCAAACTCTGGATCGATTGAAATTTTAAATAAAAAAATAAATTTTCAGAAAAAAGTAGAAAATGATAAAATTAGATCTGAAAAAATCGGCATAATTTATCAGGATAAAAACCTGTTAAATGATTTTACTGCTTTAGAAAATATTTATTTACCAAAATTATTATTAACTAATGATAAAAAAAACTCGATTGAGGAAGCTAAAAAAATAAGTAAAAAAGTTAATTTAACCTCAAGATTAAATCATTATCCATCAGAGTTATCAGGTGGAGAGATTCAGAGAGTTGCCATATCTAGAGCTTTAATCAATGAACCAGAAATAATATTAGCAGATGAACCAACGGGAAGCTTAGATTTTGATAATGCTAAAGAAATATTTAAAATTTTATTCAACTTAAAAAATAAAAATCGAGTTATAATTTTTGCAACTCATAATAGATATTTTGCAAATATGGCAGATTGTAAATTGCAAATGATAAATGGTAAGATAATACTTACCAATGCAAGAGTTGATTAGCAAAAAATTTAATCATTTCAAAATACATACACAATATTCTATTTGTGAGGGTGCCGCTAAAATAGATTTGCTAAAAGAATATTGTAAATCAAACAAAGTACAATCCTTAGGAATATCTGACACAGCAAATTTATGTGGAGCCCTAGAATTTTCTGAGAGCATAGCGTCTGTTGGTACTCAGCCAATAATAGGTACTCAAATTAACTTTAAATATAAAGATTATTATGGAATAATTCCTTTAATAGCTAAAAATTATATTGGCTATAAAAACATAATCGAATTATCTTCTAAATCTTATCTAGAAAATGACTCTTTAAATGATCCACATTGTAAATTTGATGATTTAATACATTTTAAAGAAGGTATTATCATCCTCTCAGGATCAATTAACTC
>CACKVV010000027.1 GCA_902603665.1 uncultured Pelagibacteraceae bacterium | reverse complement strand
AGCTAAATTTTTATTGAAAATTAAATATGTAAATATGATCAATATAATCAATAACAAAGAAATCATCCCAGAACTTTTGCAGAATGAATGTAATCCAAATGAAATTTATAAAACTTTTTATTACTTTATGAAAAAACCTTATTTAATTAAAGAACAAATGTCTGTTGTTAAAAATACTATAGAAGATTTAAAGTCTTCAACCTCTGCAAGTGACCAGGCATCTAAAGTAATTTTATCCTACCTTACTTAATCTATCCAAAACTCTTTTTTTTCCTAACGATATTATAATATCGTATATTCCAGGTCCAAATTTTGAGCCAGTTAAAATAATTCTTAATGGCTGTCCTACACCTTTAAAATTTGTTTGATTCTCTGAAATTAAATTATTTATTATTGGTTCTAATGTTTCTTTATTAAAAACTTCTATTTCATTTACTTTTTTCTTGAAAGATTTGATTATATTTTTTGCATCTTCAGTTAGTAAACTTATTTCAGCTTTTTCAATAATTATCTCATCATTTATAATAAATTTTGAATTGTTATAAATATCTTCCATTGTTTTTGCTTTATTTTTTAAAAAAGTTAATGATTTCTCTATAATATTTAGTTTTTCACTGTTAATATTTTCCTTAAAATTTTTACAATATTCCTTGAAACTTTGGAAAAGATCATCGTTACTTTTATTTTTTATATAATACTCATTCATTGATAAAATTCGTGACATATCAAGTTTTGAAGGTGATTTTCCAATACCTTCTAAATTAAAATATTTAATACTTTCTTCCAGAGAAAATATTTCTTTATCTTTATAAGACCATCCCAATCTCATAAGATAATTTCTTAGGGCATCAGGCATAATTCCAATTTTTTCGTAATCATCAATTGTTGAAGCATTATCTCTTTTTGATAATTTTTTACCTTCCAATGTATGAATTAAAGGTATGTGTGCAAATAAAGGTTTTTCCCATTGCAGCGCCTCATAAATTTGAATTTGTTTAAATGTATTGATTTTATGATCATCACCTCGAATTATATGAGTCATATGCATGATATGGTCATCTACTGAAGCCGATAAATTGTATGTTGGTGTTCCATCTCTTCGTAAAATTATAAAATCTTCAATTGTATTATTTTCAATTTCTATATCTCCTTGAACTAAATCATTAATTTTTGTGCTGCCCTCAATTTTACTCTTAAACCTTATAACTGGTTTTGCATCTTGAGGAGCATTTATTTCACTTTTATCCCTCCATTTTCTATTATAAATGTACGGTATCTTTTTTTGTTTAGCTCTAAGTTTTTGCTCTTCTATTTCATCTGAAGAACAAAAACATTTGTAAGCATTTCCGTTTTCTAATAATTTATTTACGACTTTAATATGACTTTCAATATTTTTTGATTGAATATACTCCTCTCCATCATGATTAATGCCTATCCATTTAAGAGAATTTAAAATCTGTAATTTAAATTCCTCTTTTGATCTTTCCTTATCAGTGTCTTCAATTCTTAAAAAAAATTTTCCATTATGGTTTTTTGAATATAGCCAATTAAATAAAGCAGTTCTTACTCCACCTATATGCAATGGCCCAGTAGGTGAGGGTGCAAACCGAGTTGCAACTTTTTTCATCCGAAAATATTTAGACTATTTTATTAGAAGTTTCTATATAAAGATACTAGTACGCCTTGTACTTTTACTCTGTCAGGACCAAAAATTTTAGTCTCATAATTTCTGTTAGCACTTTCTAGTGCCACAGTTTTTCCTTTTCTACGAATTCTTTTTAACATAGCTTCATTATCATCAATCAAAGCTACAACAATTTTACCATTTTCAGCAGTATCAGCCTTTTTAACTATTACAGTATCACCATCATTAATACCCGCTTCAATCATTGAGTCCCCTTTAACTTTTAGACCAAAAAACTCTCCATTTTTCTCGATGTTATCTGGCATCGGAATTCTCATTACTTCATTTTGAATAGCTTCTACAGGAGTGCCCGCTGCAATATTTCCCAAAACTGGTATTTCACTACCAGATTTATTCTCTAGATTTGTATCATCTAATCCACCTCTAATTACACTTGGTGAAAAACTATTATAAATATCATTGGCAGAAGCAGTTTCTGGTAATTTGACTACTTCAAGCGCTCTTGCTTTGTGAGCTAATCTTTTGATGAAACCTCTTTCCTCTAAAGCACTTATAAGTCTATGTATCCCTGATTTAGATTTAAGATTTAGAGATTCCTTCATTTCTTCATATGATGGGGATACACCTGTAGATCTCAACTTCTTGTTAATAAATAAGAGTAAGTTTTTTTGTTTTTTAGTTAGCATAGAACAAATTGTGTACACAGATGTTCTATTAAAGTTCTACAATTATCACAACAGAAAAAAGATCAATAAAATAAAGGTTTTCGGCCTAAAGAATAGAAAAAATATTGTTATTATCTAAATTTTTAAGAATTGATTCACCAATTAAAAAAGTTTTTATTTTTGTGCTGTTTCTAATTTTTAAAACATCTTCTTTGCTTTTAATGCCACTTTCAGAAATTAAAGGGCCATTGTGATTTACTAGAACATCATGAATATCATAAGTTGTATTAATATTTGTTTCGAGAGTTTTTAAATTTCTATTATTTATTCCTATCAAAGCATCATGGTATTTGAGAGATTTTTTTGCTTCATCTACTGTGTGAACTTCAACAATAACTGACATTTTTTGATTAATAGCTTCCTGGTAAAGTTCATCAGCAATTTTTTCATTAACACCAGCAAGAATAATCAATATTGCATCTGCTCCATAACTTTTTGAGAGTTTAACTTGAAATTTATCTATAAAAAAATCTTTACATAAAATAGGAAGATTTATTTTTTGTTTAATTTTTTTAATATGATCCAATTTACCCAAAAAGTAGTCTTCTTCTGTTAAAATCGATAAGCATGTAGCTTTATTTTTAAAATAAATCTCTGCGATACTTAGAGGATCATAATTTTCAATTATAATACCTGCTGAAGGACTTGCTTTCTTAATTTCTGCAATAATTGATAAATTATTATTATTTATATTATTTTGAATTTTATTTTTAAAATCAATGAAATTATTATTTTTTTCTATTTGGTCATTTATACTTTCCAAGGATATTTCATTTTTTATCTTTTCAAGTTTTAATTTCTTTTTGTCGATGATTTTTTGTAAAACATTGTTAGACATAATTTAATTTTTTTAAATGTTCTAGTGTTTTACCACTTAATAAATGATTTCTTGACATTTCATAAGCATTTTTAAAATTCGTTTCTTTTTCAGAAACTATTAATCCAGCTGCTGCATTTAAAGAAACGGCTTTAGAAAAATCATTATCTTCACCCTTAAATATTTCAATTATTTTTTGAGAGTTATATTCAGCATCTTTGCCAACTAATTTTTGAAAATTATCAGCCTTTATATTTAATTGCTTAGGATCAATAATGATTTCACTTATTTCTCCTCTTTTCAATTGCATAACATGGGTTTTTTGATATGGAGATATTTCATCTAAACCATCTTCACTGTTTACTACCCAAGCAAATTTGATATTTAAATTTTTTAATGCGCTAGAAAATATTTTAAGTAAATTTCTATCAAATACACCCACTACTTGTCTCTCAACTTTTGCTGGACTGCTTAATGGACCAATTAAATTAAATATAGTTCTTTTTCCAATTTTTTTTCTTGTTGGCCCGACATATTTCATTGCACTATGATAGTTAGGAGCAAACATGAAACCAAAATTGTTTTTATTTATTTGATTTTCTACACCTTTTGAATCTAAATTGATATTTACTTTCAATGCCTCTAAAACGTCAGCAGAACCACATTTGGATGAAACTGCTTTGTTACCGTGTTTTGCAACTTTAACTTCCATACTTGCCAATAACAAAGCTGAGGCAGTTGAAATATTTAATGTATCTTTCCCATCACCACCTGTTCCACAAGTATCAATGCAATTCTGAACATTCACTTTTGTTGCTTTGTCTCTCAAAACCGCAACACCTCCTGCAATTTCATCTGAAACCTCGCCTTTTTCAGAAAGGTAAGTCAAAAATTTGAAAATTTCTTCATCATTTGCTTTTCCATCCATTAAAATTTGAAAAGCATTAATACTTTCTTCAAATGATAAGTTTTGTTTATTTCTTAATTTATCTAAAAATTTATCCATTTTAATTCTTAATAAAATTTTTCAATATTTTTAAACCATATATAGTTTTTATACTTTCAGGATGAAATTGCACACCATGAGTATTATATTTTTTATGTTTAATACCCATGATATTACCATCATGAGTTTCAGCTGTTATCTCTAGCTCATTTGATAATGTTTTTTTGTCTATTATTAAGCTGTGGTATCTCGTTGCTTCAAATATTTTTGGGATTTTTCTAAGAACCCCTCTCTTTTTAGAATAAATTTTGCTTGTTTTTCCATGAACTAATTCCTTGGCTTGTACTATTTTTGAACCAAATGATTGACCAATTATTTGATGTCCTAAACAAACTCCTAAAATTGGAATTTTTTTATACAAGTCCTTTACAATTTTAAGACAGTTTCCTGCTTGATCCGGATTTCCTGGACCAGGGGAAATAACAATTTTTTTGTATTTTCTTTTTAAAATTTCTTTGGAATTAATTTTATCATTCCTTATCACATCAACGTCTTTGGCATAAACAGAAATATAGTGATATAAATTGAATGTAAAACTGTCATAGTTATCAATTAGTAATATTTTCATAATTATTCTAGTGCTTTTAATAAAGCTTTTGCTTTATTTACCGTTTCTTTAAATTCATTTAATGGTTTGCTATCAGCAACAATACCTGCTCCAGATTGAACATAAAATTTTTTATTTTTAGTTAATGCTGTTCTTAAAGCAATACATGTATCAAAATCACCATTTGCAGAAAAATATCCAATACCACCTGCGTATACTTTCCTTTTTGTATTCTCAAGTTCATCAATTATTTCCATTGCTCTAATTTTTGGTGCTCCAGATACAGTACCAGCAGGAAAACCAGACAACAAAGTGTCAAATTTAGAAAACTTATTATTAAACTCTCCTTGCACATTCGAAACTATGTGCATGACATGAGAATATTTTTCAACATTAAAACTTTCTGTAACTTTTACGGTGTTTATTTTTGATACTTTGCCTGTATCATTCCTACCAAGGTCTAAAAGCATCAAATGCTCGGAAAGTTCCTTTTTATCTTGTAAAAGATCTTTTTTAAAAAAATTGTCTTCTTTTTTATTTTTACCCCTTGGTCTAGTACCTGCTATAGGCCTTATTGTTATTTTATTATTTCTTAATCTGACAAGAATTTCAGGACTTGCCCCAATAATTTGAAAATCATTAAAATTAAAAAAATACATAAATGGTGATGGATTTGTTTTCCTAAGTTTCTTGTAAATTTCTAATGGTTTTTTTGTTAATTTAGTTTGAAATCTTTGACTTAGAACAACCTGAAAAATATCACCAATTTTAATATATTTTTTTGCTTTTTTTACATTTGATATAAATTTTTTCTTTGAGGTATTTGATTTGATAGGGCTCAATTTAATTATTTTTTCATTAAATGATGAATTTTGGGAGTAGTTTGCTAAAAAAACCATTTGTTCTATTTCATTAATAGATTTTTCGTATTTCGTTTTTAAATTTTGAATTTTTTCGTCACTAAATACATTAACAATAAAATATAGCTTACTTTTTAAGTTATCATGAATTACAAGGTTTCTTGGGCGTAATATTCTTGCATCGGGTATGTTTAAATCATCTTTATTTTTATTAGGTATTCTCTCAATATAACGAATAATGTCATATGAAAAATAACCTGATATCAGTGAACAAATAGGAGGTAAGTTTTTAGGTGTATTAAATTTAAATTCCTCAATAATTTTTTCAATGTTTTCTTTAGGATTTCCTATCAATATTTTTTTTTTGTTCCCAGTTAGAATTTGACATCTATTCTCATTAAATTCCCAAATTTTATCTGGATTCCTACCAAATATTGTGTATCTGCCTTTAATTTTACCTTTTT
>CACKVV010000026.1 GCA_902603665.1 uncultured Pelagibacteraceae bacterium | reverse complement strand
TTAAGTAAGAAAAATCAGAACTTTAATAAAATTAAACCTGTATTAGATTATTCAGTGATGGCTTTAATTTTATTTAAAATTATAAACTAGTTTACATTAATCACCCGCGTCAAATATCTTCTTCATTATAAATTTTGTAGATTTATATTTTCCGTGTGCCAGAAAAATCTGTAAAAGTTGGAATTGTAGGAGCGGGAATACAGGGAGTTTGTAATGCGTTGTTCCTTCAAAAAAAAGGATTTCAAGTTACATTATTTGATAGAGACGAGCCTGGGAATGCAGCTTCTTACGGCAACGCTGGTCATTTTTCACCTTATGCATCTGTATCATTAAATAGAACTGATATTTTAGCAGATGTTCCACAGATGTTAGTAAGCTCGAGAGGGCCTTTAGCTCTAAAATGGAATTATGTACCAAAAATGGTTCCTTGGTTTGTCAAATTTATTGTAAATTGTAGAAAAGAAAAAATGATGCATACAGCAAAATATATGCATCAAATATTAGACCAATCACTACCAGCTTATGATGAACTATTTCAAGACGTTGATTTAGAAGGGTTAGTTGAGAGTAAGGGAATTTTATATGTTTGGACAAATAAAAGTTTAAAAAGTAGAGAACTTGAAATTCAAATTAGAGATGAACTTGGTGTAAAACAACAATTAGTCAATCCAAAAGAAATTCATGATTTAGAACCTAATCTAAAACCATTTTATGATGGTGGAGTTTTTTACGATTATGCAAGACATGCAAGAAATCCTAGAAAAATTTTAGTTAAATTATTTGAAAGTTTTATAGAGAAAGGTGGAAAATTTTTAAAACTAAATATTCAAAATGTTGATTTTGATGGTGAACAGCCAGTTTTAAGGACTGAAGCACAAAGATTTATATTTGATAAATTAGTCATAGCGTGTGGAGCTTTTTCAAAAAGATTAACAGACAAACTTCATGAAGATATCCCACTTGATACTGAACGTGGATATCACGTGCATTTTAAAGGTTGCGATCATTTAATTTCAAGACCAATTGTTTATGCTGATAGAGGTTTTGGTATGACACCTATGGAACAAGGTTTAAGAGTTGTTGGAACTGTTGAATTTGGTGGATTAGAAAACCCGTTATCAAAATCAAGGATTAAAAATTTAATTTTAAATGCGAAGGATATGATAGATGGTTTACCTGAACATAAAGATGAATGGTTAGGATTTAGGCCATCGCTTCCAGATTTTTTACCAGTGTTAGGACCTTCCAAAAATTATAAAAATGTATTTTATTCTTTTGGACACCATCATCTAGGTTGGACTTTAGGTGCAATATCTGGAAAAATAGTTAGCAAAATGATTGCTAATGAGCCTACAAATCTTGATTTACAGCCTTATAGCTCAATAAGATTTTCATAAATTAAATATTAATTGCCAATTTGGGTCTAGGAATTATTTAATAATTAAACTACAGTCAATTTGTTGTAATATAAGTTTTTATGAAAATAAAATTTCTAAGTTACATTTTTCTGTTGCTTTTAGTTCCATTTAATTTGAGCTTTGCAAAACCTTTGCCACCAGGAACAGGTAATTCTACTCCAGCAAATATTTTATTTCTTGTTGATAAGTCTCAAAGTATGCACAATTCTGCAAGTGGAAATATTCCAAATGCAATGAAACCACCCACAGATGTTTCGGGCAGAGGGGGTGGAAATTACTTTGTAAGTGCAGTTGATGAAGGTGGTGTTTATTATTGGGATGCTGATCAAAATAAATTGGCCAGTAGTAACCAAGTATTTAAGAAACAGAACAAGAAAATTCATGGTTATAAAGATAGACACCTAGGTAGTCCAGTTCAAATAGAATATCATGTAGGAACAAAGCGACTTTATATGTTAGCTGATCAAAGAGATAGGTCCCATGGGAATCATTGTAGAATTTCGCATAATAATAGATATTATGCTGGTGGCTTCATACTTTATCAAATGGAGACAAAAATATCTCCTGGTACTAAAAAAAATTATAAACCAGGATCAGTAAGATCTTTTCACCAAAATCTTGTTTCAAAAGAAAACAAAGGTGGTTTTAGAGCTGATTGTTCCACTACTAAGGATGCTCAGGGAAATAAACCAGTTTCAATGTCAGGCAATACAGCTATGGCTATACACGATAACAAACTATACGTTGTTTCCTCCGAAACACCTGGTGAAGACAAACTCGGTGGGATGTATATAATTGATATAGTGAATGGTGGAAACGGTTTCAATTCAACAAAAACAAATATTACATGCGAGTTCGATTTGAAGATCTACAAGTATTTTAATGAATCAATAGACGTTGTTACAGAGGACGGTAGCATAGTAATGTATAGCAAAGATACGACTGGAAAAGCGGGTGAAGCAGCAATTCGAAGAGCTGTACTCAATGATGGAACAACAGATCCTGATAAAAAAGGATGTTTACCACCACTTAGCATGATGCCTCCAATTTATCCTGCAGATAAATGTGGTGTGGGTAAAGGAGCCGCCAGCATAGTTGTAAAAGACAGAACAATCTACACAACTGGATATTTTTCACATTCCATTTGCAAATATCATTTTCCAAATAAGGTAGCTGTGGCAGATTTTAAAAAAAAAGTTGGTATTGGTAATGCATTTACTGAAAACAAGGCGAATAATTCCCAACTTTATTTATATTATCCAATGGGAATAGACTTTGGAGTAGGAACAACAGACCAAGATACGTTATTCGTTACCAATTATGGAAGACTAGAGATTACAATGTTAGACCCTGCAGATCTAACTTATAAAGATCATTTTGGTGACCCAGGTGTTTCAAGGTTTCAAGGAGTTAAAGAAGCAATTACTTATGTATTAAACGACTCGGCAACTCTTCAACAAGCAAACTTTGGTCTAGGTTTTTGGAGCGGCGGTAATGCAAATTTTGACGGATTTTCTACAATAGGTGGAAATATTAGATATGATAAACCAAAAATATGTAAACCAGATGCGTGCATGGATATTGGTATTAATCCGAAAGGGGCCCAGCAAATTCAAGAAAAGCTTGCAAGGGATGATGTTCACTTGCTTTATAATACTAACAGTAAAGGTTTTAGAAATATTATTCACAGGTACTATAATGTTTCTACATACCCAATGACTGCGTATCAAAGTCTCGACGATTGTCAAATCAATGCAATTGTAATAATTGGTGATGGGCAATTCACTGACTCAAAATGGGGAATTAATGATGACACTTTAAATGTCATTAAGGGTTTAGCTCAAAAAACCCCACCAGTTTTGACTTTTGCAGTTGGTTATGGATCAGATGTCATTAACGATAATCAGGCAAAAACTGATTTTACAGATATAGCAATTAATGGAGGAACAGAAACAGCAACCACTAAAGGGGTATATTTTGCTGAAACTCCAGCAGATTTAAAAAATGTGACTGATAATATTGTACAGGCTATCATTTCAAGAAATATAGTTTTATCTGCACCAAGTATTGCAAGTGAATTTAAAAGGGACGGTGAATTATTTCAATCTAACTTTACAAACCGAACAAACAAGGAGTGGACTGGAACTGTTAAAAAATTTGCACTCCCAGGCTTAACAGAAGTATGGTCTGCAAACAAAGTGATGCCAGACCCAAACAATAGAAAGATATGGACGGCTTTGGATGGAGACACATCAATAAATAATTTCAATGATGGTAATGTGGGTAAAATCAGAAACTTATTTACTCTTCAAGGAAATGTTATCCAAGAGTATCATAGAAAAACTGTAGGGAATTACCCTGTAAATCTAACTCATTGTTCTAATTTTGGAAAAGATGGAACCATTGACGATGAGGATAAAGGTATAATTAATTTTGTAAGAGGAGAAGACTATTTTAATTATATGAATGATTGTAAAACTTTAAATAGTAAAAGAATGAAACCCAAAAAAGATGATCCAAACAATTTTGAAAATGGTTATTTAGCAGATATTTACAACTCATCATTATTAGTTGTCGGTCCTCCCAATGCCTCAATGGAAAGTTCAACCAATCTAACTGAGGCATATTTCAGAAAACAGAAAGGATACGGAAATTTTAAAAATGCCAACGGTAACAGGCTAGAGGTTGTTTATGCTGCAGCAAATAATGGTATTCTCCATGCTTTTTCTACTAGAGATCAGGGGGGTTATAAAAAAGGAGAGGAGATATGGGGATTTGTACCTCCATTGATTATCCCTAAAATGCCAAGAATAATAAATTCAGGTTTAAATACAGGATCTGGTGGAGGAGGAACAAATCCTAGATTTTTGTTAGATGGATCTCCAGTTGCACATGATACATACTTTGAACATCCTGTGCACAATAAAGAGGGCTGGTACACTCTTTTAATGATACCGTATGGCAGAGCTGGAGCTGGCTTTTCTTTAATTGATGTAACTAAACTAGACCAACCTTTACATTTATACTCTATCTTAAACGATACAGTTAGCGAAAAAGTACATAGAGTTGATCATAATGGAAAAGTTTATAGCGGTTCCTACTCAACCTCAAGGATTAACGAGACAAATTTCAAAGAACTACAGACTGCTAAAAATAATGCAACACAAGGTTTACCGAATACTTGTAATACAACTGGTAACACCTCATGCTATCAAGGAAAAAAGATAACTTTAGCAGGTCAAACTTTAGATACAAGTAACACAAGTATAGCTTTAAATGGAAGTGTTGTTACAAATTCAGTGACAGTAAACATCGTTGGGGCAAATACAGAATTTACATTTCAAAATGACATCACTTTTAATGCTAATCCTGGAGGAGTAATTGACACGATCTCAATAGTAGAAGTCGGCTCATTACCAACTGGATGGGAAGACTATGATTATAGATATTTAGGTGAAACATGGGCTTCACCTAGAGTATTTAGAATGCCAAGTGGACCTGGAGATAGAAATGTGATGGATGATGAGTACGTTGCAGTAATGGGAGGAGGCAATGGAAACTTTAGTCCATCTATAGGATCTAATTTATACATTATTGATTGGCTTACAGGAAAAGTAAAAAAAGAGATCAAAATATCTGACAAAAATAATGATATAATTAATTCTGTTCCAGCAACTCCTGTAGTTGTAACTGCAGACTTATCTCAAGAAGAATATACAGGCGCTTTAGTTTACGTTAGTGACCTTGAGGGAAAAATAACAAAAGTAAATTTATCAAGTTTAAGTGGAACTTTTAATGTTAATCAGAATACAGGCAATGTCCAACAAATACCTCCAACCACAGGTTCTTCTACATCCCTACCTACTGGGATTCAATTATATCAGAATTACACTTTTTTTGATGTGGAGGCTTCAACTACTACAAACAACAGATATATGTATCATGCATTAGATGCTGGAATTGGTGTTAAAAGTAAAAAATTTTGGCTATTTGGTGGAACAGGTGATTATTATAATTTAAATGACTCGATGCTAAATACACCGTATCCTGTTAAAAATGTTATGTTTGGTCTTAAAGACCCTTTTTTTCCAGGCTTTGGTTCCGCAAAGTCGTCAACTGGATCAACCATAGTCGAAACATTTACAGATTGTGTAAATAGAACTGATCAAGCAAATTCTACTTGTCCCGATATTGGAGACTCTGGATGGTTTGTTGAATTAGATGATCAAAAGAAAGTTTCAGCAGAGCCTACACTTACAGGTAATGTTGTATATTATCCAATTTATAAACCAAACAGAGGATTTGCATCATCAAATACAACTGGAACTCAGAAATGTGGATCTGGTACAGCTTATATTTGTGCCTACGATGCAGATTGTGGTGATAATATTTCAAATTTACTAGGTACAAATCCTTCAGGTCAAAATGACAGTTGTTACTATGTTGGATCAGGTGTTCTCTCAAAAATTATTCCATTTGGTGCAAAACTCTACGCAAATATTTCTGGTGAATCTACAAATGTAGTCAAACCAGATTTAGTTGTTATTGATGCAATTGATACTGGTCTTATGAATTACAGATCTAGTTGGAGAGATAACTTTTAAAAGTTATAATTTAATTCCATTTTATAAATGAGCTTGAAAATCCACAATAGCAATTCTAAAGCTTATTTATTTTTGACATTAGCAGCTTTGTTTTGGTCTGGTAATTTTATTGTTGGCAAAGCTG
>CACKVV010000025.1 GCA_902603665.1 uncultured Pelagibacteraceae bacterium | reverse complement strand
AGATTTAATTTTATTTTTGTTACAATGTTTTCTCTAGGAAGAATTGGTTTTATTCCAGGAACGTTTGGATCACTAGCAACTGTAATCTTTTTATTTATCTGCTTTCATATTTTTAATATTTCCTCAAATATAATTTTAATTATTTTAGTTTTTGCTTTTGCTTATTCATTTATAGCTATTGAAAATTACACTAAAAATCATGAAAATAAAGATCCAGGAGAAATAATTATTGATGAATTTATTGGTCAGACAATTCCGATTTATCTTTATGAAATTTCTCATGGCACAGAAAAAACAACGGATCAAGCACTAATCATTTATACGGTGTGTTTTATACTATTTAGGTTTTTTGATATATTAAAACCTTTTCCAGTTAGTTATTTTGACAAAAAACACAAAAACAGTTTTGGTGTAGTGATGGACGATGTTTGTGCTGGTCTTTATGTTGTTTTATCATTGTTATGCTTTATGGTTTTAAAAAGTTTAATTTAATTATGAAAGATTTAGTTAATAAACTACAAAAGAAAAAACTTAAAATATCATTTGCTGAATCATGTACCGGTGGAATGTTAGCTTTAGCAATTACTTCTATTAGTGGAGCTTCTAAAATATTTAATCTTGGCCTTATAACTTATTCCAATAATGCAAAAATCAATATTTTAAAGGTAAATAAAAAGATAATAAAAAAATACGGTGCTGTTAGTCCAGAATGTTGTGAAGCTATGGTCAAAAATTTATCTAAGATCTCTAAAGCCGATCTTAATGTATCAATTACTGGGATAGCAGGACCAAAGGGAGGTACTAAGACTAAACCTATAGGGCTAGTTTATATCGGTGTTAAAAAATCAAATAAATTAATTATAACAAAAAATATTTTTAAACATAATAAAAGAAATGCTATTCAAAAAGCAACGGTTAAAAGGGCCTTATACTTAGTTAAATCATTAATTTGATCAATGCTTTTAATCTTAAATATTATTAAAATAATTTATTTCATATTTTTTCTGCTCTTTTTTGAAAAGCATCAGCAATCTTATTTAAACCAAATTCAAAAGACTTAGTCATAATAATATTTAGAAACTTATTTTTTATTTCAAAATCCACATCAAATATGACTTCAGTAAAATTATCTTTTTGAACAAATTTCCAATTATTTTCTAAATAATTTAATGGTCCATCTATATTAGTAACATGAATAAGATCCTGTTTCTTGATGTACTTAACATCACTTTTATATGTATCTACAAAAGGTTTTTTTCCAATTGTCAAATCAGCAATAATATTTACAACTTCATCATCTTCTTTCTTATCGTATACTTTTGAATCAATACAGAATGGAATAAATTCTGGATATTTTTCAATATCTAAGACAAAATTAATTAGCTTATCTTTATCACGTTCAATTGAACGCGTTACAGATGCTTTTGGCATTAGTTGATAATATTTCTATTTTTTTTAAGTTTATCAAAATCATCATCAGCGTGGTAGGATGATCTAGTTAATGGCGATGATGTTACTAGAAGAAACCCTTTTGATTTAGCAATTCTTCCTAATTCATCAAATTCATCTGGGTGATAATATCTATTCAATGGAAAATGTTTTACAGACGGTTGTAGGTATTGTCCAATTGTTAAAAAATCTACCTCTGCTGATCTTAAATCATCCATTACTTGTAATATTTCGTCTTTTGTTTCACCAAATCCAACCATTAATCCTGATTTAGTGAAAACACTTTTATTAAATTTTTTTGAATTTTTTAGCAGCTCTAATGAACCAAAGTATCTCGCACCTGGTCTAACTTTTAAGTACAAACTTGGTACAGTTTCAATATTATGATTAAATACATCTGGGTTTGCTTCTAGTACTCTTTTATATGCATCACCTTTTCTTAAAAAATCAGGTGTTAAAACTTCAATAGTTGTATTTGGATTTTTTTTTCTAGTTGAAATTATTACGTCATGAAAATGGTTTGATCCACCATCTGGAAGATCATCTCTATCCACTGAGGTAATAACTACGTGACTTAAATTTAATTTATTTACAGCATTTGCAATTTTAAGAGGTTCAAATTGATCAAGTTTTTCAGGTTTTCCAGTTTTTACGTCACAGAATGCACATGCTCTTGTACATGTATCTCCCATAATCATTAAAGTTGCATGTCTTTTACTCCAACACTCAGTAATATTTGGGCAATTTGCTTCCTGACATACTGTTACTAGATTATCTTTATTGACTACAGTTTTGGTTAAAAAAAATTCTTTACTATTTAAAAGTTTTGACCTGATCCAAGAAGGTTTCTTTTTTATTGGATTTATTGGTTTATTTACTTTTTCAGGGTGCCTTGGTCTAATTTTGTTTGTTTTCATTGTCTATTATATAGGTGGTCTCTCCAGTTTTTCCAAATAAAAATTTTTCTCTTATTAAAATTTCTATAAAATCTAAATCTAAATTATCTGTTAATAAGGAGTTTTTATGCTCTAAATCTTGAATTTTAGTTATTAAATCATTCTCTTTTAATTTTAGTTCTTTATATGTTTCTTGTTTTTGTAAATTTGATATTAATCCTCTGTTCCCATCTAATAAATTGAAGAAAAAGTATATAAAAAGAAACGAAATTATGAGTAAATAATAATTTTTTTTTATCCTATCTAACATATTTAAATTGTATTCATTTTTGAATATTTTCCAAGTTTCTCCTCAATGCGAATGAGCTGATTATATTTTGCAACTCTTTCTGATCTGGCAAGAGAACCTGTTTTAATTTGATTTGAGTTTGTTCCAACTGCCAAATCTGCAATAAATGAATCCTCGCTGTCACCAGATCTGTGTGAAATAATTGTTTTATATCCTATTAATTGAGCAAATTTAATAACTTCAAGAGTTTCAGTTACAGTGCCAATTTGATTTAATTTAATTAAAATTGAATTTGCTGACATATTTAAAAAACCAACTTTTAATCTTTCTAAATTAGTTACAAATAAATCATCACCAACTATTTGTATTTTTTGTGTTTTGCTTAAAAATTTATTCCATGCAGTCCAATCATTTTCTCCAAAAGGATCCTCGATTGATTTAATTTTATATTTTTTAATAAGCTTCAAATAATTTTGAATAGATTTATCAACAGAAATAAATTTTTTTGAATGGATTGAATACTTTTTATTTTTAATCAGTTCATTTGCAGCAACATCCAAACAAATTGAAATATCTTTTCCATTTTTAAATCCAGATAAATTGATTGCCTTTACTATAAGTTTTAAGGCACTTTCATTATCATTAATCATTGGTGCAAAACCTCCTTCATCACCTACAGATGTTGAATATCCCATTTGTTTTATTAATTTTTTTAAATTATTTATTACTATAAAACACATTCGTACAGATTCTGAAAACGACTTTGCCCTATCAGGTCTAATCATAAATTCTTGGATTCTGAGTCTATTATTTGCATGGGCACCCCCATTAATTATATTCATTAATGGATATGGGAGCTTATAATTACTTTTAACAAGAAAATTTTTGTATAAAGGTATTTTTTTTATTTTTGCTGATAATTTTTTTGCAGCCATAGAAACAGCCAATATTGCGTTAGCACCTATTTTTTTTTTCTGTTTGGTACCATCTAATTTTATTAAAATATGATCAATTCTCTCTTGATTATGAATATTTTGATTTTTTAATTTTTTCGAAATTACAGTATTTATATATTTAACAGGAATAAAAACACTTTTGCCAAGATATTTTTTATTTGCCTTATCTCTTTTTTCAAATGCCTCGTATGTTCCAGTAGATGCACCAGATGGACAAATAGAACTTGAGCTTAAATTTTTAACAAATATCTCTGCTTCTATTGTTGGGTTACCCCTACTATCAAAAACTTGCCTTGCAACAACTTTTGTAATTTTGCTCATTAATTTTTTTTAATCAGATAATCTATTTCTACAATTTGGTTAATTAAACCATCTAATTTATCTAGTGGCACCATGTTTGGTCCATCTGATGGAGCGTTATCAGGATCTTGATGGGTTTCTAAAAATATTGCAGCTATTCCAACAGCAACCGCAGCTCTTGATAAATATTCAACAAATTCTCTTTGTCCTCCACTTTTATCACCATGACCACCAGGTTGTTGTACAGAATGTGTTCCATCAAAAACTATTGGATATCCATTTTTTGCCATTATAGGTATTGATCTCATATCAGATACCAGCGTGTTGTATCCAAAGCTTGCTCCTCTCTCAGTTAGAAGAATTTTTTCATTACCACTTTCAGATATTTTTTTTGTAACGTTAACCATATCCCATGGAGCTAAAAATTGACCTTTTTTTACATTAATTACTTTTTTAGTTTTTGCAGCAGCAACTAACAGATCTGTTTGTCTACAAAGAAATGCTGGAATTTGCAAAACATCTACATGAGGTGCAACAATTGAACATTGATCTTCATTATGAATATCTGTTAAAACTGGAATATTATTCTCTTTTTTTATTTTATCAAAAATTGGTAAAGATTTCTCTAAGCCAGCCCCTCTTTTTCCCTGTAAACTCGTTCGATTAGCTTTATCAAATGAGGTTTTGTAAATTAAACCTATTTTATATTTTTCAGTAATTTCCTTAATTTTACCAACCATATCCATTGCGTGTTGCTCAGTCTCCAATTGGCACGGGCCAGCGATCAAACAGATTTTATTTTTGTTTGAAATTTCAATTCCGTTACAATTTACTATTTTATTTTGCATAATTAGACTTGCTTGCTTTAATAAAAGATGAAAATAAAGGATGAGGATTCAAAGGTCTAGATTTAAATTCTGGATGAAACTGAACACCTATAAACCATGGATGACTATTAAATTCAATAATCTCAGGTAATTTATTGTCAGGTGACATGCCAGAAAAAATTAAACCTTTTTTTTCAAATTTCTCTCTCAAATTATTATTTACTTCGTATCTATGACGATGCCTTTCTTTTATTTTTGATGATTTATATATTTTTTTTATGGCAGAATTATTTTTAAGCAAAGCATCATATAAACCAAGCCTCATTGTGCCACCTAAATTTCTATCTGTTCCTTTTATAATTAAACCATCTTTACTCCACTCATTTATCAATCCAATTACTGGATAAATTTTTTTATCAATTTCAGTTGATCCTGCGTTTTTGATTTTAAGTACATTTCTTGCAAATTCTATAACTGCCATTTGCATCCCAAAGCAAATACCTAAAAAAGGTATTTTTTTTTCACGTGCATACTTAATACATGCTATCTTTCCTTCTGTACCTCGCTTTCCAAATCCTCCAGGTATCAATATACCAGATACATTTTTTAATTTTTTTCTAATATTATTTGATTTTAGTTTATCTGACTCAATTCTTATTAAATTAATTTTAACTTTATTGTAAATTCCACCATGTGTTAAAGCTTCATCTAAAGATTTATATGCATCTTTTAAGTTCACATACTTGCCAATTATTGCAATATTGACTGTTTTTCTTGTATTTAAAACTGTATTTCTAATTTTTTTCCAAGGTTTAAGATTTGGTGTTCTCGTAGATTTTAAATTAAAGTATTTAAGAACTTGTTTGTCTAATTTCTGATTAAAAAAACTTATGGGTGCCTCGTAAATAGTTTTAACATCTACAGTTTCTATTACATTTTCTATTTCCACATTGCAAAACAGTGATATTTTTCTCTTTTGATCAATTGGGATAGACTGTTCCGATCTGCATATAACAATATCAGGCTGAATACCTATGCTTCTTAACTCTTTTACGGAATGTTGCGTAGGTTTGGTCTTAATTTCGTCTGAGGATTTCATAAATGGAACTAAAGTTAAGTGAATAAATAACGATTTAAGTTTTCCATTCTCATTTGAAAATTGTCTAATAGCCTCTAAGAAAGGTAAGCTTTCTATATCACCTACAGTTCCACCAATTTCACATATAACAAAATCTTCATTAGTAATATCTTTCTTGATAAATTCTTTAATCCTATCAGTTACATGTGGAATGACCTGTACGGTTTTTCCAAGATATCCACCTTCGCGCTCTTTTTTTATTATGTCAGAATAAATCCTTCCTGTTGTTATATTGTCTGACTGTTTAGATGAAATATCTGTAAATCTTTCATAATGTCCTAAATCTAAATCTGTTTCTGCACCATCGTCGGTTACAAAAACTTCACCATGCTGAAATGGACTCATGGTACCTGGATCTACATTTAAATACGGATCCATTTTTCTAATACGTACTTTAAAGCCTTGTGATTTTAATAGATATCCAAGTGATGCAGAAGATAATCCTTTTCCCAAAGATGATACCACGCCGCCAGTTACGAATATATATCGCGCCATGGAATTATCTTATAGACTGATTATTTAAAAATGAAAAGTGTTAATTATTATTTTCTGGTACTTTTGGTGCATCATCTGCATTTTCCTCAATTTTATCAATTACAGATGTTGTTGGAGTAAGTTCACCCCTAGAAATAATAGTTAAACCAAGACTACATATGATAAATAATGTTGCAATAATTGATGTTGCTTTGGTTAAAAAATTTCCTGCTGATCTTGAGAACATAAAATTATCCTGGGATACACCTATTCCAAGAGCTCCTCCCTCTGACTTTTGGAGTAAAACAAGAACAACAAGAATTGCTGCAAGTATTATATTTAGAATTAAAAGTATATTTTCCACGAGTGTTAATTAGACGTTTTTTTTATTATATCAACGAATTTTTTTGAATTAAGAGATGCTCCTCCTACCAAAAGGCCACCTATACCATCTATTTTTGAAATTTCATTTGCATTTTTTGAGTTAACAGATCCGCCATATAAAACCCTTACAGAATTTTTGAATTTAAATTGTTTAAGGATTTTTTTTATATTTTTAATATTTTTTTCTAAT
>CACKVV010000024.1 GCA_902603665.1 uncultured Pelagibacteraceae bacterium | reverse complement strand
GAATATAAAAATTACGTGCTAATTTCTGTATCTACGAGGTTCATTAGAGATTGGATAACATCAAGATATTTAGATCAAATATTACAAATAGTTAAGAGTTTTAAAAAAGACATCGTAAGAATAGAGTTTTTGGTTGATGATAAAAAAAATTTAGTAAACAAAAATAATTCACAAGATAAACAAAACTTAAATAATAATGAAATTAATAATAATATTTCTTTTATAAAAGACTCTTACCTTCAATATAACAGAATAGATCCAAATAAAAATTTTAATAATTTTATTACCGGACAAAGCAATAAATTAGCTTTTGAAGCTTCAAAAAAGGTTTCTCAAGAAATCGCCCACTATAATCCACTATATTTATATGGAGGTGTTGGAATGGGAAAAACACACTTACTTAATGCTATAGGTCTTGAACTTAAAGATAAAAATAAGGTTATGTTTATTTCTGCTGAAAGATTTATGTACCAATTTGTAAAATCTATAAAATCCAATGATATGGTTAAATTTAAAGAATATTTTAGGAATACAGATATTCTTTTAATTGATGATATTCAATTTATGAATGGAAAAGAGGCCATGCAAGAAGAGTTTTTTCACACATTCAATGCATTGTTTGACAAAGGTTCTCAGATTATTGTCTCTGCTGATAGACCTCCAAATAAACTTTCAAGAATTCAGGACAGAATTAAATCGAGATTTTCTGGTGGATTAGTTGTAGATATTCAGAACCCTGATTATGAATTAAGATCTAAAATTATTAAATCAAAAACAGAGGAGCTCAAGTTATTTTACTCTAATCAAGTTCATATTAATGAAGAAATTCAAAAATTTATAAGTACTGAGGTCAGAACTAGTATTAGAGAATTAGTTGGAGCTTTAAATAGAATAGTATCATTTTCAAGAATTTATAACAAAATACCAAATTTATCTGAGGTAAGAGTTATTTTGAAAGATCTACTTAACTTGTCGGAAAACAAAGTGACAATAGATACGATACAAACAATTGTTTGCAAGTTTTTTAAAATTAGTAAAAATGAAATGCTTTCACCAAGAAGATCAAGATATCTTGTAAGACCTAGGCAAACAGCTATATATCTAGCAAAAATGTTAACTTCAAAATCTTTACCTGAGATCGGGAGGGCGTTTTCAAATAGAGATCACACTACAGTTATTCATTCTGTAAAGACCATTGAAAAACTTAGAAAAGAGGACAATGAATTAAATGTAAATATAGACAATTTGAAAAATAAAATTTTGTATAACCAAGATAATGAAATTTAGTGTTAACCAACAAGATCTTCAAAAATCCTTAGGTTATTGCCAAGGTGTAATTGAAAAAAGAAGTACTCTTCCAATCCTATCAAATGTGCTGCTCGAAATAAACAGTGGGCATTTAACAATCACCGCAACGGATTTAGATTTAATTTTTATCCATAAAATTTCTAATGTTGAGATTTTAGAGGAAGGTAAAACAACTACTTCATCGTCAATTATGTATGATATTGTAAGAAAAATATCTTCAGGAAGCAAAATAAGTTTTTCAAATCCTAGTGAAAGTAAACTCCAACTTGAATCTGAAAAATCAATATTTAATTTAAATTGTATAAGTGCCTCTGAATTTCCCTTAACAGATGAAAATTTTAATCAAAATGAATTTTCAATGCATTCAAAAGATTTACTGAAGTTATTAAATAAATGTAAATTTTCAATATCTAACGACGAAACTAGGCATTATTTGAGTGGGATTTTTTTCCACCAGACACAAGTTGAAGACAAAGCTTACTTAACAGCTGCTGCAACAGACAGTCATCGTATGTCAGTATCAAAAATTAGATTAAATAATAAAATTGAATTTGATCCTGTAATTCTACCAAAAAAAACTATTTTTCAACTCTGTTCTTTATTAGAGGATTTTGAGGGTGATGTAAAAATTTCAAATATAAAATCTAAAATAAAATTTGAATTAAACAATAGTATATTAATTTCGAAACTTATTGATGGAAAGTTTCCCAATTACATTCAGGTTATACCGAAAGAGAACCAGAAAAAATTAGAGATAGAACTCAAACCGTTCCTTAATTCAGTTGATAGAGTAGCATCAGTTTCTTTAGACAAAAAAGACGGAGTGAAATTTAATTTAAAGAAAAATATGCTCGATATGTCTGTAAACAATACGAATAGTGGAGATGGAAAAGAAAGTTTATCTGTTAAATTTGATCACGAATTAGATATTAGTTTTAATTCAAGATATCTAATTGATGTAGCTTCTCAGTTAGACGGGGATCAAATCGAGATTTATTTAAAAGATACTGGATCTCCTGCTTTAATTAGAGACCCAGCTGATTTTGACAGTATTTATGTAGTTATGCCAATGAAAGGCTAATCAATATTATCTAATTCAGAGTATATTTTTTCTTCAATTAAGTTAGTGAATTCTTTAGAGTCTAGTCCTGGTTCAATAGCCTCTAGTATTGAAATAGTTATAGTTTTATTTTTAATTAAACTTCCCTTTTTTGGCCATACAGTCCCAGAGTTTATTGCTATAGGCTGACACTTTATATTTAATTCACTATAAATTCTTCCAACACCTTTTTTAAATGGAACTCTTTCATCTGGTAATACTCTAGTTCCTTGAGGGAATATAATAATTGGTCTATCAGAAGTAATTACAGCATTTTTAATTTTATCTATAAGACCAATGTTGTCTTTAGATATTTTATTTCTGTTTACAGAAATTGATCCAATTTTACTTAAATACCAACCAAATACTGGTATTTTTAATAATTCATATTTAAGTACAAATTTTGGTGAGTTGAAAATAGTTTGTAAAAAAAAAGTTTCAAACATCGATTGATGAGACGAAGCAATGAAAAATTTTGTATCATTAATAATGTTTTCTTTTCCTTTGATATTAATTTTAGTATTCAAAAAAAATTTCAGACAAAAACTTGACCAATAACCAAATAATTTACCACCAAATAATACAATTTTTTGAGGAAACATTAGAGAGGGAAGAAAGAGAATTGATATAACTACTATTCCAGTAAAGAAAAAAAATGAAAATAATGTATTTCTTATCATTTTGTCCAAAAATTAGATTATATCTTCTAATTTTTGTCTTTTTTTTAAAATAGTTACTTTGGATTTATTTATTAATATTTCGCTTGGTTTTGGCCTTATATTATAATTTGAGCTTAAAGAAGAACCATATGCGCCTACATCACTTATAAAAATTAAATCTCTCTCTTTTAATTTATTAAAATTGCTTACAGATAAGAATTTATCTGTAGTTTCGCAAATTGGACCAACGAACTCATAACTCTTTTTTGATTTTTTTTTATTTTTAAAGGCAGGCAATATTTGATGTTTAGCACCATATAAAGCTGGTCTCATCATATCGTTCATTCCAGCATCTAAAATTACAAAAATTTTTTTACTACTTTCCTTTAAATATATTACCCTTGATATCAAAATTGCAGTATTTCCAATTATTGATCTGCCAGGTTCAAAAATAAGTTTTGAATTATTTTTTCTTAAAAATTTTTCAATTGCTGATTTATATTTTTTATAATTCAGTTTTTTTTGATTTTTTTCATATGATATGCCCATGCCACCGCCTAAATCAACATATTCAAAATTAAATTTGGCTTTATTGATTATTTTATCAACAGCTTTAAGCATTTTTTCATATGGTTTGTGATCGGTAATTTGACTACCAATATGTACACTTAGGCATTTTAATTTGATATTTTTTGATGTTCTTAAAATAGATACTAATTTTAAAAATGTTTTCTCATCCACTCCAAATTTATTTTCTTTTTTTCCTGTTGAAATTTGTTTCAAGGTATTTGCATCGGTATTTGGATTTAATCTAATTCCAATATTTACAACTACATTTTTTTTCTTAGCTATTTTTTCAATTATTTTTATCTCACTTTCAGACTCAGAATTTATCAGTAATATTTTTTTTTCTATTGCAAATTTGAGTTCACTCTCAGTTTTTCCAACTCCAGAAAATACTATCTTTTTTTTGTTAATCCCTGCCTTAAGTGCCAGCATAAGTTCTCCTTTTGAAACCACATCTGCACCAAGTCCAAAATTTTTTATCTCTCTTATTAAATTAAGATTTGTATTTGATTTAATTGCAAAACAAACTAATGGAGAAAACTTTTTAAAATATGTAAAGAAATTTATAATGTTACTTTTTAATTTATTATATGAATAACAATATAAAGGCGTGGAGTATTTTATTGCAAGTTTATCAAGACTTATATTCTCGATAAAATAATTATTATTTTTATACCTCATTAGATGTTATTAATGACAGTTCTAGTATCATTCGCTTGATACTCAGGATCTCCCTTTCTACCACATGCTGTCAGAACTACTAAGCAAATTAAAATTATTATTATTTTATTTTTCATTATTTTTTTTATATCTTCTTATCATTTTCTTTATATTACCAAAAGATGTTCCACCATGAGAAGTTTTCGAATTTATTGAGTAATTCAGATCAAATATTTTAAGAACATCACTTTTAAGTTTTGGTTCAACTTTGTTTATTTCATTTATTGTAAGATCACTTAGAGTTTTGCCATTTCTTTCTGCAAAGTTAATAATTTTTGCTGTTTGCAAATAGGATTTTCTAAAAGGATAGTTTAATTCTCTGACCATGTAATCTGCTAGATCTGTAGCTGTTAGGTAACCTTTATTTGCGAGACTAAGCATTTCTTTCTTATTAACTGAAAAATTTTTAAATATATCATTTAAAAGATTTAAGGATATTTTGAGTTGATCATATGATTTAAAAACTAATTCTTTATCATCTTGTAAGTCTTTAAAGTAAGACAAAGGAAGCCCTTTTAAAATTGTGAGCATTGAAAAAAGATTCCCAAAAGATGATCCTGTCTTACCTCTTAAATATTCGAGCGGGTCTGGGTTTTTTTTTTGAGGCATAATTGAAGATCCAGTTACAATTTTGTCATTTAAATGAATTAGATTATAGGCGTCTGAGTTCCAAATTATAAATTCTTCAGCAATTCTTGATATATGTATTGAACAGGCTGAACATGCATAGAGAAAATCTAAAACAAAATCTCTATCAGAAACAGTATCTATAGAATTATCCGTCGGTTTTGAAAAGTTGAGCTTTTTTGTAGTGAAGTTTCTATCAATGTTAAAAGAAGTTCCTGATAAAGCAGCTACACCAAGTGGATTTTCATTTAGAGCATCTAAGTTATTCTTAAATCTTTTTTTATCTCTTTTGAACATTTCAACGTAAGCCATCATATAATGTGCAAATGAAATTGGTTGAGCATTTTTTAAATGAGTAAAACCAGGCATGATGGTTTTTATATTTTTATCTGCAACTTTCAGAATTGTACTTACAAGACCATCAAGTGTTTTATTTATTTCATAAGTTGATTTTTTTAACCATATTTTAAAATCAGTGATCACCTGATCATTTCTAGATCTTGCGGTATGTATAAATCCAGCATCCTCACCAATCAAATCAAACAATCTCTTTTCAATATTCATATGAATATCCTCAAGATTTTTATCAAAGGGAAATTTTTTTTTTATAATTTCATTTTTTATTCTATTCAAACCCCATACAATCTTATTTTTAATTTTAAAGTTTATTATTTTTTGCTTAAATAGCATTTCTGTATGAACAATAGATGCAGATATATCTTCATTAAATAATCTTTTATCTATATCTAGTGATCCGCCAACTTTTCTGAATAGGTTATTAGAGTTTTTTTTTATTCTAGAACTCCAAATTGGCTGATTGTTTTTATTTTTAGTCATGATAATTAATCATTCTTATTAAATGAAATTTAAAAATTTTTATTATTTTACTATTTTTCTATACTTAATATCATCTGGAACCTCATATTCAATAGAGCAACCTGATATTAAAAACTTGATAATTCATAAAGAAAAAAAAATAATTAAAGGAGTTTACTTTTTTGATTCACTTAATAACAAAAAAACTCTAGAAGAGTTTAAGACTAATATAAGTTTAATTAATTTTTGGGCAACTTGGTGTGCGCCTTGCAAGGAGGAAATGCCATCTCTGAATAATATAAAAAATATTCCCGAGTTAAAAAAAATAAACATAATTCCTATTAATATTGGTGAAGAGGAATATGAAAAATCTAAAATTTTTTTTGATGAACTCGGCATAGACAATTTAGAAATATTTAGTGGCCCAAGCGGTGATCTTGCAAAAAAGTTTAAACTAAGAGGCGTACCAACAACTATTATATTAGATAAAGAAGGACATGAGATATCTAGAATACTTGGATCAATTGATTTTTTAGATAAAAAATTTTTAGAGTGGTTAAAGAGTATAGTTAATTCTTAAAAAAATAAGCTAAGCCAACTAAGACAATGATAGCAATGAACTGAAGTAAAACTCTTAATTGCATAAGTTTATTAGAATATTTTTTATCTTCATTTCCCTTAAATAAAGTTTTGATCCCTAAAATCAAAACAACTGCAACTGAAATGAGTAAAATGACTGCTACGATTTTCACTAAAATTTCTGAAACCATTATTTGATTGTAGTTTCTTTTTAAAATAAAAAAACATAATTAATTCTCTATGACATTTTGTCTAAATACAACAATTGTAAAACCAGAAGAAGGTGAGGAAATTAAAAATGCAGTTATTTTACTTCATGGTTATGGTGGTGATGGCAAAGATATTAGTATGCTAACTCTCCATTGGAAAAGGTTTTTAAAAAATACATTATTCTTATGCCCAGATGGTCACGAAACCTGCCCTATCAATCCAGTAGGCTTCCAGTGGTTTGATTTATCAAAGGATGATGAAAATTATGTTCTTAATGAAGCCCATAAAGCAGAAAATATAATAAATAAATTTATCGAAGAAATTAAGGACACATATAATCTTAAAAATTCTCAAATTTGCATTTCTGGTTTTAGCCAAGGGTGCATGATGTCATTAAATATTGGACTAACATCCGAAGAAAGTTTTAATTGTGTGGTTGGTTTTTCAGGAAAAATTATAAGTAAGGTAGATATATCATTAAGATTAAAATCAAAACCAAAAATTATGCTTGTTCACGGAAATTTAGATGAAGTAGTATCTCCAAATTACTTATTAGATGCAAAAGACTTTTTAATTAGAAATAAATTTAATATTCAAACTTTAATGATAGAAAATTGTGGCCATCATATCCCAGTTGAAGCATCAAGTGCGGCATTAAATTTTATAAAAAAAAATTTAAAAACATAATAAATATTTTTCTATTAAATATCCTGGATTGAAATAAAAATTTATATAAGATAAGCTTAAGTATGGTTTTTAATTCTGATCAAAATCTATCATTAGAAAAATGTCCAGCATTAGTCTTAAATGCTGATTACCGACCTTTAAGTTATTATCCATTATCATTATGGAGTTGGCAAGATTCTATTAAGTCTGTTTTTTTAGATAGAGTTTCAATTGTAAGCTATTATGATCGAACTGTAAGAAGTCCTTCTTACAGTATGAAATTGCCTAGTGTAATAGCTTTGAAATCATTTATTAAGCCCCAAGCAAATCCAAATTTTACAAGGTTTAACGTATTTTTAAGAGACAAGTTTAGTTGCCAATATTGTGGAAGTAAAAATGAACTAACCTTTGATCATTTGCTACCAAGGTCTAAAGGTGGGAAAACTGATTGGAATAATGTGGTAACAGCATGCTCATCATGCAATGTAAAAAAAGGAGGCAGACTACTTAAAAGTTCTGGAATGTCTCTTTTTCAATGGCCGTACGAACCAACAACTGAAGATCTTCATAAAAATGGAAAAAATTTCCCACCTAACTTTTTGCATAAAAGCTGGATGGATTATCTATACTGGGATGTAGAATTAGAGCCTTAATTATATTTTTTCAGAAATTTTTATTGCAGCTTTAGAACCAGTTTTAATTATCTTATCCAATAAGGAGTATAACCCTTTTTTGGTAGCACCTTTTTCGTATGCAATATCCTTATGGTGAAGTTCATCCTGTCTAAATTTTATAATTTTATTTTTTAACTCTTCTTCATCTGATCCAAGTTGATCAATTTGATCTTTATAATGTCCATCAATTACCTCTTCAACAGATGCAGTACACAACATGGCAGCTTTTCTTCCTAAAATTGTTGATCCAAATCCCAAACCCACACCCAACAAATCCCAGACCGGTAACAGTTTCGTTGGAGAAATATCTCTTTTTTTTATCTCGGCTTCGAAATAATTCTTATGCTCTAGTTCATGAACTTTCATTTCTTCAATTGTTTTTTCAAGCTTACTATCTTTACATATTGTTTTTAAAGCTAGGAGTTGTCCCTCATAAATTTTTACTGCACCTCTCTCCCCAGCATGATCTACACGGATGAACTCCTCTACTTTTTTTGAATTAGTTTTTTTCATAAACAAGGGTTCTTACTGAATAAATAAGAATTAATAAAGAGGACAAAAAGTTTAATCCTGCTAGAGATATACCCAGTAAAGTAAAAGATATATCTTTACAACTTGGCAATGTCTGATTTAAACTTTTTAATAAATCAGCTTTATCTGTAATATTTAAAGAATTGTTACTGCAACCCTTAAATTCCTCGAAAATATTGTTTTCTATACCGAAATGGTATCCAGAAATTATCATACTAACAGCAAATGTTGTTATTAATAAAATCAATACCTCATCT
>CACKVV010000023.1 GCA_902603665.1 uncultured Pelagibacteraceae bacterium | reverse complement strand
GTAGATGGTTTAGACGACATAAACGAATTTAGACTTGATGAACAAACAACCAGCGAAGAAAATGAAAACCAACAATCTGAAAGTGTTGTTCAAAAGAAAAATTTAAGTATTGGTGATAAAGATTATAAAGTATTTACAACCGAATTTGATGAAGTTGCAAAAGCAGAAAACCTAGAAAGCCCTGAGGAAATTTCTAAACTAAGAAAAAATTTGGACCAACAACTAACAAGTTTCCAAGATATTATAACTAAACTTGCAAATAAGTTACAACGTCAATTATTAGCAAAACAAAACAGAGCATGGGAATTTGATTTAGAAGAAGGTTTATTGGATAGCTCTAAATTACCTAGAATTATTATTGATCCGTATAATTCCTTATCATTTAAAAAAGAGAAAGACTTAGATTTTAAAGATACCGTTGTAACATTATTGATTGATAATTCCGGATCAATGAGAGGTAGACCAATTACAATTGCCGCTCTTTGTGCTGATATTTTATCTAGAACTTTAGAAAGATGTTCAGTGAAAGTAGAAATTCTTGGATTTACAACAAAAAACTGGAAAGGTGGATTGTCTAGAGAAGAATGGAATAAATCTGGTAAAACAAAAAATCCTGGAAGATTAAATGATTTAAGGCACATAATTTATAAATCAGCAGATACACATTGGAGACAATCAAAGAAAAATTTAGGACTTATGCTTAAAGAAGGTCTTCTAAAAGAAAACATTGATGGAGAGGCTATTACTTGGGCATTTAATAGACTTAAAAAAAGAAAAGAGGAAAGAAAAATTATGATGGTAATTTCTGATGGTGCACCAGTAGACGATTCAACTTTATCAGTAAATTCTGGAGATTTTCTCGAGAAGCATTTAAAGAAAATTGTTAAGTTTATTGAAAACAAAAGTGATATTGAAATTTTGGCAATCGGTATTGGACACGATGTTTCTAGATATTATCAAAAAGCAATAAAAATAACTGATGTTCAAGAATTAGGAGATGTGATGATTGGACAATTAAGTGGATTATTTGAGAATAAAAAAAAATTACATTAAATATTTGCTAAATTTTTATTCAGCCATTCTATTTTAATTTCTGCGCCACCTCTTGTCTCTGAATTTCTAAATATTAGTTTAGCTTTATTTTTCTCAAGTAGAGTTTTGCCAATAAATATCCCTAAACCTAAGCCAGACTTACTTTTATCCTTTGATTTTATTGATTTAATATAGGGTTCACCAATTTTACTAAATACATCTTTTGGAAATCCTGGTCCATCATCTTCGATTGTTATTTCAGAGACCTCACTATCACTTTTAATTGCAATATAGATGTTATTTTTAGCGAATTTATTCGCATTACCAATAAAGTTTCTTATCCCATACACAATCTCAATTGATTTTGTAACATTGAATGAGTTAGCATTTTGTTCGACATCAATATCGAAATTTTTATCGGAAATTTCTTGGAATGATGTAACTATTTCTTTGACGTAGTCGTGCAAACTCAAGTCTTTATCAATAAACTCGTCTTCTACGATTGGATTTAATGTTAATCTTTTTAATATCTCATTACACCTATCTACTTGGCTTACAAGAAGATCGATATCTTTTTTTACATCCTTATCATTTTTAAATTGTTCAAATAATTCCTGCGATATTATTTTAATTGTTGAAAGAGGAGTTCCTAATGAGTGTGCTGCTGCTGCAGCTTGACCTCCTAAAGATATAAGCTCATGTTCTTTAGAAATTTCCTCTTGTATTTTATCTAAAGCTTCTTTTCTAAGATTAGACACTTTCCCAAATGATAAAGCAAAGTAATTTAGGAATAATAAAGCTATAATCAATGCTAAAGGAATTGAATAATAAATATAAATGTTTGTGATTGATTGGTCTAGTGGTGCTGGTAAATGTTCATGGTAAAAAGTCAGTAAAATTATAGATAAAATAGTAAAACCTATAAGAATAATATTTGTTTTAATATCTAAACTGGATGAGGCAAACACACTTGGTATTAATAAAAATATAGCAAATGGATTTAATATTCCACCTGATAAGTATAACAAAGCCGCTAATTGAATAATATCTATTAATAAAAAATTAAAAGCAGATCTGTTTGATAAGTGTGTTTTTTTATAAAAATAAATTAAAAATAAATTACTTATTGTCCCAATCAAAATAATAAGGTTAGCAAAAATATAATTGAATTCAAAATCAAATATAAATCTAACACTATTTATCGTTATAAATTGACCAATGATCCCTATCCATCTTAAATTTATATAAGTAGACTTATTCAACGAGTAAAGTTGTGAAGTTTTTCCAAACTCCATTTTAAATGTCTAAATTTGAAACATTTATTGCGTTATCAACAATAAAATCTTTTCTTGAAGATACATCACTTCCCATCAAAGTTTGAATAAGATCTTGATCTTTTTGCGAATTTTTTGAGTATTGTACTTGCAATAAATTTCTAGTTTCAGGATCCAGTGTTGTACTCCATAATTCTTCTGGGTTCATTTCTCCTAAACCTTTAAATCTTTGTATGTTCAATTTTGATTTTTCCTCTTGTATAGATTTTTCATAGTCCTTGGATCCTTTTTTAATTTTTTTTAGATCTTTTGAATTTTTTACTATGAATTCCTCTAATTCTTTCTCATCCTTGATATAAATTCCTTTAGATCCTTTGTTAATTTTAAATAATGGTGGTTGTGCTAAATATACATGACCATTTTCAATTAATTTATTAAATGGTTTATTATTAAAAAATGTAAGTAATAAAGCTCTAATATGTGATCCATCAACGTCAGCATCTGTCATTATAATTATTTTTCCGTATCTCAAATCTTTTAAATCAATCTCATCATTTTTAGGATCAAGTCCTAAAGCATTTATTAAAGTAACTATTTCATTTGATGACATCATTTTCGATAGTGCCTTTGTTCTTAAATCATTTGTATGTCCATTTTTTTTTGACCCATTTAACTCCGTAAATGTATTAAGAATTTTTCCTCTTAAAGGTAAAACTGCTTGATTTTCACGATTTCTTCCTTGTTTTGCTGATCCACCAGCTGAATCACCCTCAACTATGAATAGCTCAGTACCATCTTGTTTTGAATTTTGACAATCCGCCAACTTACCAGGCAAGCCACTTAATTCTAACGATCCTTTTCTTCTAACATTTTCTCTTGCTTTCCGTGCAACATCCCTAGCTACAGCAGCTTGTATAATTTTTGTAAGAACTATTTTAGCAACAGACGGGTTTTGATCAAACCAAATTGAAAGTTTTTCACTTATAATTGTTTCTACAATATTTCTTACCTCTGATGATACTAGTTTATCTTTTGTTTGGGATGAAAATTTCGGATCAGGTATTTTTATAGATAGTACGCAAGTTAAACCTTCTTTTACATCATCACCTGATAAAGAAACTTTATTTTTCTTTAAAAGATTTTGTTCAGATGCATATTTATTTATAACTCTAGTTAATGCACTTCTAAATCCTAACAAATGTGTTCCACCGTCTTTTTGATAAATATTGTTTGTATAAGGGAATACATCTTCATTATATCCAGCATTCCATTTTAAAGAACACTGAACATCAATTTTGTTTTTAAAACCTTCAATATAAATTGGTCTTTTAAACAAATCATTGTCACTTTTATTTTTTAATTTTTCTCTTTTTTCGTCAAGAAATTCAACAAATTCAACTATTCCACCATCGAATTTAAACTCAACACTTTTAGGTTTTTTTTGAGTTAGATCAGTTAATATTATTTTAATTCCCTTGTTTAAAAAAGCTAATTCTCTCATCCTTTTCTGCAAAGTTAAAAAGCTAAATTTATTTAAGGAAAATATTTCTTTAGATGGTAAAAATTTTATTTCTGTACCTGTATTTTTTGATTTACCAACAACTTTTAAAGGTGACTTTGCATCACCATTTTTAAATTCAATAAAATGTTTTTTCCCATCTCTATCTATAGTAAGTTCAAGCTTCTCAGATAATGCATTAACTACAGAAACACCAACTCCATGTAATCCACCTGAAACTTTATATGAGTCGTGATCAAACTTTCCACCAGCATGTAATTGGGTCATTATTACTTCAGCTGCTGATTTTTTTTCACCCTTGTGTATATCAACTGGAACACCTCTTCCATCATCCTTAACTGTTACAGATCCATCCTTATTAATATCTACTGAAATATTTTTACAGTGTCCTGCTAAAGCTTCATCAATAGAATTGTCGACAACTTCGTAGACCATGTGATGCAAACCTGTGCCATCATCAGTGTCACCTATATACATACCAGGTCTTTTTCTAACTGCCTCAAGTCCTTTTAGGACCTTGATGGAGTCTGCCTGATAAGTGCTATTATTTTTTGCCATTTTTATTTTTTTTGGAAAGGATTTTTATACCATTTTTGAAATTTTTAATAAAATACAGAAGGTATTTAACAGTCAAAAACTGTTGATAATCAAAGCTTTTTTGACGTTTTTTAGTTTTTTTTTCTTGTTTTTAAATTTAGTGAAATAATATGCATTTTTGATTCTAATATGGCGGAGAGAATGGGATTCGAACCCATGAAAGAGTTTCCCCTTTACACGCTTTCCAAGCGTGCGCCTTCAACCGCTCGGCCACCTCTCCAAAAAATCAATTTTCTTTTGAAATTTTTAATACACCTATAAATGCCTCTTGTGGTATTTCAACTTTTCCAAATTGTTTAGCTCTTGCTTTACCTTTTTTTTGTTTTTCAAGAAGTTTTCTTTTTCTATCTAGTGCCCCTCCACCATGTATCTTTGTTAATACATCTTTTTTAAAGCCTTTTATAGTTTCTCTAGCAATAATTTTACCACCAATTGCAGCCTGTATAGGTATCATAAAGTTATGTCTTGGAATTAAATCTTTTAATTTTTCACAAACTTCTCTCCCAGTCGATTGTGCAAAGTCTGTATGTATCATCATTGCGAGCGCATCTACAGGTTCTGAATTTACTAAAATACTCATTTTAACTAAATCACCTTCTCTGTGGCCTATTATTTCATAATCAAAACTTGCGTATCCGCTTGTCATTGATTTTAATCTATCATTAAAATCAAAAACAACTTCATTTAAAGGTAGTTCATAGTTTACAACTGCTCTATTTCCTGAATAACTTAAATTCGTTTGTATGCCTCTTTTGTCTTGGCATATTTTTATAATTGAACCAAGATATTGATCAGGTGTGATAATAGTTGCTTTTATCCATGGCTCCTCAATAAAATTGATTAATGTAGGATCTGGCAAACTTGATGGATTCTGTAAATCATTTACATCACCATTATTCATGTGAATTTTATAAACAACACCAGGTGTTGTTGTGAGTAGATTAATATCAAATTCTCTTTCTAATCTTTCAGTAACAATTTCTAAATGAAGCAAACCTAAAAATCCACATCTGAAACCTAATCCTAATGCGGATGAAGATTCTGGCTCATAAGAAAAACTAGCATCATTTAATTGTAACTTGGCTAAACCGTCTTTTAATTTTTGATATTCTGAACTATCTACTGGAAACAAACCACAAAATACAACTGGTTTACTTGGTTTAAAACCAGGCAAAGCTTCTTTAAGTGGATAATTTGCATCACATATAGTGTCTCCAACTTTTGTATCAGATAAAACTTTGATGCCTGTTGTTATAAACCCAATTTCACCTGCATTTAGTTCATTTATGTCTTTAGGTTTGGGTGTAAAAACACCAACTTTTTCCACAAAATAATCTTGGTTTGTAGACATCATTTTAATTTTCATATTTTTTGATATTTTTCCATCTATAATTCTAACCAAAATTACCACTCCAAGGTAAGTATCATACCAACTATCAACTAGCAGACATTTTAATTTATTATTCGCCTCTCCTTTTGGACCAGGAAGAGCATGAATTATTTGCTCTAATATATCATCTATACCTTCTCCAGTTTTCCCTGAACAGGGAACTGCTCCAGTAGTATCAATTCCTATAACATCTTCAATTTGTTTGTTTGTTCTCTCAATATCAGATGCAGGTAAATCAATTTTGTTTAAAACAGGTATTATTTCATGATTTATATCAAGTGCTTGATAAACATTTGCGAGTGTTTGTGCTTCAACACCTTGAGTACTATCAACAATTAATATTGAGCCTTCGCATGCATACAATGACCTGCTAACTTCATAACTAAAATCAACATGACCTGGTGTATCAATTATATTTAAAACATAACTATTTCCATCTTTTGCTTTATAGTTTAATTTTACAGTTTGTGCTTTAATTGTAATTCCTCTTTCCCTCTCAATATCCATAGAATCTAAAACTTGTGCCTTCATTTCTCTATCCGTAAGCCCACCACATTTGTGAATTATTCTGTCAGCTATAGTTGATTTACCGTGATCTATATGAGCAATAATAGCAAAATTTCTTATATTATTAATTGTAGTTGTCATTATTAGGATCTTATTTTAGCGCCAGACTTACTCTCAACTGTAGAAATAATTAAATTATTTATTTTTTCTAAATCTTTTTCATTTAAAGTTTTTTCAGATGATTGTACTGTAACATTAAGTGCGATTGATTTTTTATCTTTTGGAATATTTTCGCCTTCATAAACATCAAAAACCTTAACACTTTTAATTAAATCTTTATCTATTGATACAATTATATCTATCAAATCTTGTACTTTAATTTTTTTATCAATTACAAACGCAAAATCTCTCTCAGATTTTTGATAATCTGAATATTCAAATTGAGATTTTTGATCTTTAAGTTTTTTCTTTGTTTCTTTAAAAAAATCTAAATATATTTCAAATCCTATTAAAGCATCAGTTTTAATATCTAGTTTTTTTACAATATTTGGATGTATTTCGCCAAAAAATGCAATTGGCTTATCTTCTTCTGTGCTTAGAAAAACTGATCCTGATTTGCCTGGATGATAATAAGATGGGGCTTGATCTTTTATTATTAGTTTATTTTTGCTAAATCCTGCCTCTACTATAGTTTGAATAGTATCTCTCTTTGCATCAAATACATCAACATTTCTCTCTGTTTCTTGCCAATTTAATCTAAAATATTTTCCAGCTTGTAAAGCACCTATTACTGTTAGTTGCTCACCTGGCTTAGTACCTGAAAAAACTGGCCCTATCTCAAAAAAAGATAAATCTTTAAATCCTCTATCTATATTTTTTTTCAAATAAAAAACTAAATTTGGAAATATTGAATTTCTTAAAACATTTAACTCTGAACTTATTGGGTTAACAATTTTTATTTCATTATATTTTTCTCTAAATAAATTATTTATTTTGGAGTCTGTAAATGACCAAGTAACTGTCTCGAAAAAACCTTTGGACGCCACCGAACGTTGTAAGAAATGGAATAATTTTTGCTGCCTATTTAAAGTTGGTTTAAGTCTAGATTTTTCTGGTATTAATGTTTGAATATGTTCATAACCTTTGATACGAACGATTTCTTCAACAATGTCTATTGGTTGAGTAATATCTGGTCTCCATGAGGGAATTTCTAAATCTAAATTTTCGTTATTCTCATTGATTTTAAAGCCAAGATTGGAAATTATTTTAATTATTTCTTTTTTTTCAATTTTAAATCCTGTTATTTTTTCAAACAAAGAAATTTCAAATTTTACTTTATTTGTTTTTTCTTCTTCCAATCTTTGAATATCAAATTTACTTACTTCGCCCCCACACACTTCTTTAATTAGATCCGCTGCTTTGATTAGCCCAGCTTCAATTGATTTTGGATCAATTCCTCTTTCAAATCTAAATTTTGCGTCAGTATCTATATTTAGTAATTTTGAAGTTTTTCTAATTGATCTTGGTAAAAAATAAGCTGACTCTAGTAATATATTTTTTGTCTCTAGTTCAGTTCCTGAACGTGTTCCACCTATGATTCCACCTAGTCCTAACACTCCTGATTGGTCAGAAATTACACACATATCATCATCTAGGGAGTATTTTTTATTGTCTAGTGCTTCAAAAGTTTCACCTTTTTTTGAATTTCTTACTATAATTTCTTTACTTACTTTATCAGCATCATATGCGTGAAGTGGCCTATTTAAATCAATCATCACATAGTTTGTTATATCTACAATTGCAGAAATCGGTTTTTGACCTAACGAAATAATTTTATCTTTTAACCATTGAGGACTTTCTTTATTTGAAACCCCATTAATTAAACAACTACCAAAAATTGTGCAGCCTTGTTTTTTTTCTTTTTTTATAGTTACTTTTAAGTCCTGATCAAAATTTTGATTTAATTTACTATCTTTTATTTTTTTTAAAGAACCAATTCCAGCTGCAGCAAGATCTCTTGCAATACCTCTAACACCAAGACAATCTGGTCGATTTGGTGTTATAGATAAATCTACAACTTTAGGAGTTTTGGTATCAAAATATTTTTTCCCGATTTTTTCCTTATACTTTTCTGATAACTCTGTAATTCCCTCGCTTTCATCTGATAATTTGAGCTCAGCTTCAGAACACAACATTCCATAAGAAGTAACACCTCTTATTTTACTGATTGATAGTTTCATTTGATTTTTTGGTATTATTGCACCTGGTCCTGCATATACTGTGAATAAACCTTTTTTTGCATTGGGAGCTCCGCACACAACTTTAACAGTTTCACTTTTACCAATGTCAACGTCACAAACTCTTAATCTATCTGCATTAGGGTGTTGTTGCGCATTTATTATTTTTGCAACAATAAAATCATCTAACTCGGAAGGTGCATTTTCAAAACTCTCAACCTCAAGACCAACGTTCGTTAAATTATTAATTATCTCTTTATCATTAAGATCTGTATCTAAATGTTGTTTAAGCCAATCAATTGTAAATTTCATCTACTCAATCCTCTGTAGCTTGATGGTACATCTAAAGGATCAAACCCAAAATGGCTTAGCCATCTATAATCTGTTTCAAAAAAAGCTCTTAAATCATTAATTCCATATTTTAGCATACCTAATCTATCTATTCCAATTCCAAAGGCGTAACCCTGAAATTTTGATGGATCAACATTTACATTTTTTAGAACGTTTGGATGAACCATTCCGCACCCTAAAATTTCTAACCATTTGTCTCCCTCACCTATGATTATTTTTCCATCTTTAATTTCATAACCTATATCAACCTCAGCTGATGGCTCTGTAAATGGGAAATGACTTGGTCTAAATCTCATCTTCAATTTATCGACTTCAAAAAACTCTTTAATAAAATAATTTAGACAACCTTTCAGATGTCCCATATTTATATCTTTATCTATATGTAATCCTTCAACTTGATGAAACATAGGTGCATGTGTTTGGTCACTGTCAGATCTGTAAGTTCTTCCAGGTGCAATTATTTTGAATGGAGGTTTGCCTTTTAA
>CACKVV010000022.1 GCA_902603665.1 uncultured Pelagibacteraceae bacterium | reverse complement strand
AAAATATCGAAGAAACCTTCGAGTCTGCAAGAGTAAAAATAATAGAAAAAAGCAAAGAAAGAGCAGAATTGATTGCAAATGATTTAAATGACACAATTGTTATTAATGGCAATGGACTTGATGAAGATGTATTAAATGAAGCAAATATAGACGAAGTAGAGACAGTATTAGCTTTAACCAACGATGATGAAGATAATTTAATGGTAAGTGTGCTTGTAGAAAAATTTTCTAAAGATAAAAATATACCAGACTTTGAAATTGAAATAAGAAATAAAGCTGTTTTAAGATTAAATATAACAATTTATCTTGATAAAAATAATTTATTTTTTGATGAAGTTACTTGTGTTTTATTTATTAGAGACCTAACAGAATTCCATAAATTTCAACAACTTAAATCTGATTTTGTAGCTAATGTGTCTCATGAATTAAGAACCCCACTACAATCCATAAAAATGGGGCTAGAAACAATTGGTAATATTAAAGATTTAAAAGAAAATAATGAGTTAAATAATTTAATGCCATTAATGACTTCACAGTCTGAGAGAATGGAAAATTTAATTAGAGATTTATTATCATTATCAAAAATTGAATTGCAGGAACATATACGACCAATAAATACTCCTGTAATCAATGGATATTTTATTTCATTTAAATTACTTTTTTTATAATTATTTGCTCCTAGTAAAAAAATTCCAAAACATAAAAGTAATATTGAAAAAGTTACGAATTTATCAAGAACAACTCCCAAAAATAGAATAGATATAAAAGTTGTAATTAATGGTCCAGTTCCCCTAGCTATTGGATAAACTTTAGTTAGATCACCAACTTGATAAGATCTTAATAAATACCATTGATAACCTTGATGAATAAATATGCTTATAATTATGAAAATATAACTATCTGTGCTGGGTGCTGGAAAATATAAAATTGCTAATAACGATAATGGTGCGTGGCCTAGAACAATCCCTGTAACTGCAACAGTTTTATCGTTGTGGTTTTTAACAAAACCGTTCCATGTTGCATGAAGCAATGCAGCGACTAAAACAACTGCAAATACAATACCATCCATGTTATAAAATTTATTTTACTCTACCGTAAACATCCTGATATCTAACAATATCACTTTCTTTAAGTATTGATCCAACTTGTGCTTCAAAGATTTTAACAGGCTTTTTGCCAGGATTTTGAATTCTATGGATTGCTTCAAGTGGAATAAATATATGTTCACCAGGCTTTTTGATTATTATATCTTTATTAAGCGTAATTTTAGCATTGCCTTGTGTTACCAACCAATGTTCCGCTCGGTGATGATGTTTTTGTAAACTTAAAATACCTTTCGGTTTTACGTACAATTCTTTAATTAAAAATTCATTACCTTCAAATAAATTTGTGTATTTTCCCCACGGTCGATAATAAATATTCTTCTTTTTAATGTATTTGCGTTTATTTTTGTCATACATTTTTAATATTTCTTTCCAGCTTCCAAGATCTGACCAAGGAATATCTAATTTAATAGCATTTATTTGTTTGGTTTTTTCTAAAATGGCATAATCAAATGATTTAGCTGTAGCTTTTAGAAATGAGGATTTATTTAAATAATAAGTGTTAGATTTATATTTAGCTTTGTTAACTGCGTCTAGGCAGTTTTTATAAGTTTTTAGCTGATATTTTTTAAAGTTATTAATTATAGAGTCTTTTCTAACAAAAAACATACCTGAATTCCAATAACCATTTTTTTTAATAACTTGCTTTGCTTTTACTTCTTTAGGTTTTTCAATAAATTTTGTTACTTTATTAATATTTCCCTTAACTTTTTTCGTAAGAAAATAGCCATATTCGCTTGAGGGAGATTTAGGCTTTATGCCAAAGATAAATATATTTTGATCAGTCAAATTTGATTTATTTTTATAAATAGCATTGTTAAAAATGTTTACTTTTTCTATTAAATGATCTGATGAAAAGAACATTAATGGTTGATTGTCTGGAATATCCTTTATTAAGGCAGTGCTTAAAATAGCTGGAGCTGTATTTCTTTTAGCTGGTTCTAAAACAATTTTATAATTCTTGATTTTATGTTTTTTTAAATGCTGTTTTACTTGTTTAAGGTATTTTGCATTTGTACTGATAACTGGATTATCAAAAATTGAGCCTTTAACTCTTTCTAATGTTTTACCTAATAAAGTCCAATTACCAAAATTAATAAACTGTTTTGCTTGGTGATTTTTTTGATTTGGCCAAAGTCTTGTTCCTGCTCCTCCACAAAGAATTACAGGTCTAATTTTCATGTTTAAATATCCGCGTAAACTTTAACCTCGTTTTTGCCCCCAGGATGTGTAGGTGCTCCTAAGTATGCTGGTCCAACTGTTTGTGCATATTTCCACAACGTTCCATTTCCAAAATTAATCTTTTTTGGTTTCCATTTTTTACGTCTAGATGCTAACTGTTGTTTTGTTAATCTTACATTGATAGTGCCTTTTTTGGCATCTATATCAATGATATCTCCATTTCTTAAAAGAGCTATTGGGCCACCTACTGAAGCCTCTGGGCCAACATGGCCAATGCAAAATCCTCTAGTAGCGCCAGAAAATCTTCCATCAGTTATCAGTGCAACAGTCTCCCCTTTTCCTTGACCATAAATTGCAGCTGTTGTTTGAAGCATTTCTCTCATGCCTGGACCTCCTTTTGGTCCCTCGTATCTAATTATAATTATGTCACCGTCTTTATATTTTCTATTTTTTACAGCTTTATAAGCTGTCTCTTCATTATCAAAACATCTTGCTCTTCCAGTAAACTGTAATTTTTTTAATCCTGCTATTTTAACAATACCACCTTCAGGTGCTAAGTTACCTTTTAAACCAACGACACCACCAGTCTTAGTAATAGGATTTTTGTAACTTCTCATTACTTTTTGATTTAGATTAAATTTAACATTTTTTAAATTTTCTTTCATTGTTTTCCCAGTAACAGTCATACAGTCACCATGTATAAAACCACCATCGTATAAAGTTTTTAATAACATTGGTACACCACCTGCTAACCACATATCTTTTGCAACATATTTTCCACCTGGTTTTAAATCTGCAAGATAAGGAGTTTTTTTAAAAATTTTTGCAACATCCATCAAATCAAATTTAATTCCAATTTCATTTGCTATTGCTGGTAAATGTAATCCAGCATTAGTAGATCCACCTGTTGCAGCAACAATTGTTGCAGCGTTTTCTAATGACTTTCTTGTTACAATATCTCTTGGTCTAATATTTTTTGCTAATAAATTCATTACAGCTTTACCACTATCTACAGCATATTTATCTCTTTCTTTATAAGGTGCAGGTGTTCCAGCTGAATATGGTAATGCAAGACCAATCGCTTCTGATACACATGCCATTGTATTTGCAGTAAATTGACCACCACACGCACCTGCAGATGGACAAGCTTTTAGTTCTAACTTTCTTAATGCATGAGCAGTCATTTTTTTTGAAGTATATTTTCCAACCCCCTCAAAAACATCTACAACTGTTACATCTTTTCCATTAAATCTTCCTGGAAGAATTGATCCACCATATATAAAAACACTTGGTATGTTTAATCTAACCATCGACATCATTAATCCAGGTAGTGACTTATCACATCCAGCTAAACCAACTAAAGCATCATAACAATGACCTCGCACTGTTAATTCAGTTGAGTCTGCTATAACATCTCTAGATACTAAAGAAGATTTCATACCCTCGTGACCCATTGCAATTCCATCAGTAACTGTAATTGTACAGAATTCTCTTGGCGTTCCACCAGATTTAACAACACCCTTTTTAACCGATTGAGCTTGTTTCATTAAATTAATGTTACATGGAGCTGCCTCATTCCATGTTGAAACAACACCAACAAATGGTTTTGCAACATCTTTCTCTGTTAAGTCCATTGCATAATAAAATGACCTTTGAGGTGCTTTGTCAGGCCCTAAAGTTGTGTGTCTGCTAGGTAATTTCTTTTTATTAAATTTTTTCATTATAAATTTTCTAAGGTTAGTTGTATTTTTTTAGCATCTTTTTCTAGGTTGTTAAAGTTAGATTTTTCTAGTTCAACAATATCTTTTGGAGCTCTATCTATAAAACTTTTGTTTGAAAGTCTGGTATCTATTTTATCCATTTCGTCTTTAATTTTAGAGTGTTTTTTTAATAATGTATCTTTGATAGTTTTAATATCTACATCTTGCTCAAAATACATTTTATAGAGCTCACCTTTGATAATTAGACTTGCAGATGATTTTTTTTGATCTTCTAATAATATATTAGATATTCTTCCTAACTTTTTTAACAAAATTTCATTCTTATTGAAAAAATCTTGTGTTTTTGTGTTTGCACTAGCTAAAGAGATTTCAATTAAAGAACCTGGACTAACTCCTATCTCGTTTTTAAAGGATCTAATTGATGTAATAATTTCAATTATATTAGTTACATCATTATATTCGTTGCTTTCTGACGGTTTTTCCTCACTCCAATTAGCGAACATTAAATAATCACTGCTATCTTTATCTAATTTATTATTCAGCCAAATTTCCTCTGTAACAAATGGAATAAATGGATGTAGGATAATCAAGATTTCCCTAAAAATATATGCAGAGACTTTTTTAACTTCCTCTATAGAAGATTTATCATCTGAATATAATATTGTTTTTGATAGTTCCAAATACCAATCACAAAAAGAATGCCAAACAAATTGATAGGCATTTCTAGCGGCTTCATCAAATCTATAATCTTTTATATTTTGCTTAATCTGATTATTTATTGAATAATATTCAGATATTATCCATTTATTTATATTTACCTTTAATTCTTTAGGCTTTTCTATTTCATCAAAATTACAATCATTTTGTTTGAGTAAATTATTTGCATTCCATATTTTATTTAAAAAGTTTCTATATCCTTTTACTCGATCTTCTGAGAGCTTTACGTCTCTTCCAGGAGATGCCATGGATAATAATGTAAATCTAAGTGCATCCGCTGAATATTTCTCTATTAAATCTAATGGATCAATTACATTTCCTTTAGACTTAGACATTTTTTGTCCTTTTTCATCTCTAACTAAAGCATGAACATAAATATCTTTAAATGGCTCTTTTTCTAAAAAAGCCATACCCATCATCATCATTCTAGCCACCCAAAAGAATATAATATCAAAACCAGTTACCAAAACTGTTGTTGGATAAAATTTTTTTAAATAGTCAGTTTGATTAGGCCAACCTAATGTTGCAAATGGCCATAAACCTGATGAAAACCAAGTATCAAGTACATCTTCATCTCTTTTTAATGCAACATCTTTTTTATAATAATTTTTAGCCTCTTTGATTGCTTCCTCTTCAGTATACTCTACAAATACTTTTCCATCTGGACCATACCAGGCAGGTATTTGGTGACCCCACCAAAGTTGTCTTGATACACACCAAGGTTCAATATTGTCCATCCATTGAAAATATGTTTTGGACCAATTTTCAGGAAAAAAATTTGTTGATTTATTATTTACAATTTCTTTAGCCTTAATAGATAATTTTTTTGCATCAGCAAACCATTGCTCTGTTAAATAAGGTTCTATAATTGAATTCGATCTATCTCCATAAGGGACTTTATTTTTAATATTTTCTTCTTCAACAAAGAAGTTATTTTCTTTTAATTTTTTTAATAATTGTTTTCTTGCTTCAAATCTATCTAATCCAATAAATTCTTTTGGTGCATTTTCATTTATTTTTCCATCTTCAGTAAAAACATTTATAATTTCTAAATTATTTCTTTCACCTACTTCATAGTCATTAAAATCATGAGCTGGGGTAATTTTAACAGCTCCTGTTCCTTGCTCTGGATCAGCGTATTCATCTTTTATAATTTTTATTTTTCTTCCAACAAGTGGAATTGTTACAAATTTACCAACAACTTTTTTATATCTTTCATCGCTAGGATTTACTGCAATTGCAGTATCACCCAACATAGTTTCAGGTCTTGTTGTTGCAATAGTTATAAAATCTTCACTATTTTCGATAGGATATCGAATATGATAAAGTTTTGAATTTACCTCCCTTTGATCTACCTCAAGATCAGAAATGGCAGTTTTTAGTACAGTATCCCAATTAACTAACTTCTTAGATTTAAAAATTAGATTTTTTTTATATAAATCTACAAAAACTTTTAAAACTGATTTTGATAAATTTTCGTCCATGGTAAAAGCATTTCTTGACCAATCACATGAACATCCTAATTTTTTTAATTGATTAATAATTATATCTCCATATTCATTTTTCCACTCCCAAACCTTTTCAATAAATTTATCTCTACCTAAATCATTTTTTTTTATACCGTCTTTTTCTAACTTTCTTTCAACAAGAGCTTGCGTTGCTATTCCAGCATGATCGGTACCAGGTTGCCATAAAGTTTCATAATTATTCATTCTATGAAATCTTACTAATAAATCCTGAATAGAATTATTTAAAGCATGACCCATATGCAAACTTCCAGTAACATTAGGTGGAGGAATAACTATTGAAAATTTGTTGGTATTTTCTTTAGGTTGAAAAAGTTTATTATTTTCCCAGTAAGAATAAATCTTATTTTCTACATCAGTATGGATATATTTATCAGCACTCATTAGATAAATATTTTATAAATTAATCATTTTAATAAACAATAATGAAATTAGGATTAAAATTTATAGACTAATCCTAAAAATCAATTATATAGGGTCATCTATCAAATATTGGATATTTGCTGGCAACGTGGCGGAATGGTTACGCAGAGGATTGCAAATCCTTGTATCCCGGTTCGATTCCGGGCGTTGCCTCCAAAAAAAATGTTGTGATAAATTTAAAAAAAAGTAAGTTGCAATTTGTCATTCCTCGGTAGCTCAGTTGGTAGAGCAGTTGACTGTTAATCAATTGGTCGCAGGTTCGAGTCCTGCCCGAGGAGCCAAAAAATTCTTTATCCTACCTTCGTAATAATTGGCTGAGAAAGTTGAATATTTTTACCAAACTTAATTTTTTGATCTTGTGTTAACTCTGAGTAAACCTTTACCAAAAAATTATAATTTACATTCATATGACCTTCTTTTGATTTCTCTAAATTTAAAAGATATTCAGAAAAATCCTCAAAAAAATAATTAATTGGCACTTTTAAATAATTAGATAACTGAAGTAATCTAATTGAACTTACACCATTTGTGCCTTTCTCATATTTTTGAATTTGTTGAAATGTAACGTTTATAGCTTTTGCAACCTTCGTTTGTGTTAAACCTAGGGCTAACCTTCTAAGTTTAAGCTTGTTACCTAAATGTTTATTGAAATTATCTTCCATCAAAGACCCCTCTTTAATTAAAATATAAGTTGGAGTTAATATAAATAGAACATGTATTACAAGAAGATTTTTTTTTAAAAATTATCCTTTTTTTTAAAATTAAATATCCTGTCAAGTATCTTTTTTACAATTTAGACAACTATTTTTAGAGTATCTGACTTAAAAATAGCTTAGTTCTATCATTCTTTGGATTAGCGAAAAATTCATTTGTTGCTGCTTTTTCAACTATCATTCCTTCATCCATAAAGATAACTTCATCTGCAACTTCTTTTGCAAAGCCCATTTCGTGTGTAACAACTATCATGGTCATCCCTGCTTTAGCTAAGTTTACCATAGCATCTAAAACTTCTTTGATCATCTCTGGATCCAAAGCCGAAGTGGGTTCGTCGAAAAGCATTATTTTTGGCTCCATACATAAAGCTCTTGCTATTGCACATCTTTGTTGTTGTCCTCCTGATAATTGACCAGGAAATTTATGTGCTTGATCAGCAATTTGTACCTTTTCTAAGTGTTTCATTGCTAAATCTTCAGCATCTTTTTTTGGCATTTTTTTTACCCATACAGGTGCAAGAGTACAATTATCTAATATAGATAAATGTGGAAACAAATTAAATTGTTGGAAAACCATTCCAACCTCAGCTCTTATCTGTTCAATATTTTTAGTATCTTCTGTAAGTTCATTTCCATCAACGACAATTGATCCTTGTTGATGTTCCTCTAATCTGTTTATGCATCTTATTAAAGTTGACTTTCCAGAGCCGGATGGTCCACAAACAACAATCTTTTTATTTTTTTCAACATTTAAATTAATATTTTTTAGAACCTGGAAATCACCAAACCACTTGTTTACATCTTTAATTTGAATAATTGTGTCTGACATTATCTCTCTGTTTTATATTTTTCTTCTAAGTTATAACTATATTTACTCATTGCATAGCAAATTATCCAAAATACTACAGCTGCAAAAACATAACCTTCCATTGAATATCCTAACCACTTAGGATTTGTTTTTGCCATTTGAAGCATTCCAGCAATTTCTAATAAACCAACAACCAAGATTAATGGAGTATCTTTTACTAAAGCTAAAAAGGTATTAGCAATACCAGGAATTACTAATTTTAGTGCCTGAGGTAAAATTACAAATATATGCATCTTCCAGTATCCCATTCCTAAAGATTTTGCTGCATCGTACTGACCTCTAGGAAGCGCTTGAAGACCTCCTCTTATAACTTCAGCTACATAGGCCGCTTCAAACAAAGAGATTGCAATTATAACTCTTACTAATTTATCTAAGAAGAAATCTTCAGGTAGAAACATTGGGAACATAACTGATGACATGAATAAGACAGTTATCAATGGAACACCTCTCCAAAATTCAATAAAAATAACTGAGGTATATTTTATAAATGGTAGTTCAGACCTTCTTCCTAAAGCTAAAGCCATTCCTACAGGAAAGCAAAAAATTAAACAGAAAAAAGAAACTATGAAAGTTAAAGCTAAGCCGCCCCATGCGCCAGTTTCAACCCAATTTAAACCTTCTAATTTACCTAGTTCAACATATTCCTCAGGCAATATGAAAAGATTTAAAGATAAATAAACAGCAAGTGGTACAAAACAAAAATAATATAACTTAAATTTATTTGGTACAAAAAATCCAACAATAATTGCAACAACACTTGCAATAATTCCGTATGAAAAATCAAAAAATACAGGACCACCTGAGATAAAAAAGAATATAAATAAGAAAGCAATAATTGGATAAATAACTACATAATATAAAGTTAAATATTTTTTAAATTTCTCAGTTGCAAAGTACCCTACTGATCCGAGAGCTAATAGTGATATGAATGATAAATTAATTCTCCACTGCTCTTCGTTTGGATATAATCCATATATAAATCTTCTTAACCAAACTTTAATATAAGTCCAACATGCACCGTCGCCTGTACAAGCTTCTTTTGAATTGCCCGAAATATTTGCATCAATAACAGTCCAGCTTAAAACTGGTGGTATTGATTTTATAATTATAAAGATAATCAATAATGAAAGGACTGCGTTAAAATTATTATTATTAAAGTT
>CACKVV010000021.1 GCA_902603665.1 uncultured Pelagibacteraceae bacterium | reverse complement strand
TGCAATGAATTCTATGGCCCCATCTCTTATCCATCAAGAAAGCGATATTATTAAAAGAAGTATTCGAGATATGTACGACGATAATACACAAAATATAATTGTAGAGGGTAATGAGGGCTATCAAAAAGCAAAAAATTACATGAAGCTAATGATGCCAAAACAGTTAAAAAAAGTTAAAAAGTACAGAGATAAACTACCATTATTTTTTAAAGAAAATATTGAAAAGAAACTTTTTGAAATTTTTAAGACAGAGGTAAAACTAAGTTCAGGTGGATATTTAGTTATAAATCCTACTGAGGCTTTAGTTTCTATAGATATTAATTCTGGAAAATCGATAAAACAAAAAAATGTTGAAAGCACTGCTTTAGATACAAATTTAGAGGCTGCAGAAGAAATAGCAAGACAAATTAAAATCAGAGATTTATCTGGGTTAATAATAATTGACTTTATTGATATGCTAAATTTTGGAAATAGAAGGCAAGTTGAAAGAAGATTAAAAGAAAAATGCCGTAATGATAGAGCAAGAATTCAAATTGGTAGAATAAGTAATTTTGGTTTATTGGAAATGTCAAGACAGAGACTTCGAGAAAGTAACATAAAATGGTCAATTAAACTAACAAACGAAACTTTTGCACAAAAAATTATAAAATTAATCGAAATCAAATCTTTGGAAAATGGTTCCAAAATTATTGATTTAAAAATTAATAATAAGATTTCAGATTTTATAGAAAATCAATTTCTTGAAGATTTAAAATATTTCGAAAAAAAAAATAAAATTAAAATAAATATTGCACATTCTGAAGAGTTAAATTTAACTGAATACTTAATAGAGTTTAAGTCTAAATCTGGAAAAATATTAGATAAAATTGAAAAAATTGAGAGTTTACAGAAAGTTGATATTCAAAAAGAAAATTCAAATTCTAATATTCAAAAACCATTTAAAAAAAGAAAATTTAAAAAAAGAAAATTTGTTAAGAAGAAAATTAAATAATTCCGCTATTAGTAGTTGATGCAGATCCAAATAAATTAGGATTAATTCTTCCTGAAAGATATGATTTTCTCCCAGATATTACCGCGTATTTCATTGCCTCGGCCATCTCATAAGGATTTTTAGCTTTAGCTATTGCTGTATTAATTAAAACGCCATCACAACCTAGTTCCATTGCCTGAGTTGCATCAGATGCTTGCCCTATACCTGCATCAACAATAACAGGAAGCTTTGTTTGATTTCTTATTATTTTCAAATTAATTTTATTTTGAATACCCAAACCTGAGCCAATTGGTGCAGCCAAAGGCATTATTGCACAAGCTCCAGCATTTTCTAATCTTTTTGCCATCAAAGGATCGTCATTGCAATAAACCATAACTTTAAATCCCTCTTTTGTTAAAACTTCTGTAGATTTAAGTGTTTCAATTGTATCTGGAAATAATGTTTTTTTATCTCCCAAAACTTCAAGTTTTACTAGTTTCCATCCTCCAATTTCCCTTGCTAACCTAAGTGTCCTTAAAGCTTCATCTGAACTAAAACATCCTGCGGTATTTGGAAGATAGGTAATTTTTTTTGGGTTTATGTAATCCATCAGCAAAGGTTTATTTTTATCTGATATATTTACTCTTCTTACTGCAACCGTAACAATATCTGCACCTGAGATTTTAATTGCTTTAGCGCACTCTTTCATAGATTTATATTTTCCTGTACCAACAATTAGTCTCGAAGAATAATTTTTTTTTGCAATTATGAATTTATCTTTATTTTTCATTAGCCTCCTCCAATAAAATGGACAATTTCCACTTTATCATTTTTAGAAAGAAGAATTTTTTTTATCTTTTTTTTATCAATAATTTCTTTGTTATATTCTATTGCAATTTTGTTTATGGGTATTTGTAACTTATCAACAAGATTTTTTAATGAAAAGTTTGAATTTACAATAGTTTGCTTGCCATTTACAGTTATTTTTATTTTATTTTTTTTTCTCATATATTATAAGTTTTTAGTGAGCAAAATAATAATTATTAATGGACCTAATCTTAATCTATTAGGTCAAAGAGAACAATCTCAATATGGAAGCAAAGACTACAATTACTTAACTGAGATTTGTTATGAAAAAGCCAAAGAATTAAATTTAAATTTAGATATAAAACAATCGAATGTAGAAGGTGAAATTGTAAATTTAATACAAAATAGCGTTGATAATTATGAAGGAATTATAATTAATGCTGCAGCCTACAGCCATACATCTGTAGCTGTAAGAGATGCATTAGATGTATTTAAAAAACCTAAAATCGAAGTGCACATATCAAACATTTACAAAAGAGAGGAATTTAGACATAAGTCAATGATAAGTGGTGTTGTAACTGGAATTATTTGTGGACTTGGAATAAACGGTTATATTTTGGCCATAAATTCAATGCATGAGCTTTTAGAAAATGAAAATAAATAAAAGTATTATTAAAGAATTAAGTGATTATTTGGATGAATTTAATCTTACAGAAATTGAATATACTGAAAAAGATTTAAAAGTTAAAGTTTCAAAATCAAAAGGAATCGGTTCAACTCCTGTCATCAAAAATACTTCAAAACTAGAGATAGAAAGAACTGAAAACAAGTCATCTGAAATAAGTGGAACAAAGATTACATCACCAATTATTGGTACTGCATACTTGGCACCTGAACCAGGAGGTAAAAAATTTGCAGAAAAAGGAAGAAAAATTAAGAAGGGTGATACAATTATGATTGTTGAGGCGATGAAAACTATGAATCATGTGCCCTGTCCAATGGATGGAACAATAAAAGAAATTTGTGTTGAGGATGGTCAGCCTGTTGAGTTTGGACAAACTATAGCAATTTTAGATTAATATGTTCAAAAAAATTCTGATTGCAAATCGTGGAGAAATTGCAGTCAGAGTTATCAGGGCATGCAAAGAATGGGGTATATCGACAGTTGCAATTCATTCGGATGTTGATCGAGATAGTATGCATGTTAGATTAGCAGATGAAAGTATTTGCGTGGGTCCTCATCAACCATCTAATAGTTATTTAAATATTCCTGCAATAATGTCTGCAATAGAATTAACTAATTCTGAAGCCGTACATCCAGGATATGGTTTTTTATCTGAAAATGCTGAATTTGCTAAAATCCTTGAAGATAATAATATTAAGTTCATAGGTCCATCTTCAAGTTTGATAAGTAAAATGGGAGACAAAATTCAAGCAAAAAAAATTGCTAAACAATATGGTTTACCAGTTATTGAAGGTTCTGAGGGTGGTGTTTCAGATATTAAAGAAGCTAAAAAATTATCTGAAAATATTGGTTTTCCAGTTCTGATAAAAGCTGCAGGTGGTGGGGGTGGAAAAGGTATGAAAATAGTAAATAATGAAAATGATTTTGAAAAATTATTTTTGACTGCAAAATTAGAGGCAAAAAAATTTTTTGGAAATGATGAAGTTTATATTGAAAAATTTTTTCAAAATCCAAGACATATTGAGGTTCAAGTATTATCAGGAAAAAATAGAACTGTTCACTTGCATGAAAGAGATTGCTCAGTACAGAGAAGACATCAAAAATTAATAGAGGAAACCCCAAGCCCAGTTTTAACGGATACGATCAGGTCAGATTTGTTTAACAAAACTGTAAAGATGGTAAGTCAAATAGGATACGAGGGCGCAGGAACAGTTGAATTCATATATGAAGAAGGAAAATTTTATTTTTTAGAAATGAATACGAGAGTTCAAGTTGAGCATCCAGTAACAGAAATGGTTACAGGCATAGATATAATCAAAGAACAGATTAACATAGCCTACACAGGTGAAACAGCATTAAGCCAAAATGACATTAATCCAAGAGGACATGCTATTGAATGCAGAATAAATGCTGAAGATCCAAGTAAAAATTTTCAACCCTCACCTGGATTAATTGGAATGTGTCACCAGCCTTCTGGTTTTAGAACTAGAGTAGACGGTGCAATTTTTCAAGGTTACAAGGTTACTCCATATTATGACAGCATGGTTTGTAAATTAATTTGCCATGGAAGAAATAGAACAGAAGCAATACAAAGAATGAATAGATCTCTCGATGAATTCGTAATTGAAGGTATAACTACTACAATAGATTTACATAAAACTTTATTAAATCATGAAAAATTTATTAATTCTGACTTTAATGTAAGTTGGCTTGATAAAGAAAAATTAATTTAGGAATAGCACTTTTTTAACCATATATCGTATACAGGATGGTCAAAGGGTCTTATTGATGGACTGGATGCAAATGTCCAATCATTGAAAACAAAAACCTTATCCTTGTCTTTATTTTTTAAATCAATTACTTGCATAAATGCTGTTACTTCGGGATCGTCATCAAATTTTGAATTTTGGCATTTTAGAATATTTATATTTAAATTTTGAAAAAATAACTCTTCTCCAATTGTTAACTTTAACTTTGTTGTTTTAGAACTCACTTTATCTAAAACTAATATTTCTGCGAACATTTCACCATATATATTAGTTTCTGAATTTGCCTTTAAGAAAATTGTATGAAAAAGTAGAATAAAAATTAGAGCAAAACTAACCTTGCCAGGATTTATATTTTTTTTCAGTTGCATTTTTATTATTTTTAGGGTTATAAGCGTTTGTTGTTCCTGTTTGGTTTGGTAAATGGTTTTTTTGCCATTTATATTTTTTTAAATTATGTGAATTTTCAATTTTATTATTTGTATGATGCATCCATGAGTACCAATCATTTGGTATTTTTGAAGCTTCAACCTCTCCATTATATATTACCCACCTTTTACCTTTTTTATTTTGATAATATTTATTCCCTAATTCATCCTCACCAACTAACTTACCAAAAAAAATTGTTTGCAGTCTGGTTCCCAGTGTTTGCCCATTCCACCAAGTGAAAATTTCTTTAAAAAATGTCAACATAAAAAATTAATTATTTTTCAATTTAAAATTGAAAAAATTAAATTAGACTATAACATTAATTTGTATATACATAATTTCTGATGATTCAATTTTAATAAGGAAATTTAATGGCAAAATATTTAGTTGAGACATATTACACATGTAGTTTTAAAGTAAGTCACTATTTGGATGATGTTAATGAGAAAAACTTACAAAATTTAGAAAAAAACGAGGATGGAAAATTTGAGATACTTGACGTTAAACTTGATAATAGAAAAACAAAAAATTTGGAAAAAATAGACAAAAATAAAGTAAATATAGTTGATAAATCAATTAGTACTCCAATTTCACAGACCACCACTTCAAAAATTGATACCAAAATAGGAGATAACTTAAAAAGTAATTTAAACGAAAAACTTGGAAAAAGATTTAGTATGCCAGATAGAAGAAAAGGTTACATTCAAAAGGCTACGATAGGCGATCATAAAGTGTATCTTCATACAGGTGAATATGAGGATGGGAAAATAGGTGAAATATTTATTGATACAAGCAAAGAAGGTGAATTAGTAAAAGCTCTAATGAATAACTTTGCAATAGCAATTTCTTTGGGTCTACAGTATGGGGTTCCTCTCGATGAGTTTGTAAACGCTTATGTAGGTACAAAATTTGAACCGTCAGGAAAAGTTCATGGTAATGATAGAATTTTAAGTGCGAGCTCAATTTTAGATTATATATTTAGAGAATTGGCAATATCTTATCTTAATAGAGAGGATTTGGCGCACACTCCATCTATCGGAGGATCAGAAAAAATAGATGATATAAATAATGAAAACTCTGAAGATCAAAATCAATTCTTAAAGCTAGTTAAAGATATAACTAGTAAGGGATTTGTAAGAAGTGATTATAAAAGAAAATTGGTCGATCTATCAGACATTAGAATAAATCTAAAAGGTAAAAAGTAATCAAGTTTTTTTCTTAAAAGTAAGGTTTAATTCCTTCAATTGGTCATCGCTAATTGTAGATGGTGCATTCATCATTAAATCTTGAGCATTTTGATTCATCGGAAACATAGTAACTTCTCGAATATTTTTTTCGTCAGCTAAAAGCATCACTATTCTATCTATACCTGGTGCAATACCTCCATGAGGTGGTGCGCCATAGCTCAATGCATTGATCATTCCACTAAATTTTTCTTCAACATCTTCTTTGGAGTAACCAACTATATCAAATAGCTTATACATTAACTCAGGTACATGATTTCTAATGGCTCCAGATGATAACTCAATACCATTACATACAATATCATATTGATAAGCTTTTAAAGAAAGAGGATCTGTTAAATCTAAGTTTTTAATATCTCCTTGTGGCATTGAAAATGGATTGTGGCTAAAACTTATTTTTTTGGTTTGGTCGTCTATTTCAAACATTGGGTAATCCACTATCCAACAAAATGCAAAACAATCTTGTTTAATAATTTTGAGCTCCTCTGCTATCCTAGTTCGAGCAATTGATAAAATTTTTTCAACGTCACTTTGTTTACCACAAGAAAGAAAAACAGTATCTCCTATTTCTGCATTTGTAATTTTCATCAATTCTACTAGTGATTCTTCTGAAAAAAATTTACCAACTGGTCCCTTTCCAATTATTTTATCATTTTTTTCTATAGTAAAATAAGCAAGACCTGATGAACCTTGTTCCTTTGCCCATTTATCTATTCCATCAAAAAAACTTCTTGGTTTATCTTTTGTATTTTTAGTTACGATAGATCTTACAATTGAGCCTTTCTTGACTAAATTTTTAAATATTTCAAAACTGATATCATCCCTTTCAAATAATTTTGTAATATCAGAAATAATAAGTGGGTTTCTTAAATCTGGTTTGTCAGATCCATATTTTAACATAGCGTCAGAATAGGAAATCCTTGGAAAAGTCTCAAAAAGTAATTTTTTATCTGAAAAGTTTTTAAAAACTTTAACCATCAATTTTTCCACTACTTCAAAGACATCTTGTTGTTCAACAAATGACATTTCTAAATCTAATTGGTAAAATTCCCCAGGACTTCTATCAGCTCTTGCGTCTTCATCTCTAAAGCACGGTGCTATTTGAAAGTATTTATCAAATCCTGATACCATTATTAATTGTTTAAACTGTTGGGGAGCTTGAGGTAATGCATAAAATTTACCAGGATTTAATCTGCTTGGAACTAAAAAATCTCTAGCACCCTCTGGACTAGAAGATGTTAATATTGGTGTTTGAAATTCTAAAAATCCTAACTTATTCATTTCAGATCGAATAAACGAAATCACTTTTGATCTAAGAATAATATTTTGATGAATTTTTTTTCTTCTCAAATCCAAAAATCTGTATTTAAGTCTTATTTCCTCTGAATATTCTTGATCTGAAAAAACTGGCATAGGGAGTTCTTTTGTTTGTCCTAGGATTTCAAAATCAATAATTGAAATTTCTATTTCACCAGTTGATAAATTTTCATTAATGGTATCTTTGTCTCTCTCAATTACTTTTCCAGTTATTTTTAATACAGTTTCTAATGGAAGATTTTCTATTTCCTTAAATACTTTATTTTCGTTGTCCACGACACATTGGGTAAGGCCGTAATTGTCTCTTAAGTCAATAAATAACAGATTTCCATGATCTCTTTTCTTATTTATCCATCCAGATAAAATAATTTTTTGACCTTTGTTAGATATATTTAGTTGTCCGCATGTATGTGTTCTATATTTATTCAATTTACAGTATTTCTCTAATTGTTTTTAAATTAATAGGTTTCATTTTTTTTAAACTCAATTCGTCAACCTTATATATAAATTCGTAAATTTTACCATAAGATCTCTCTATCCTTTTTATAATAAATTCTAGTAATTTTTTTTCTAATTTGATTTGTCTATCTGAAAAGCTTTTTACAATTATTGCAAAAATTAAATCGTCATCTGGATTTTCAATTTGTGCAAATATACAATTTTTTGCTCTGGAATTTAAATCGTCAAGATTATAATGAATCTCACTTATTGTTCTGTTTGATAAAATCAATAAATATTTATTATCTTGATAAATCAAATTAAATAAAGAGTATAATAAATTTTCATTTTTAATTTTTTCAAAATCATCAATAACGATAGATTCATTTAACTTAATTTTTTTGAATACATCCTCGTTAATATCACTGTGGTTTAAATATAGAGCATTACTTTTATCTTGGAAAATTTTAGCCAGGTGCGTTTTTCCTGAAAATGTATCTCCAGAAATATTGAGTATTTTTCTTTGCCATTTTGGCCAATTTTGAATTAAATTAAAGGCTAAGTAATTACTTCTTGATACATAATAATCATGTTCGTTAAATTCAATATTATGATCAAAATCAAGTAATAATTGGTTAAGTTCGCTCATTGTAATTTCCAAACATCTTTAGAAGTATCAATTTTAAATTTTGCATTTTGCATGATTTTTAAAAACTTATCTGGAGTACTATTGAATATAATTTTATATATAATTTGCTTACTATTAAAATTCTCAATTTTATAATTTGAAATTAAATCTACTTCACTCAAATAATTTTCTAAATTATTTGATAGTAGAAAATTATTTGAGTCAACAGATAATCTAATAGGAAGAATTATTGATGTATTAATTTTGTTTAATGATTTCCATTTATTTTCATAATCTTTTTTTAAATCTAAAATTGTATCATTTATCTGATCTAAGTTTTTTAAACTTACATCTTTAAAATTCTTATTTATGTACATCTCATTGTTTTCTAAATTTAATTTAGAAAAAACTTTAAGCATGTTATCTTGGTTTAATAAAACAAGTAAAATTCTGTTTTTTACATTATATTTATTAAATATCTCATTAAAATTATAATTTTCTATATCACCAATATTTTTCCTGATTATTGAAAAATCTTCAATATCCTCGTTGGGTAAAACGTAATTTATTTGATGAAATTTTTTATTATTTAAGTTCCAATTGAGAAAGAAAGGATTATTTGAATATGAAAATATTTGATTTTTTTTTAAATCTATCAATATAGGCAATATCATGACATCTATTGGGTTTATGGAAGATGTGATTATTCCTTTTGAACTAAAATAATTAATTAAATCTTTTTTATTAAAATCCACATTTATTATTGCTTGGTAATTATCATCTACAAATTTTTCCTCCATCAATGAGAAACCCTCAACAAAACTTTTAATTTGGTTAATGTCAATGGATCCCAAAATATTTTTGTTTTGACTTTGTAAAATTTTTGAAATCAATATTTCAAAAGCTTTTTTAAAAGCTTTATCAACCACTTTTATTTTATTAAAATTTAAATCATATTTTTCTTGAATTTCTATATCCTTAATTACAAAAGTTTTAGCTTTTGCAAAATTTGTGGAAAACTCACTAAAAATAATAATTAATACTAAAAAAAAAATGTATAGATATTTATATATTTTTTCAGATAAGGTCATTTTTTAATAAATTATGAAATCGCAAAAACTCACATATAAAAATAGTGGAGTAAACATAAAGAATGCCGATAAATTTATAGATTTCATATCTAATTTAACCAAAAAAACAAAAAAAAGTGGTGATTTTAAGAACATTGGGGGATTTGGTGCAATTTCAAGTATACCAAAAAACCTCAAAAGTCCCCACATTGTAACTAGTACAGACGGTGTTGGAACAAAATTAGAGATAGCAAATGAAATTAAAAAATTTAATACGATTGGCATAGATCTTGTTGCAATGTGTGTAAATGATTTAATTGTTCAAGGTGCAAAACCATTTTTATTTTTAGATTATATTTCAATTGACAAAATTAATTTAAAAAAAATGAAAGAAATTATTAAAGGCATCGTTAAGGGATGTGAATTATCAAGTTGTAATCTTGTAGGGGGAGAAACAGCAGAAATGCCAGGTACATATTCGCCAGGTAAATTTGATCTTGCAGGTTTTTCTGTTGGTTTAGTTGAAAAA
>CACKVV010000020.1 GCA_902603665.1 uncultured Pelagibacteraceae bacterium | reverse complement strand
TAAGTTTTTTACACATTTCTATTATAATTTTAAAAAAAAATAATTTTTAAACTCCCTATTTATTCCGTATTTAATCAACTTATTAGAAGAAAATCTCAAAAATTAATAAGTTTACAATTTTTAAATTTTATGTATAAAATTCTGGCCTGGTAATTTTTGCGTAGGTGTAACACCCGATACCATTCCGAACTCGGAAGTTAAGCCCTTCAGCGCCGATGGTACTTTGTCTTAAGGCATGGAAGAGTAGGACATTGCCAGGCTATACAGATTATGAAAATTGCGAGTTCGCTTAAATCTTTAAAAACTAGAGACCTTAACTCAAAACTTGTGAGAAGGAGAGGTCGAGTTTATATTATAAATAAAAAAAATCCTAAATTTAAAGCAAGACAAAAATAATTTTATGGATAATGAAAACCATAAAAACACTTGGATTAATTTTACTAAATTTGTTCTTTGGGGGAGTGTTGCTGTAATTTGTATTTTGGTATTAATGGCAATTTTTCTTTTGTAGATGAAAATAGGTTCAATAAAAGAAAACTTAGAGACAGAGCAACGTATTGCTGTTACTCCTGAAATAATAAAAAAGTACATGTCTTTAAATCTAAAAATAATTTTACCTAAAGGATATGGAGAGCACATAGGTATTTCTGATAAAGAATTTGTCAATGAAGGAGCAGAGATGTTAGATGACGAAGAAAGAGTTTTATCGGAGGCTGATGTAATTTTACAAATGAATTTAATAGGCGAAGAAAATTTTGAAAAATTTCGAAATGAGCAAATCTTAATTGGTGTTTTAAATCCTTACTCTAATAAAGAAAAAATAAGTAAACTCTTGGATAAAAAAATTAATTGTTTTTCATTGGAACTTTTACCAAGAATCACAAGAGCACAATCAATGGATATTCTTTCATCTCAAGCAAATTTAGCAGGTTACAAAGCAGTTGTAGACTCATTTGCATATTATCAAAAAGCAATACCTATGATGATGACAGCCGCAGGAACAATACCAGCAGCGAAGGTACTAGTAGTGGGAGCGGGTGTTGCAGGTTTACAAGCAATTGCAACCGCAAAAAGAATGGGTGCTATAGTTTTTGCAACTGATGTGAGATTGGCATCAAAAGAACAAGTTGAAAGTTTAGGTGGTAAATTTCTAATTGTTGAAGGTGCAGAAAATTTAGAGACTGAGGGTGGATATGCAAAAGAAGCATCTGAAGATTTTAAACAAAAACAAGAAAATTTATTAAAAGAAACTTTAAAAAAAATTGATATTGTCATTTGTACTGCTTTGATACCGGGAAAAAAAGCACCTTTAATTATTAAAAAAGATATGATTGAGGTGATGCAGGGTGGATCTGTAATTTATGATCTTGCAGCTTCCCAGGGAGGAAATTCTGAACTCACAAAAGTAAATGAAATTATTGATCATAATGGAGTAAAAATAATGGGAGATAGTAATATTTTGAACAAACTTCCAAATTCAGCTTCAAATTTGTATGCAAAAAATATGTTCAATTTTGTTAGTAATTTATACGATAAAGAAAACAAAAAAATTAATATAAATTTAGAAGATGAAATTATAGAAAAAACTCAAGTAAAATAGTTATGGAAATAGATCCTTTTATATTTAGATTTAGTATATTTATATTATCAATTTTTGTTGGTTATTATGTAGTATGGAGTGTAACACCTTCTCTTCATACACCTTTGATGTCAGTTACAAATGCAATTTCTTCAGTAATTATAGTAGGTGCAATTATTGCAGCTTTAGCAAGCAACTCAGATAAAATTTTTGAAACTTCGAGTATATTTGGATTTTTTGCAATAATCTTAGCTGCTGTGAATATTTTTGGAGGATTTTTAGTAACTCAAAGAATGCTTCAAATGTATAAGAAAAAGAAAAAATAAAATAATTTTATGTCAGCAAATCTTTCTGCAACCTTTTACTTAATTTCTGGAATTTTATTTATTTTAGCGCTTAGAGGTCTATCTTCTCCAGAAACTTCAAGACAAGGTAATTATTTTGGAATCGTAGGTATGGCGATAGCAATAATTGTAACCTTTTTGTCTGTCGGAAATTTTGGCTCTGGCTTTATTTATGTTTTGATATTTTTAGTAATTGGAGGATCTATCGGTGCATTTATAGCATTTAAAATCCCAATGACTGCAATGCCAGAACTTGTTGCAGGATTTCATAGTTTGGTGGGTTTAGCCGCAGTATTTGTTGCAATTTCTGCATTTCTAAATCCAGAAGCATTCAATCTTGGGAGCATGGGAAATATTAAACTAGCAAGTTTGATTGAAATGTCGTTGGGTGCTGCTATTGGAGCAATAACATTTTCTGGTTCTATCATAGCATTTTTAAAACTTAGGGGGGTAATGTCGGGAGCACCTATAACTTTTAAAGGGCAACATTTTATTAATCTTTTTATAGGACTAACAATTATATTTTTAATTTATTATTTATGTAGAACACAATCGTCAAACTTTTTTTGGACAATTGTAGTTATTTCTTTTGTAGTTGGAGTTTTGCTTATTATCCCAATTGGAGGAGCAGACATGCCAGTAGTAATTTCTATGCTAAATTCTTATTCTGGCTGGGCTGCAGCAGGTATTGGATTTACTCTCGAAAATACTGCGTTAATAATTACGGGAGCCCTTGTTGGATCTTCTGGAGCAATTCTGTCATATATAATGTGTAAAGGAATGAATAGATCTTTTTTTAATGTAATTTTAGGTGGGTGGGGAGCAACAGATCAAACATCATCTGCTAAAAGCAAGGAACAAAAACCTACAAAAAGTGGAAATGCTGATGATGCGGCTTTTTTAATGAAAAATGCATCTTCAGTAATTATTGTGCCTGGTTATGGTATGGCTGTAGCCCAAGCTCAACATGCATTAAGAGAAATGGTAGATGCTTTAAAAAAAAATGGAGTAAAAGTTTCGTATGCAATTCATCCAGTTGCAGGAAGAATGCCTGGACATATGAATGTATTATTAGCGGAGGCAAATGTACCATATGATGAAGTATTTGAATTAGAGGAAATAAATAACGATTTTGCTAACTGTGATGTAGCCTATGTGATTGGAGCAAACGATGTTACAAACCCTGTAGCAAAATCTGATCCACAAAGTCCCATATATGGTATGCCAGTTTTGGATGTTGAAAAAAGTAAATCAGTTTTATTTGTGAAAAGAAGTTTGTCACCAGGTTATGCTGGAATTGATAACGATCTTTTTTATAGAGATAATACTCTGATGCTTTTTGCAGACGCAAAAAAAATGACAGAGGAAATAGTAAAAAGCTTATAAATTGACTAAAATTTTTTGTGATATTGCCGACAAAAATCTAATTAAAAAATTTAATAAAAAAAAAATAGTTAAAGGCTTTACAACTAATCCTAGCTTGATGAGGAAAGCTGGGGCAAAAGACTACGCTAAATACTCTAAAGATATACTGGCCATGACAAATAAACCTGTTTCTTGTGAAGTGTTTGCTGATAATCTAAAAGATATGATTTTACAGGGTAATAAAATTAATAAATGGGGAAAAAATGTTTACGTTAAAGTTCCTGTGACTAATTCAAAAGGAAAATTTATGGGAGCTGTTATAAATTCTTTAAATAAAAATAAAATAAAACTAAATATAACAGCAGTCTACACAGCCGAACAAACTAAACAAATATTAAACAAAATAGATAAAAAAACAAAAGTGATTATATCAATATTTGCTGGAAGAATGGCTGATGCAGGAAAAGATCCAGTTCCTCAATTTGAAAAAAGTATAAAAATTTCTAAAAACTTTAAAAATGTTGAAATTCTATGGGCAAGCACCAGAGAGCCGTACAATTATATTCAAGCAAAGCATTTAGGATGTCATATAATTACAGTGCCACCTTCTATAATCGAAAAAATTGAAAAGTTTGGTAAAAGTTTTCAAAGGCTCACTACTGATACTGTTTCAGGTTTTTTGAAAGATACTAAAAAATCTAAATTTAAAATTTAAAATTGGTTGCGGGGGACGGATTTGAACCGCCGACCTCAAGGTTATGAGCCTTGCGAGCTACCAGGCTGCTCCACCCCGCGATAACTAAATCCTATTTTTGAGTTTGTTAAGTTTTTTTACTCTTTTAATGTTTTCTTGAAGAATTCGCTTTTTCTTTTCAGATGGTTTTTCATATGTATTCTTTAGCTTTATTATTTTAAAAAAACCATCTCGCTGTAGTTTTCTTTTTAAAACCCTCAGTGCTTGTTCAACATTATTATCTTTTACTTCTATTTTAATAACAACCTCCAAAATGTGAGGTTTGTTATCACTTTATAAATTATTTGTCTATTCTTATTCATTTATTTTATCATTTTAGGTTTTGTGCTTTTTCTTTATCTTTTTTCTCTCTTTTAATTCGTCTTTCTGCCTTTTCAATCGCGTCTACGAGCTCTTTTTGAGAAAATAACCCCATAGCCACAGGGTCTTTTGCATTGAGATTGTTAAAGTTCCAATAACTTTTATTTCTAATTGACGTCACTGAGTTTTTTGTAACACCAACTAACTTTGCAATTTGAGAGTCTTTTAAGATACCATGTTGTTTAATTAGCCATAGTGCAGAATCTGGTTTATCTTGACGTTTTGATAAAGGAACATATTTTTTTATTTTTTTCTCCGTGTTTTCAATTTCAACATCATTAGTTTTTAAATTTAATGGTCTATTGTTGTCCGCGGATGATAAGTTAATTTCTTCTCTAGTAAGTTGACCAGACATAATTGGGTTATAACCAACTATACCTTTTGCTACTTCTCCATCAGCAATACCCTGTATTTCAACTTCATGTAGTCTACAAAAATCTGCTATTTGTCTAAATGTAAGTGTGGTATTTTCAACTAACCAGACGGCAGTTGCCATTGGCATTAAAGGTGCATTAGACATTAACTACTTTTCTCTGATCTAAAATTTTGGAATTTTTTATTGAATTTACTAATTCTACCTTTGTCTAATATTTTTTGTTTTCCACCTGTCCAAGCGGCATGTGATTTAGGGTCTATTTCTAACTTTAGAACTTCCCCCTCGGAACCCCACGTAGATTTAGTCTCAAATTGAGATCCGTCAGTCATTTCGACTTTGATTGTATGGTAACTGGGGTGTAAATTCTTTTTCATAAAGAACGGTTTATAGCAAAAGTAATCTTTAAAACAATTAAAAGTTTTTTATTTTTTCAAGCATTTTTTGGTAAATATTACTGTTTGATGCTTTGATGTTTATTGTTTCATCCCCAAACTCACTAATATCATTAACTTTGCCCCCGGCTTCTTGAATAATTAGAATACCTGCAGCAATGTCCCAAATATTTATTTTATTATTAAAAAAACCATCCAATCTTCCTGCCCCTACATATGCCAAATCAAGAGCTGCACATCCAGTATTTCTCATGTTTAAATCAGGGGTCGCGTATTTTACACCATCACTATTTGAGGAAAACAAACACTCCTCCAAATTAATTTTACTAGAAACTCTTACTCTATGATTGTTAAAATAAGATCCACTATTTTTTTCGGAATAGAATATCTCATTTTTAATTGGATCAAAAATTAACCCGGATTTTAGATCACCATTAATTCTTAGAGCTATTGATATTGCAAAGTGAGGTATTCCATGCATAAAATTAATTGTTCCATCTATTGGATCAATTATCCAAAAAGCATCTTCATTTGAGTTTTTAATTTTTCCACTCTCTTCAGTAATAAAGGAATAATTTTTTTTTGCTTTTGAAAGTTCTTCAATTAGTATCTTTTCTACTTTTTTATCTGTTTTAGTAACGAAATCTCTTGGTCCTTTTTTTGATACTTGTAAATTTTCTATTTCACCAAAATCTCTTATAATTACTTTTGAGGCCTTTTCACACGCTTTAATCATAATATTTAAATTAGGAGAAATTGAATTCATTAATTAAACTTTTTTTACATATTCAATTGTTCTTGTATCAACAATTATTTCATCTCCACTTTCTATAAATGGAGGAACTTGAATACTTAATCCATTATCAAGAACTGCTGGCTTATAAGAAGATGAAACAGTTTGACCTTTTAATGCCACATCAGTAGTGTCAATTTTACTTTTGATTTGATTGGGCAAATTAACACTTAAAGGTGTCTCATCATGGAAATTGATTGTGACCTTTAGATTTTCAGTCAACATTTTTCCTTTGTCTCCAACAATTTCTTTTTTAATATTAATCTGCTCAAAACTTTCTGGATTCATAAAAAAATAATCTGTTTCATCATCATAAAGGTAATTAAATTTTATCTCCTCTAAAGAAGCTTTTTCCACAGTTTCACTAGATCTAAATCTTTCATTAAGTTTTGTATTTTTACTTAATTTTTTCATTTCTACTTGAGCAAATGCTCCACCCTTTCCAGGTTTTACATGTTGTGTTTTTAATACTTCCCACAAATCATCTTTATGTTCTAATATCATTCCTACTCTTATTTCACTTGCATTTATTTTCATTTTAATTTTTCTATAGCTTCGTAAGGTTTGTATTTATTATTATTCCAAATGTAGCCTGAGATAGCCAAAAAGTTTGCTTTGTTCAACAAAAGTTTTTTATAATTTTTTTCATTAATACCACCAATTGCAACTATAGGATTATTTGTTGTTTTTTTTATCTTTTCTAAAATACTTGTTTTTGCTCTAAATTTTATTTTTTTTGTTTTTGTTTTGTAAAAAGCACCCACAGCAATGTAATTTGCTCCATTCTTCAATGCTTTCTTTGCTAATCTAATTGAATTATGGCAAGTAATTCCAATTATTTTATTTTTTAAAATTTTTTTTGCTTTCATGATGCTCATATCTTTTTGACCTAAATGACAACCATCTGCATTAACTTTTAAAGCAAGAATTGGATCATCATTTACTAAAAATTTAACTTTATATTTTCTACAGATCTTGATTATTCTTTTTGAAATTAAAATTTTTTTTGAAAGTTTTTCATTTTTTAATCTTAATTGAAAAAAACTTACTTTTTTTGATTTAAAAACAAGTTCTAAAGATTTAAAAAATTTATTATCTAGTATTTTGTTAGGAGAGATTAAATAAACAAATCTTTTATTTTGAATTTTCAAGACTTTCTGACCACTTCCCTTGTGTTGCTAAAGTACACATTCTAGCTCTATGATCAAACACTTCTTGAGTTCCTTTAATATTTTCAATGTCTTTAGACCAAAACTTTAAAGCACTTTGTTGAAGAGCTCGCCCATAAGAATAAGTCATAATAAAGCTAGAGTCATTTTTTATATTAATTTGATTAAGATTAATTGTTGCTTCAATTTCAGTTTGTCCTCCAGATAAAAATGCGATACCTGGAACTTCAGATGGTACATTGTTTTTTAAACATTCCAATGTCATTTCAGCCACTTCGATTTTTGAAATTGTCTCATTCGAATCTGTTCCTGGAAGGATCATATTAGGTTTTAAAATTGTACCTTTAAGATCAACTTTATTTATATCTAATTGGTCATAGCACCTTTTAATAACCTCAGATGTTTTATTAAAACAATCTTTAGCCGAGTGTTTTCCATCCATTAAAACTTCTGGCTCTACAATTGGCACCATTCCAGCTTCTTGTGCCAGTGCAGCGTATCTAGCTAAAGCATGAGCGTTTGCCAAGATTGATAACTTGCTTGGGAACACATCTGAAATAATATAAACACCTCTCCACTTTGTAAATCTAGCACCAAGTTGATAATAATCTTTTAATCTTTCTCTTAAATCATCTAATCCCTCAGTAACTTTTTCTTCTTTAGACCCTGCTAACGTTTTTGCACCTTTATCTACTTTTATTCCTGGTACAGCTCCACTTTCAGAAATTAATTCTGGCATAGATTTATTATGAGAAGTATTTTGTCTAATTGTTTCATCATACAATATCACACCACCAATACATTCTTTCATTGAGTTTGACGAAAAAAGTGTTTCTCTGAAGATTAATCTATTTTTTTCAGTAGACTCTACATTTACTGAGTCTAATCTTTTTTTCATAGTCCCAGTGCTTTCATCAGCCGCAAGAATTCCTTTTCCATTTTGAAGAATTTTTTCTGCTATTTTGTATAATTCAGACATTTAATTTAGCGCCCTTATACCAGGAAGAATTTTTCCTTCAAGATATTCTAAAAATGCTCCACCAGCAGTTGAGACAAAATTAAATTTGTTTTTAATTTTTATGGAGTTGATAACAGAAACTGTATCTCCACCACCAATAACGGAATAAATCTCTCCTTGTTTATTTCCTATATATTTTGCTATTTCTAAACTTCCTATTGAAAAATTAGGATTTTCAAAATATCCCAACGGCCCATTCCAAAATATGGTTGAGGAATTATCGATTACACTTTTAATATTTTGTATCGTTTTTGAACCTACATCAAGTATCATATCGTCATTTTCTATTTGATTTAATGATTTTTGAATAGAATCGTCCTCAAGGCTTTTTCCAACTTTAACATCTTCAGGGAAATATATTTTACAATTATTATTTTCTATTTCAGAAAAAATTTCCTCAATTATTTTTTCAGAATTTCTTTCAAATAATGAGGCTCCTATATTGTAACCTTTGTATTTTAAAATGTTATTAGCCATAGCTCCAACAACTACAACATTATCAAATTTAGGTATTAGGTTTTTTAAAATGTCTACTTTTGTAGATATCTTTGATCCACCAATTATACAAGTAATTGGCTTTTTAATTTCTGTTGTAATTTTTTTAAGAGCTTCAACCTCTGAATTGATCTGAAGTCCACTATAGGATGGTATAAATTTTGTAATACTTGTTACTGAAGCATGCTCTCTGTGTGAACATGAAAATGCATCATTTACATAAATGTCCCCGAGTTTTGCCAAATGTTTAGAAAATTTTTCATTGTTATTTTCTTCCTCTGGGTAAAATCTAATATTTTCTAAAATTATTAATTTTTCATCTGAACCTTTAAATAATTCATCTTTTTTTAAATTAAAAATATTTGTCTCTTCTAGTTTGACATTTTCATTAAAATGTGAACTTAAATTATCTCTTATTGGTTGAAGAGATAGCTTGCTACTAAATTTTCCTTTTGGCCTTCCAACATGTGAAATTATTATTATTTTTGCATTTTTTGATAAAAGAAAATTAATCGTTGGAATAATCTTATCTATTCTATTTGTATCTATTATTTTTCCATCCAAAATTGGAACATTTAAATCTAATCTTAAAAGTACTATTTGATTATTTAAATTTTCTAAATCTCTTATGGATTTCATCAATTGATTTTGCTTAAATATCTTGCAATATCACACATTCTATTTGAAAAACCCCATTCATTATCATACCATGCAGAGATTTTTCCCATTTTTGAACCAACAACATTAGTTAGAGAACTATCTAATATTGCTGATGAGCTATTATGGTTGAAATCTATTGATACTAGTTTTTCTTTTGTGATATCTAAGATGTTTTTTAGATAAGAATTTGATGATTTTGAAAATGAATTATTTATTTTTTCTTTGGAAATATTCTTTTTAACATTAAAAACAAACTCAACCAAAGATACATTGGGTGTTGGCACTCTCATTGCAATTCCCTCAAGCTTTCCTTTTAATGAAGGTATAATCTCTCCAATTGCTCTTGAAGCACCAGTTGATGTTGGCACGATTGATTGGCTAGCGGATCTTGCTCGTCTCGGATCCTTATGCGAATTATCTAATATTCTTTGATCTGTAGTAAAAGCATGAATGGTTGTCATAAAACCATTTTGGATTGTAAAATTTTTATTTATAACATCTACAATAAGGGCAAGGCAATTAGTTGTGCAAGATGCAGCTGAAATAATGGTATCATTCTTTCCAATTTTTTTGTGATTTACACCAAAAACAACAGTCTTGTCTGCATTTTTACACGGAGCTGATACTATGACTTTTTTTGCTCCATTTTTTAAATGTGGTATTAGTTTTTCTTTGGAATTAAATTTACCTGTGCACTCAAATACATAATCAACATTGTATTTTTTCCAATTTATGTCTTGGATATTCGAGAATTGTGAAAATGAAATTTTGTCTTTATTTATTTTTAAATAACTTGAATTAGATTTTATCTCAGCATTGAATTTACCGTGTACTGAATCGTATTTTAACAAGTTTGCACAAACCTCTGAATCTGATCTATTATTAATATGTTTAATTTGAATTTTGCCTTTATGATTTTCATAAATTGATCGGACAACCATTCTTCCGATCCGACCCATACCATTAATCCCAATTTTAATTGGCATTTTTTTTGATGTTTAATTTTATTTTTTTACAAATTTTTTCAACATTCAGTCCGAAGTGTTCGTATACTTTTTTGTAAGGAGCACTTTTTCCAAAATCATTAATTGAAAATGATAATCCCTTGTTGTTGATATATTTTGACCATGATTGATCTGATCCTGCTTCTATAGAAAATATTTTGCTAGTTTCATTTAAAATCTTACTTTTATATTTTATACTTTGTTTATCAAAGATTTCTTGACAAGGCATAGATATAACTTTTGAGTACATTTTTTCTTTGGCTAATTTATGACTTATATTTAAAGCTAAATTTACCTCAGAGCCACTAGCTAGTATAGTTATCTTTATTTTTTTATTTGTTCTTATTACCTCATAAGCGCCATAAGAGCATTTATTCGTAGATGTGAAACGTTTTCTTATTGGATCTAAGTTTTGCCTAGTTAATGCAAGAACGCTAGGAGTTTTTGAGTTTTTTAGCGCAATATCCCAGCATTCAATGGTTTCTGTTTGATCTGCGGGTCTAAGTATATTTAAATTTGGTATAGATCTTAGGCCTGATAATTGTTCAATAGGTTGATGAGTTGGACCATCTTCCCCCAATCCAATAGAGTCATGTGTCATTACATAAATTACTCTTTGCTTCATTAATGCTGAAAGTCTAATTGAAGGTTTACAATAATCTGAAAATATTAAAAAAGTTCCTCCATATGGAATAAAATTACTGTGCAATGCTAAACCATTCATTATACCACACATTGCATGTTCTCTTACCCCATAATGAATATAGTCACCATCGAAATTTTTGGCATTTATAACTTTGTTAAATTTAGATTTTGTATTATTCGAACCCGCTAGATCTGCAGACCCACCTATTAAATTATTTTTTAATTTGAATAATGAGTTTAAAACAGATTCAGAAGACTTCCTTGTTGCCAATGGTTTTAAATTTGCAATAACATCTCTCTTTTGTCTAATAATTGAATTAGAAAAATTATTTTTAAAAAATTCTTTTAGGATATTTTTGTTTCTTGAAAAATTTTTATTCCATTTTGCTTCTGTCTTAGAACCTCTAACTCCAATTTTTCTCCATTCTTTTAAAATATTTTTTGGTATTTCAAACGGTTTAAAAGGCCAGTTTAATTTTTCTCTTACTAACTCTATCTCTTTAGGCCCAAGAGGACTACCATGAGAGGATGCTTTGCCACATTTATTGGGCGAACCAAATCCAATTTTTGTTTTACAAGAAATAACTGTTGGCTTAATTGCTTTTTGCGCCTTA
>CACKVV010000019.1 GCA_902603665.1 uncultured Pelagibacteraceae bacterium | reverse complement strand
CACCAGCCATTGATAGCCATGCATCAGTCATTCTCCAACCTAAATCAGGAGCTCTTTTACCATAATCCATGTGTCCGTATACTCTAACACCATCGATTTCTTTTACATCGTTAGTGAAATATTCTGCTATGTCTTCATAAGCAGACCAGTTAACTGGTACACCTAAATCATATCCATATTTTTTTTTAAATCCTGCTTTAATATCAGCTCTATCAAACCAATCTTTTCTAAACCAATAAAGGTTTGCAAATTGTTGATCTGGAAGTTGATATAATTTTCCATCAGGACCAGTTGTAAATGATTTTCCAATGAAATCGTCGATATCTAATGTAGGTAATGTAACTGCTTTACCTTCACCAGCCATCCAATCAGTCAGGTTAACTGCAAGTTGAAGTCTTGAGTGCGTACCAATTAAATCAGAGTCATTGATATATGCATCATACAAGTTTCTTCCTGTTTGCATTTGTGTTTGTACAGCTTGTACTACCTCACCTTCACCAAGTAACTGGTGGTTAACTTTGATCCCAGTGATTTCTTCAAAAGCTTTAGTTAATGTTTTAGACTCATATTCGTGAGTTGGAATAGTTTCTGATAATACATTTATTTCCATACCTTTAAAAGGTTTGGCTGCATCATGAAACCATTTAAGTTCTTTCTCTCTTTGTTTAGATGAAAGAGTTGAAAGTTTAAACTCACCATTTGACCATTTCTTAACTGCAGCCATATGGCCATCAGCATAAGAGTTTGTGGTGAATGAGAATAAAGCAACAAAAGCTAAGATTGTTTTAAATGATCGTATCATTTTATTTTCCCCTCTTGTGTTTATTGAAGCTAAAATGTAACAAAAATTAATGAGTGCTGTAAAGATTAAATATATAATTGAATCAATTCTAAGTTGAATTAGGTTATCAAAGTTCTTTTAATTGCTTTCTGCCATCCAAAAATTAATTTTCTTCTATCTTTGTTTTTCATTTTTGGAGAAAATTTTTTATCTAAAGACCAATTTTTTGAAATGTCGTTTAGTGATTTGTAAACTCCAATTTTTAAGCCTGCCATAAAGGCTGCACCTAATGCGGTTGTTTCGTCAACTTTTGGTCTTAAAACTTTTACATTAATTATGTCTGATAAAAATTGTGAAAACCAATTATTTTTTACCATACCTCCATCTACTCTAACTATTTTTGGACGAAGGCCATCATTTTTCATTGCTTCAAATAGATCATAAGTTTGATACCCAACAGACTCTACTGTTGCTCTTACAATTTCGCTTATTCCGGTATCTCTTGTTAAACCACTTAAAACACCTCTAGATTTTGCATTCCAATATGGTGTTCCAAGGCCTGTAAAGGCTGGAACCAGATAAACGCCATGATTATCTTTTAATTTTTTTATTATTTTTTCGGAGTCTGCTGCCTTTTTTAAAAATTTTATTTTATCTCTTAACCATTGAACGCCTGCACCTGCTATGAATATTGACCCTTCAAGTGCATAGGTTGTCTTTCCGTTAATTCTATATCCAATTGTCGTTAGTAATCTATTTTTGGAATAAATAATTTTACTTCCAGTATTAAGCAAAACAAACGCTCCAGTCCCATAAGTACTTTTTAATGATCCTGGTTCAAAACAACATTGTCCAATTGTTGCAGATTGTTGATCTCCCACCATTCCAGTAACAGAATATGATTCTCCTGTAATCTTTGGGTCTGTGTGACCAAAATCATCAGAACTATCCTTTACCTCAGGAAGTATATAATTCGGAATTTTTAAAATATCTAATATTTGTTTGTCCCACTTATTTGTTGCTATATTAAATAGCATAGTTCTACTTGCATTTGTTGCATCTGTGAAATGATTGGTTCCTCCCGTTAATCTCCAAAGTAAAAAGCAATCTACTGTTCCAAATAATAATCTTTTTTGTTTAATAAGTTGTTTTGCTTTTGGAACATTATCTATGATCCATTTAATTTTTGTTGCTGAGAAATAAGCGTCAATTAATAAACCAGTTTTATTATAAATTAACGTTTCTTTTTTTTGTTTTATAAGTTTATTACAATATTCAACCGCCCTTCTATCCTGCCAGACTATTGCATTGTAAACAGCCTTTCCGGAATGCTTGTCCCAAAGAATTGTTGTTTCTCTTTGATTTGTTATTCCAATTGTTAAAATCTTTCCTTTAAGTGATTTACTTTTTTGAATAACTTTTTTTAAAACTATTTGTGTTGTAGACCAAATCTCTTCTGGGTTATGTTCTACCCATCCATCTTTTGGAAAATATTGAGTAAACTCTAGCTGTGAAACAAAAACTGGTTTCCCTTTTAAATCAAATAAAATTGCTCTACTAGAGGTAGTACCTTGGTCAATAGATACAATAAATTTTCTCATATTTATTAGTAGTCTAATATTTTTTTCTATTTTTTAATATAAATTTTATTCCAAAGTTTAATTTATTTATGATTTAATTTTTCATAATTTGTTAGTACAATTATTTTATAAATTTTATTCAGTGGAGAATTTTAGATGACAAAAGTAGCAATTATTGGTGCAGGTCCTTGTGGCCTTTCAATGTTAAGAGCATTTGAACATTTAGAAAAGAAGGGTGAAAAAATTCCAGAAATAGTTTGTTTTGATAAACAAGAAGATTGGGGAGGTCTATGGAATTATAGTTGGAGGACTGGTTCTGATCAATATGGAGACCCTGTTCCTAACAGTATGTATAGGTATTTATGGTCAAATGGACCAAAAGAATGTTTAGAGTTTGCTGATTACTCTTTTGATGAACATTTTGGAAAACCTATTCCATCTTTTCCACCAAGAGCAGTTTTACAGGATTATATAATTGGAAGAGTAAGTAAGGGTAATTTAAAAAGTAAAATTAAATTTAACACTAGAGTGTTAAACACATCGTTTAAAAATGATAAATTTGAAGTAAGTTTTCAGGATAAGGTTAATGATAAAATACAAACTGATGAGTTTGATTATGTAGTGGTATCAACTGGTCATTTTTCAGTCCCATTTATACCAGAATACAAGGGTATGAAATCATTTCCAGGAAGAATAATGCACTCGCATGATTTTAGAGATGCAGAAGAGTTCAGAGGTAAAAATGTTATTGTGTTAGGTAGTAGTTACTCTGCTGAAGATGTTGCTTTACAATGTAATAAGTATGGAGCTAAAAGTGTAACAATAGGCTACAGACATAACCCAATGGGATTTAAATGGCCTGAGGGAATGAAAGAAGTCTTTTATCTGGATTGTCTTGAGGGAAAAAAAGCAATTTTTAAAGATGGTACGGAACAAGAAGCTGATGCTATAATTTTATGTACAGGATATCTTCACCATTTTCCTTTTTTAGAGGAAAGTCTTAAACTTAAAACTCACAACAGGCTTTATCCTCCAAAACTTTACAAAGGTGTTGTATGGCAGGATAATCATAAACTTCTTTATCTAGGTATGCAGGACCAATTTCATACTTTTAATATGTTTGATTGCCAAGCATGGTATGCAAGAGATGTGATAATGGGTAAAATTAAAATGCCAAGTGACAGTGAAATGGATGGTGATATTAAAAAATGGGTTGATATGGAGGAAAAATTAGAAAATCCAGATCAAATGATTGATTTTCAAACAGAGTACACCAAAGAGCTTCATGAAATGAGTGATTATCCAAAAATTGATTTTGAATTAATTAGAAAACATTTTAAAGAATGGGAGCACCATAAAGTTGAAGATATTTTAACTTATAGAAATAAATCATTTTCATCACCAGTTACAGGTTCTGTTGCACCAATTCATCATACACCCTGGGAAACGGCAATGGATGACTCTTTAAAAACTTTTTTAAATAAATAAAAAAAGTTTTTAAAACTAGTTATTATATTTGATTTTTATCTTTTCTAAAAAAAGGAATTAGAAATACAAAACAGGCAAGTAAAAAAAATAAACTTCCAAACATTGACCAAAAACTTCCAATACTTGATATTACAAATCCTATTGCTGAAACTATAAACAATATCCATCCAATTAAGTTTATAGTCTGGTTTTTCATTTTTTTGATTAATCTATTCCTAGATGTTTTTTTCTTTTTCCAACGTAAGTTCTTATTAGATTGTCAAAAATCAATCCTATAAAGGCAACACATATTCCTAAAGTAAGACCTATTCCTGCTCCATTTTTATCTGATAAAGCTTTTAAAATATATTGTCCTAAATCTTCTGTTCCAATGAAGGCTCCAATAATTACCATGAATAATGCAAAAACAATTGTTTGATTTAAACCAAGCATCATGTGCGGAAAGGCTAAAGGAAATTCAATTTTTGTTAACCTTTGAAATTTATTTACACCTGACATAGTTGCAGCATCGTGTAATCCTGCAGGTACACTTCTTAAACCCTCAATAGTGTATCTTGTTGCAGGGATAGTTGCATAAACTATCACAGCAATTAAAACTGATGTATCTGTAATACCAAACAACATCATCACAGGAATTAAATACACAAACGAAGGAAAAGTTTGAAAAATGTCACAAACTCCCAACATAAACTTTGCTGAATTTTTGTTTTGAAAACATAGAGTTCCAACAGTAAAACCAATTATACAGGATATAATTACACCAAATGTTGCCATATAAGTTGTAACCAGAGCTCTATCCCACCAGGGACTTAGAGCAATAAACAATGTTAAGGCACATACAACTAAAGCTGAACGAATTCCACCTATTAAATATCCTGCTCCAACCACTAACACTAAAGTGGCAACTGCTGGCATTCTTAAATATAAAGCTCTCATTGGTTGAAGTACTTCTTGAATTAGCCAGGTGTTAAAAGCTTTAATGTAAACAAAGAAAGTTTCAAAAATCCAATCAACTCCTTTGTTCCAAAAATCTGCAGTTGAAATTCCTTTATTATGTGGAACTTCAAATAAATAATTAAATCCTTCTTTAAAATAAAATGAACCTATATAAGCTAACAGTATTCCAATTATAAATGCCCCTCCAAAAAATATTAAATTTTTATTTCTTTGGTAAAAAGTTAAGTTTCCAAAATAATCTATTTGCTTATTTGCCCAAGCCAAAGACATTTTATCTAATAGAATTGCAATCAAACTAATGCATAATCCTGCCTCTAATGCTAACCCAATATTTAATTGGTTTAGAGCAAGCAACAAATTAAAACCTAATCCTTTAGCACCTATAAATGCAGAAATAACTGCCATTGAGAAACAGACCATTATGACCTGGTTCACTCCTATTAATATATCTCTTCTTGCTGTTGGAATTAATACTTTGAACATTAATTGCCAATTAGTGCACCCACTCATTCTACCAGCTTCAATAACTTCAGGAGGAATTGCTCTTAAACCCAATAGAGTTAACAATATCATTGGTGGTATAGCGACTACCATGGTTATTATTACAGCCGCATGATCGCCTACTCCAAAAAGTACAAGTGCTGGAACCAAAACGGCATATTGTGGCATTGTCTGCATAACAAGTAATATTGGATACAATGCTTTCTCAACACGTTTACTTTTAAAAGCCGCAATACCAAGGCCTAAACCAAAAGCAAAAGATAATGGTGCCGCAACTAAAATAAAAGAAAGTGTTTGCATTGACGGTTTCCATTGACCAAAAATAGAAATGTAAACCATTGTTAGACCAGCAAATATAGCAAGGCCTTTACCACTTAATTTGTATGAAAGGATTGCAAAGCCAGCAGCTACAATAGTCCATGGCAAACCTGGAAGTTCTGCCCACGGATATGCATCAATAAAATCCCAACTTGTAAATGCAACAATTGTTTCAAGGCCCCCCAATAAAATCTCTCTGATCAATTCAATTAGAAAAGTCATAAATGCAGTTAGGTTTCTGCTAATTTGTAGAAGTAAAGGTCGAGTTTTAAATTCTTGTGTATCTTCATTCCAAAACTCCATTGGCATCCATTCGTTCATTAGAAAGAACAAAGAGTCATTAATCCAAATAGGTAGCCATCCAAGTAGTGGAGGCAATCTCCAAAAAACATCAAATGCGTAATATCTTACCTCTTTGCCGAGAAATACAAATGTACTTTGATTTGGATCTTTTATAAATTCTGCTTGGCCTCTTATAAATTTATAAGTTTCAGGAACATCTATTGCAAAACATAAAGCAAAAAATACAACTAATAAAAACAACCATTGAAAAACTTTTGGATATTTTTTTATAATTTCCATAAATTAATTATTACTTTTTCTTCCTCCAAATACTGTTTGTATAATCTTAGATGGATTGATAGATCCAACAACTTTGTTATTCTGATCAATAACTGAAACTGATTTTTCTTGAGTAAGAATTTTTTCTGCCACATTTTCTATAATTTCATCTTTTAAAACTTTTAAATCAGAGCTAACAGAATCTGATCTATCCATCACATCTTCAATAGTTAAAACTTTTTCTCTTGGCACTTCCTCTGTAAATTTTTTTACATACTCTGTAGCTGGATTTAGAACTATATTTGCAGGTGTATCTAATTGTTCAATAATCCCATCTTTCATAATTGCAATCCGATCTGCAAGCTTTAAGGCTTCATCAAAATCGTGTGTTATAAACATAATTGTTTTTTGTAGTTTTTCTTGAAGTCTTAAAAATTCATCCTGCATCTCTTTTCGTATCAAGGGATCTAATGCGGAAAATGGTTCATCTAAAAACCAAATATCAGGTTCAACTGCTAAAGATCTTGCAATACCTACTCTTTGTTGTTGTCCACCTGAAAGTTCTCTTGGAAAATAATTTTCTCTTCCATCAAGTCCAACAAGCTTGACCATATCCATTGCTTTGCTAATGCTATCTTCAGTTTTTATTCCCTTTATTTGTAAAGGAAACGCAATATTCTCTACTACTGTTTTATGAGGTAGTAATGCAAAACTTTGAAACACCATTCCCATTTTATTTCTTCTAAGATTAATTAATTCTTTGTTATTTAATTTAAGTAGATCCTGACCCTCTATGAAAATTTTTCCACCTGTTGCTTCAGTCAATCTTGAAATACATCTTAATAATGTTGATTTGCCAGATCCAGATAAACCCATTACAACAAGCATTTCTCCTTTAGAAACTTCAAAAGAAGCATCATTCACACCAACAATACATCCATTTTCTTGGAATGTTTTGGCATCTACATTGCCATTTGCATCCTGAAGCATTTTTTGGGCATTAGAGCCAAAAATTTTATAAACATTTTCGCATTTTATAACAGCTTCTGACATAATAAGATTAAATTATATGAAAATTAGTCAAAGTTAAATCGATATAATTATCCATCTCCTGATTAAAAGTTTTTTATGTAATAAACTCTTGTATCAATCCCTGTACTCAAAAAGCTTAATGCCTCACCACTAACTGTGATGCTCTCATCTACACCTACATTATTTCCACTTACAGTAAAGCCTGCAAAACACTTGTTTTTCTCTGAGTCCCATTTAACAAATGTTTCATCTATTTTATTTCCATTAATTGTATAAATCTCATGTGCTCTAAAATTCAAAAAATTTGCACCCATAATTGCACGTTGTGGAATTAATTTTGTGGCATTACATACAGCTTCATATAATTCATCAGATAATTTATAATGATCTGTTCCATCAAATGTTACCAAAATACCAGAGGGTAATTTTGATATTAATGCACTCAATTTTTTTTCTTTTGCTATTCTCTCTTCTTCTAATTTCATTTTTTTGACTAATTCATCACCTTGACCGAAAATAGTGTTTAAAATTGCAAAAGAAATAATGATAATAATTGTAATAAATATAAGACCTATTAATTGTTTTAAAGACTCCGGTAATGATCTAAATTTATTTGAATAATTATTCATTTTAATTATTCTTCAAGTTTGCCATTTTTCCAAATTCCTGATTTTTGTTTTCCGTCAGACCAAGTAAATGTTCCTTGGCCATTCATAAATCCATTTTCCCACTCCCCTTCATATGTTGAGCCATCTGGGAATGTTAATATTCCTTGGCCACTCCACATGCTATTTTTAAATTCACCTTTGTAAATATATCCATTTGGCCAAGTTTCTGTGCCTTGTCCTTGTTTTTTTGTTGCAACCCATTCACCTTCGTAAGTTGTTTTATCTGTGTAAATCCATTTACCAAAACCATTTTCACAGTCACCTTCTTTACATCCTGTGCTTCGTGCAAAAACTTCAGAACTAATCAAACAACTTAAAAAAATGAAAATAAAATATTTTTTCATAATAATATTTTACACAAGATTAAATAAAAAAAATCCCCCCCAACATAGTTAGGGGAGATTTCAAAGTCTTAAAATTAACCTTAATGATCGTGTGTGAATTCTTCCCACACTTTCTTATTATCGGCTAACCATTTTTTAGCTGCATCTTCATGAGTCATTTTATCAACGTCAACTAAAGCTGCCATTGCTCCAATTTGGCTTGTAGAGAATGACATTTTTTTAAATGTTGCTGCAGCTTTTGGATGAGTTTTTGGAAAATCTTCATGTGCTGCTTTTTTCAAATAACCGTCAGGCGATCCACATTTTCCATCTCCGCCATCCTCAGGTCTACAACCTGCTGTGTATGGTGGAAAATCAATAAATGTAAAACCAGCACCATCTGTAAAGTTTGGTGTCCAGTTGAAGATTATAGTTCCTCTGCCTTCTTTTTCAGCTGCTGATAATTCAGCCCATAGTGCATCTGCACTTCCAGCAAATTTTACCCACCATAGATCTCCTAATCCAAGAGCATCAACTCTTTGAGGGATTAAGTCACCATGCCAAGTTTGTGGACCTTCTAACATTCTTCCTTTTCCATCTGGTGAATCAGGAGTTGTGAAGTTTTTTGCACAATCTGGATTTTTTAAAGCTGTCCAATCTGGTAATCCTGGGCATAAACCTTTTTCTACAACCCAGTTCGGATATCCCATATCCTCAAGCGTTCTAGCTTCATGGTCACCCATATCTATTAAACCACCTTTATCTAAAGCAGTTGTAAATGATTTACCAAATGCAGATTCCCAAACTTCATGTGAAATTGTTACATCACCAATTCTAATTGACTCGTATACTGCTTGTGAGTCTGCATTAACGTATTTTACGTTGTTACCCATGCTTTCAAAAATACCACCAATAACGTATGCCATAACAATTTGGCTTGACCAGTTATGTGTTGGGATTACGATGGGTTTTTTACTATCTGCTGCATTAGATATACCTGCAAAACTTACTACAGAGATAACTACTGCTGATAGTAGAGATATTAGTTTTCTCATTTGTTCCCCTTTCTTAATATTAAGTAGCTAAAGTATCCTTAAATTAAGTGTTATAGTCAATACGAGTTAATTATATTAAATATATATAAATTTTATGACTACTGTTATTATACTTTATAATTAATAATGCCGTGACAAATAGTTTATGCAAACAAGTTTAAACATAAAAGAACCTGGCTTAAATGTATTTCCACTTGGAGTTGAAAGATATGTAGTGAATGGTGGAGGACTAACTGGTGTTCAAATTCTTCCTGATGATGAAATTGAAATTATTAACGATGAGGGAAATCAAATTTGCGAAATTACAGTTTTTAACAAAGATGGAAAATCTGAGTTAGGAATTTTAAATTTAAATGAAAGTAAAAATAGTTCTGAAATCAAAAAAATTTTATTTAACAAAAATGAAACATCTTTACAGGCTCTTTATCAATTAAAAAAAAGAAATTTAGATATAGAAAAATCTAAATCAGCAATTCTTTTTGATAAAGATACAGTTGCTAAAGAAACTATAAAATTAAAATCTAAAGACAAATGTTATTGCATAATTTCTGCACCAGGAAATGCAATGTTAGTACATGAACAAAATCCATCAACTGATTTAACTGTTTTAGTTAAGAGAGCTGAAAAAAAGGAAGATAAAGAATTCTCGGTAATTCCTGATCCTGTATATGATCCATCTGGAGAAATAGATATTAAAAGAACAACTGCTGATTCTTATCAAGTTAAAGAAGGAGATTATATACAAGTAATTACACCTACAGGAAGGCAGTGCTCAGACTTTGTAGCTTTTGATACTGCTAAATTAGATAAAGGACAAGAAAACGGTTTGGACTGGCAAACAACAAGAACTTTCATGGGTCATACTTTTCCTGGACCTGGTTTATTCTCAAAATTTTATGATGTTGACCATGAGCCTTTAATTGAGGTGGTAAGAGATACAGTTGGTATTCATGATACTTTCAATTTAGCTTGTACATCTAAATACTATGAAGATGCTGGATATTTTGGGCACGCTAATTGTTCAGATAATCTTAATGAAAGCATGGAAAAATATGGTGTTCAAAAAAAAAGAGGTTGGCATGCAATAAACTTATTTTTCAACACATCTGCAGGCGGTCAAAACTCTGTGTTGTCTGATGAGTCTTATGCAAGGCCAGGTGACTATGTAATATTTAGAGCACTAAAAGATTTAACTTGCGGAACAACGGCTTGTCCTAGTGATATCGATAGCTGTAATGGTTGGAATCCAACTGATATTTTTGTTAGAACTTACGACAAAAAAAAAGAATTCACAAAATCATTTGGATTTAGAATGAAAACAGACTCTGAAAATAAACTTACAAGAAATACTGGTTTTTATGAAAGAACCTCAAAGTTAACTAGAAACTATGTTGATGCAAGAGGTTTTTGGTTGCCAAATGATTACACAAAACATGGAGTAATAAACGAATACACTGCTTGTAGAGAAAAAGCAGTTGTTATTGATTTATCTTCTTTGAGAAAGTTTGAAATCATTGGACCTGATGCAGAAGAGTTAATGAATTATACATTAACACGTAATGTAAAAAAATTGTCAGTTGGTCAAATTGTTTACTCTGCAATGTGTTATGAAAATGGAATGATGTTTGATGATGGAACCTTATTAAGATTAAGTGAAACAGGATTTAGATGGGTTTGTGGTGATGAGTACGCTGGAGAATGGTTAAAAGAACAAGCTAAGAAAAAAAATTACAAAGTAATAATTAAAAATTCTACAGATCAAATTAATAATATCTCATTGCAAGGACCAAACAGTAGAAAAATTTTGGAAAAATTTATTTTTACACCACCTACGCAACCAACTATTTCTGAACTGCAATGGTTCAGATTTACTATTTGTAGAGCAGATGATTTAAAAGGAATTCCATTAATTGTTTCAAGAACAGGTTACACTGGTGAACTTGGCTTTGAGATTTGGTGTCATCCTGATCATGCACCAGAAGTTTGGGATAAAGTTATGGAGGCAGGTAAAGACGAGGGTTTAATTCCAGCAGGATTTGGTGCATTAGATTTACTTAGAATTGAAGCAGGTTTAATTTTATTTGGAAATGAATTTGATGGCCAGCAAGATCCTTTTGAAGCAGGAATAGGTTTTTCAGTACCACTAAAAACGAAAACCGATGATTTTATTGGAAAAGAAAACTTAATTAAAAGAAAAGAAAATCCTCAGAAAAAATTAGTTGGACTTGAGTTAATTGGAAAAGAAAAAGCAAACCACGGTGACTGTGTCCATATCGGAAGAGCACAAGTAGGAATTATTACAAGTGCTTGTTTATCTACCACTTTAAATAAAAATATTGCTTTATGCAGAATTGACGTTGGTCACTCAGAAATAGGAATAGATGTTGAGGTTGGTAAAATTGATGGTCACCAAAAAAGAATTCCTGCTAAAATAGTTGGCTTTCCGCATTTTGATCCACAAAAAACTAGAGTTAGATCTTAAATGTCAAAGGCTACAAAAGACTTATTAGAATTCTGGGAGGACCAATTAAAATTATCACATACATCATCTAACTATTTCTTTAGGAAATCACCATCTCATTATCATATGATGTTGTTAGTCATGACTGCTTACAAACTAAATCAAAACCTTTCCGTTGAAGAGCTTAAAACAAAATTATTTAAAACATCTAGACCTAAATCTGCTCTAATTATTACAGAGGCATGTGAAAAAGGTTTTTTCTATCTTGAAAAAACCTCAAAGGATCAAAGAAAGAAACACATAAAACCAAGCCAGTCATTTATAAGTGAGTTTAATGATTATTTGAGAACCCTTAAAAATTTGAGCTTCTAAGCCAAAATCAGATAATTCTTTTAAGTTGTATCGGTTATTTATTTATAAAAATTAGATATAAAAAAAATTATATATTTCCTCTATGCAAAAAATAGAGTTTAAATATGTCATTACCGACAAAAGCAAAAGTAGTTATAATCGGTGGGGGTATCCATGGATTAAGTACTGCTTGGAAATTATCAGAGACATATAAAAATCCAGGTGACGTTGTTGTTTTAGAAAAAAAAGATACAGCCGCAGGTGCAAGCGGAATTGCTTGTGGTGTTGTTAGAAACAACTATTTCCAACCCGCGATGAGAGAATTAATGGCCCATTCAGTTTCAGTTTGGGAAAGCGATCCAAAAGCATTTAAATACAATCCAGTCGGTTACATGCAAATTTCACCTGAAGTAATGCATGGAGATGTTGCAAGTATTTATGAACAACAAAAAGCAATTGGGTACGAGTCTGTTTTTATAGAAGGTGAAAAAGATTGTATGAATTACATGAAAGGAATTTTTGATGATTGGCAAGCACAAGGAATAACTTCTGTTCTTCATGAAAAAAAAGGTGGATACGCATTTAATAAAGATTCTATTAAAGCTTTAGAAAGCAAAGCTAACAACAATGGAGTTCACGTCCATAAAGGAGTGAAGGTAACAGGATTCAAAAGAGGTAGTAACA
>CACKVV010000018.1 GCA_902603665.1 uncultured Pelagibacteraceae bacterium | reverse complement strand
CAAATACATTATCTAGCGATGCAGAGTCTGAGTTTCCAGATGGGATTACAGGTTTTAAATTTTCCATATCATCAAATAATGGGCTATGCATTTCTTGCTCATGAACCTTCATCCAGTTAATATTTCCTTTTAGAGTATTTATCTCACCGTTATGAGCTATTGCTCTAAATGGTTGTGCTAAATCCCAACTGGGTGCTGTGTTAGTAGAAAATCTTTGATGAAAAATTGCAAATCTTGAAATAAATCTCTCATCTTTAAGATCAGTATAAAAATCCGACAAAGCCTCAGCAAGAAACATTCCTTTGTAAATAATTGATTTAGAGCTAAATGAACAAATATAAAAGCCATTAAGCTGGTTGTTTAGAGCTTCCTTCTCAATTTTTCTTCTTGTTTCATATAGAACTCTCTCTAAATTTTTACCAATTAGTTTTTTATCATTATGTTTGAATAAAACTTGTGTAATCTCAGGTCTTGTATTTTCAGCTTTTTCGCCGAGCACAGAAGGATTTACAGGAACCTGACGCCAACCATAAATATTGAAGTTTTTTCTTGTTAATTCACTTTCTACAATTATTCTACATTGCTCCTGGCCTTGATAATCATTTCTTGGCAGAAAAATCATTCCAACACATAAATCAGAGTCGTCATGTCTGTGGCCAGTTATTTCAATTTTTTCGATAAAAAAATCTTTTGGAATCTCAATATGTATTCCTGCTCCATCACCAGTTTTGCCATCTGCATCTATAGCTCCTCGATGCCAAACGGCTTTAAGGGCTTGGATTCCATACTCGACAACTTTTCTAGACTTTACTCCCTCTGTTGATGCTACCAGTCCTACACCACAGGCATCATGCTCCATAGTCTCGTTATAAACCAAATTTTGCTTTAATCGTTTCAGATTTTTTTTATAAATGCTCATTAAGCAACTTTTTGTTTTTGTTTTAACTGAAGATAATTTGAAATTGATAAAGCTGCGTCCCTACCATCTTTAATTGCCCAAACAACTAACGAAGCTCCTCGCACAATATCGCCAGCAGCAAAAACACCTGGAATATTTGTTTCCATGGTATCAAAATCAGCTTTAATTGTACCCCACTTTGTAACTTGTAATCTTTCCTCTTGGAATAGTTTAGGTAACTCCTCAGGATCAAATCCTAATGCTTTTATAACTAGGTCGGCTCTGATTTCAAATTCTGAATTTTCTTTTATTATTGGTTTTCTTCTTCCACTTTCATCTGGATCTCCTAGTTCTATCTTGTCTACCAATAAACTTTCTACTTTATTTGTTCCTTTAAATTCTTTTGGACTACTTAGCCAAACAAACTCAACTCCTTCTTCTTCTGCATTAGCAACTTCTCTTGCAGATCCTGGCATATTCACTTTATCTCTTCTGTATAAACATTTAACGGATTTTGCATCTTGTCTAATTGAGGTTCTTACGCAATCCATAGCAGTATCTCCACCACCAATTACAACTACATCTTTATCTTTAGCATTTAATGTTCCATCATCAAAAAGTTCAACTTTATCTCCTAATCCTTTTTTATTTGAGGCAGTCAAAAATTCCATCGCAGGAAATATATTACTAAGATCGTTTCCTGGAAGATTTACTTCTCTTGCTTTATAAACTCCAGTAGCAATTAAAATTGCATCATGTTTTTCATTCAACTCTTTCAAAGTAGCATCTTTGCCTACCTCAAAGTTGTTTACGAATTGAATTCCACCTTCTTTTAAAAGTTTAATTCTTCTCTCTACAACATGCTTTTCAAGTTTAAAATTAGGGATACCATAAATCAATAATCCACCAGATCGATCATAACGATCATAAATTGTAACTTGATAACCTTTTTTTCTTAATTCTTCTCCACAAGCAAGTCCTGCAGGTCCAGCCCCAATAATACCAATACTTTGATTAATCTCATTGATTACTTTAATTGGCTTTACCCAACCATTTTCCCAAGCAGTCTCTGTAATATATTTTTCAATTGATCCAATAGTTACAGTGCCGTGTCCTGATTGCTCAATAACACAATTGCCCTCGCACAACCTATCTTGGGGACATATTCTCCCACATACCTCTGGCATGTTGTTGGTGCTTTGAGATAGTTGATAAGCCTCTTCATGTCTACCTTCAGCTGTTAACTTAAGCCAATCAGGTATATTGTTGCTTAATGGACAGTGAACTTGACAAAATGGGACTCCACATTGTGAACATCTACTTGATTGCTCATTTGCTTTTCCTTTAATAAATTCAGAATAAATTTCCTTAAAATCCTCTTTTCTAGAGTTTTTGTCTCTTTTAGGTGGGTTTTGTTGACCTATCTCAACAAACTTTAACATTTTTTCTGACATTGGAGGGGACATATATACTATTGTTAAAGGAGGATAAAGAAAATATAGGTCATATTTACTGACTAATAATTTCCAATTTATCATAAATTTTGGGATTTTTTCACTTTCAACATACTTGATATGCAATTTTGTAATTGCTTTATTTTGGTTAGAATTTGATTATTTATTAATTTCTTGATGATTTCAAAATACATAGAAACTTCCATATTAGCAATAATTCAAGGTTTCTTTGAATTTATTCCAGTCAGTTCTTCTGCACACTTAATTTTAGTTACAAAAATTAATGATTTTCAGACAGCTTCACTACAATTAGATATTTGTCTTCATCTTGGTTCTTTATTAGCAATAATTTTTTATTTTAGAAAAGACTTAATAAACATATTTGAAAATAAATCTTTAGCTGTTTTAATATTATTAGGATCAATTCCTCTAATTTTAGTTGGTTTTATTTTACACTCAACTGGTATTATAGAACAATTAAGATCTATAAAAGTTATTGCATGGACAACTTTGCTTTTTGGATTACTTCTTTTTTTTGCTGATAAACAGACTATTAAAAAAAAAATTGATTTAGATCTTAATTTAAAAAATGTAATTATAATTGGTTTATTTCAAGCCTTAGCCGTTATACCTGGTGTAAGTAGATCAGGTGTGATTATAACAGCCTCACGTTTTTTAAATTTTGATAGAATTGATTCCACTAAAATCGCCTTTTACTTATCTATCCCTGCCCTTGCAGGAGCAAGTGTTCTTGGTATAAGTGATTTAATAAGTGATGAAATCAAATTTGATTTCATTTTTTTATTATCTATACTTTTATCATTTATAATTTCTTATTTAACAATTAAATATTTTCTCATTTTTGTAAGTAAATTTAGTTTAAACTTGTTCGTTTATTATAGAATTTTTCTAAGTATTATTTTATTTGCACTTATTTATTTTTAAACTTTCTTAAAAGCCGAAGGAGCAATCTGTGATAAAATCACTGCAAATAATATTAGGAAGCATCCAATAATATTATCCAAATTTAAAATTTGATTGAGGATTATCCAGCCTGCAAGTGCCGCAAAAACACCTTCTAATGAGTATATTATAGCTGCAGGCGCTTCATCAATATTTTTTTGTGCATACATCTGAAGAGTAAAAGCAACACCTCCTGATAGAATTCCTGCATAAAGTATAGAACTGTATTCTAAAAGTATTTTTTGAATATCTATTTCCTCAAATACATAAGCAGCTATTATAGAAAGTGAAAAAACAAAAATAGACTGTAAAGATGCATAAAATATAGGTAAATCAAATTTTTTCATAAATTTTCCCGCAAAAATTATGTGCAGTGCCCAAAATAAAGAGCACAGAATTACCAATCCATCGCCTAACATTATTTGTGAGTCTGAAAAATTACTTAGTAAATAAACTCCGATTATACACATTGCTATTGAGGGCCAGATACTCCAGTGAACTTTGATTTTATAAAAAAAAAATAACAATATTGGAACAATTGGGACGTAGAAAATTGTAAAAAATGCTGCATTAGCAATATTGGTATATTGTAAAGCAGCTTGTTGAAGCGAAGTACCCAAAAATAGAGATACTCCCATAAACATATAATATTTAAAAAAAAGTTTTTTGTTTGAATTAATTTCAGGGATTATTTTTTTTCTCTCAATTATTAAAGCAACTGGAAGCATAAAAATGAAACCAATAAAAAATCTAGCAGAGTTGAAAGTCAGTGGGCCAATATTATCCATTCCAGTGTCTTGTGCAATAAAAGCTGTTCCCCAAATAAAGGTCGTTATTAGAGCACAAATTAATGATGCTGATTTATTCATTTTGATTTAAATTTAATAAATTATGCTGTTCATTCTACAACAGCTATCAAAGTCTTCCTTATTGATATAACAGCCAGCCATTTTTCTCTTCCCACTAAATGACCCTCTTCCATGCATTACTCTCCAATTATTAAATATCAAAAGTTCTCCTGGTCGTAATATATGTCTCCACTGATATTTTTTACTGTTAGCTAATTGGTCGAATTTTTTAATTGCGTTATAAAATTCTAATGTTGATTTATATGGTAAGTCGATAGGAGCTCTATCATAATTATTAAAACTGACTTGTACAATTTCTTTATTATTATTTAATCTAAAAACTGGTCTCTCTGCCTCAAGATCGACACCATCCCCTAAATATTTACCTTTTACTTTTATTTCAGTGAGAGTTTTAAATAATTTTTGATAATTATTTTTTAATTCTCTTGCTATAGATAAACCATCAACCATAATTGATGCCCCACCTTTTGCATTATACTTGCAACAAAGTAGTAATTGTAATCCTGGCGCATCATTACTGTATGTTGAGTCTGTATGTGGTCTTAATTCTTCCTGTGAATATGCGCTGTCGGCTTTTTTATTATCTGACTCAAAGGTCCAAAGACCGCCAAAAATTGAATTTCTAACATAACCTATTTTATTAGCGATTTTATTTACAGATTTAAGATTTGGCTTACAATTTTTTATTACTGCAAAACCGTATTTATGTAAACTCTCTAGCAAGTTTAAGAAATTTTTATTTTCGTCTATTTTATTATAATCAATATAAATCTGGTTTTTGATATCACGAGCTATCCATGGTTTAATATTTTTCTTTAATTGCTTTTTCTCTGAATTATTCAACAGAAACTTATGTGAATATTTTGCTGGCGAAGATGAATCTGACCAAGTTATACTTAAAAGTTTTCCATTTTCTAAAATTTTGCCCTTAACTGCCTTTAAATCTGACGCTAGTTTAGCTGTAAAAGTCTTTCTTTGGTTTGTTCTAAAATCCCAATTTTCTGTATTTTTGATATGATCACGCAACCATATATTGGGATATATTTTTGATTTTCTATTCACAAAAAAAATTTCAACATTATTTTTTTTTAATTTGAAATTTTTAATCATTTTCTTTTATATTAAATCGCCAATTTGTAAGCAAAATTTTTCCCTAAATTATCCTTCAGTTCGTTATTAAATCTTGCAGCTTCTGCACCATCAATTATTCTATGATCATAAGATAAAGATAAAGGTAAAACAGTTCTAGTCATAAATTTATTATTAATATATATTTGTTTTTTATAAGTTCTACCAATACCGAGAATAGCTACCTCCGGCAAATTGATTATAGGAGTAAAAAAAGATCCTCCTATTCCTCCAAGGCTCGTGATTGTCATAGATCCTCCAAAAAATTCTTTTTTATTAATTTTTAATTCTCTGCAATCATTACTTACTTTTTTTAATTCATCCCCTAGCTGGGCAATATTCTTTATGTCAGCATTTCTAATTTTTGGAACCATAAGTCCATTAGGGGTATCTACTGCAATACCTATATGAAAATATTTTTTAAGTGTAATTTTTCCTTCCTCAATATTGTCTATGGAGGCGTTAAAATTTGGAAACTTTTTTAGGGTAGAAACCAAAGCTTTTATGATGAATGCTAAAGGTGTTATTTTCTTTTTTTTACCCGTGTAAATATCTGTTAAAGACACCCTGAATTCATCCATTTCAGTTATATCAGCTTCATCGTGGTTCGTTACATGAGGTATTTTATTCCAAGAATTTGTTAAATGAGGAGCTGCTATTTTTTTTATCCTAGAAAGATATTTTGTCTCTACAGCTCCAAATTCTGAATGTTTATATTTATCTAAAATCTCACCTCTTTTTTCGTACTTTTCAAACTTAGTAGGCTTACTAATTCTATCAGCAACAAATTTTTTAACATCACTTTCTACAACTCTGCCTAATCTCTCTGACCCCTTAATTTCTGATACATCTACTCCTAATTCACGGGCAAATTTTCTTGCTTTTGGACTAGCAAGAGTTGCTGAGTTTTGATTATTCGAGGAAATATTTACCTCTTCACTTTTATTTATATTTATAGGAGCTTTTATTTCTTTTTTATTTTCATTTTTAATTTCAGAAATAGTTTTAATTGTTTTTTGTTTTTCTTCTTCAGACGCGATAATAGCTATTAAACTTCCCTCTGATACTTTATCTCCGATTTTCACATTTAATTTTTGAATTTTGCCTGAAAGTAAACTGGGTATCTCAACACTTGATTTATCACTTTCAATTGTGATCAAAGGATCATTTTTTTTTATAAAGTCACCTTCATTTACAAGGACTTCAATTACCTCAACATCTTTGAATTCTCCAATATTTGGAACTATAAGGTTTTTATCTTCCATTATAATTTGGTTGGCGTTGGTTTTGCCTGATCAATTTTATATTTTTTAATTGCATCCTTGACGTATTTTGATGCAATTAATTGCTCATTAGCTAAAATGCTTAATCCATATGTAACTATATGTTCTTTATCTACTTCAAAAAATTTTCTTAAATTTTTTCTCGTATCGCTTCTTCCAAAACCATCTGTGCCGAGTGAGTAAAAGCTTTTCGATACATAAGGTCTGATTTGATCAGAATTCATCCTCATATAATCTGAAGCCGCAAGTATAGGTCCTTCGGTTTTACCAAGACACTTTTCAAGATAGGTTATTTTTTTTTCTTTATCAGGGTTCAACAAATTATATCTTTCTACCTCTAATCCATCTCTTCTAAGTTCATTAAAACTAGTAACACTCCAAATTTCACTGTCTATTTCGTAATCATTTTGAAGAATTTCTGCAGCAGAAATCATTTCTCTTAAAATAGCTCCAGAACCGAGAAGTTGAATTTTATTTTTTTTGTGTTTTGTAAAATCCTTTATCCTATACATACCTTTTAAAATTCCATCTTCACACCCTTTTGGCATTTCAGGGTGAGAGTAATTTTCATTCATAGTAGTTATGTAATAAAAAATATTCTCATTATTCTCATGCATTCTTTTAAGGCCTTCTCTAAATATGACTGCTAACTCATAATGAAATGTTGGGTCATATGAAATACAGTTGGGAATAGTGGAAGCCAATAAATGACTGTGTCCATCTTGATGCTGCAAACCTTCACCAGCTAAAGTTGTTCTACCTGCTGTAGCACCAATTAAAAATCCTCTAGCCTGACTATCTCCAGCTGCCCAAGCAAAATCTCCTGTTCTCTGAAATCCAAACATTGAATAGAATAGATAAATTGGGATCATCTCAATATCATGATTTGTGTAAGATGTTCCCGCTGCTATCCATGAAGACATAGCACCTGCCTCATTAATACCTTCCTCTAGCACTTGACCACTTTTTTCCTCTCTATAAGAGCTCAATTGAGCTGCATCTTCTGGTTCATATTTTTGGCCTTCGTGTGCATAGATACCAATTTTTTGAAAGAACCCTTCCATTCCAAACGTTCTTGCTTCATCAGGAATTATTGGAACTAATTTTTTTGCAACATGTTTATCTCTTAATAAACTTGTTAACATTCTGACTAATGCCATTGTGGTGGACATTTCTTTTTCTCCAGTTGATTTTGTCATAGTGTCAAAAATATTTTTTTCTGGCGTTTTAATTGGTTTAGAAAAAGTTGTTCTCTCTGGGATAAAGCCTCCTAATTCATATCTACGCTGTTTTAAGTATTTTATTTCAGGTGAATTTTCGTCAGGTTTAAAATATTCTATATTTTTAACCTGTTGATTGCTTAAAGGAACGTCGAACCTATCTCTGTAATACATTAAGTCATCAACATCTAATTTTTTTTGTTGATGTGTAGTATTTACACTTTCACCAGATTTACCCATCCCATATCCTTTTATTGTTTTTGCAATAATAACAGTTGGGCTGCCTATATTTTTTACAGCTTTATCGTAAGCTGCATAAACTTTATGGGGATCGTGACCACCTCTGTTTAGTCTCCAAATATCTTTATCTGACATTGCAGATACCATTTGAAAAGTCTCTGGAAATTTTCCAAAAAATTTCTCTCTTACATACAAACCATCTCTTGCCTTAAATGCCTGATATTCGCCATCAACAGTTTCATTCATTAATTTAACAAGATAACCAGATTTATCATTGGCCAATAAAGAGTCCCAATAAGATCCCCAGATAACTTTAATAACATTCCAGCCTGCACCTCTAAATATTCCTTCTAGCTCTTGGATAATTTTACCATTTCCTCTGACTGGTCCGTCAAGTCTTTGAAGATTACAATTCACTACGAATATTAAGTTATCTAATTTTTCTCGAGCTGCTAAACCAATTGCGCCTAATGATTCTGGTTCATCCATTTCACCATCACCAAGAAAAGCCCAAACTTTTCTCCCTTCGTCTTTGATTAAACCTCTATTAATTAGATATTTCATAAAACGAGCTTGGTATATTGCTAGCATAGGACCTAGTCCCATTGAAACAGTTGGGAATTGCCAAAAATTAGGCATTAGCCAAGGGTGAGGGTATGAAGACAGTCCACCTTTATTAACTTCTTGTCTAAAACTGTCTAATTGTTTTTCGTTTAGTCTACCCTCTAGAAATGCTCTTGCATACATGCCTGGAGCGCTGTGACCTTGAAAATAGATTAAGTCTCCTCCAAAATTATCACTTTTTGCTCTCCAAAAGTGATTCATCCCAACATCATATAAGGTTGCTGCTGATGCAAAAGTTCCTATGTGGCCACCTAATTCAGGAAATTTTTTGTTAGCTCTGACAACCATTGCTGCTGCATTCCATCTAATTAATGATCTTAACCTCCTCTCAATATTTTGGTCACCGGGAGATTTCGTTTCTTCCTCTGGAGGAATTGTATTTATATATGGAGTACTTTGGGTGTAAGGAATTTTTGAACCCTGTCTGTATGCATGATCAATTAGTTGCTTAATTAAAAAATTTGCTCTCTCAGATCCTTCTTGTTGAACAACAGCTGTGAGTGATTCCACCCATTCTTTAGTTTCTACAGGATCAATATCATCTTTATTAGAGACAAATTCTATATTGTTTTTTTTTATATTCTCAATTGGGTCAGGTTTTTTTATTTGATTTAAATTGTCCTTGTATTGAATTGTATTTTCGGCCTCTTCAATAATTTTCTCAGTAAGTGGAGGTATTTTTTCATCTTTATTTTCAATCCCAACTACCGACAAAATTACATCTCCTTTTGAAACTTTATCACCAACTTTAACAATTATATCTTTTATTAAACCTTCAATTGTTGATGGAACCTCTACACTAGATTTATCACTCTCAAGAGTAATTACTGCATCATTTTTTTTTAAATTATCACCTTTTTTGACAAGTACTTCTATTACTTCTACTTGATCAAAATCTCCAATATCTGGGACTAACAATTCTAAGTTCATTTTGAAATATTATATATAACTTTTTTTCTAAAATAGATGATTATTTCCAAAAATAAATAATCAATATTTGAATAATCTTAAATATAGATTAAAAATTAAACTAAAATACTTTAATAAGTCGCGCCTGTAGCTCAATTGGATAGAGCGCTTGGCTACGGACCAGGAGGTTCTGGGTTCAACTCCTAGCAGGCGCACCAAAATTGGAAAGGAATTAATTTGTCGCTTCAAAAATCAGTTATTTATTTTTTTTTAATTGTGATAGTTATTCTTTATATAATTAGTGTATTTATTTAATGAATAAAATTTATCACCAAATAAGTAAAAAACCTGGTTTTATGAAACATAACGGTGGTTTATTTTTCAGAGATTTAACAAAAGACAAATATCAATTTAAAGCAAAAGTAAAAAAAAATCATATCAATAAAGTTGGAATTACTCACGGTGGATATATTGCATCAATAATTGATGCTGGTGCAGGTACAGCAGTATATCGATCTGCGGGAAATAAAGTCTGTGTAACTATTTCATTAGATATTAAATATATTGGTTCCTCAAAGATTGGTGATGAAATTATAGGTGATGTTAAAATTCAAAAAGTAACTAACACACTAGTTTTTATGAATTGTGAATTGAGATCAAAAAAAAATAAAATTGCTATAGCCTCAGGAGTGTGGAAAAAATTAAATAAAAAGTTATAAAAAAGAAATTTAAAATTTAAGCTGCTTTAGATTTTTAAACTCATTTAAAACCTTTGGATTTGCTAAAGCTTGGACATTTTTTATTTTACTTCCTTCAATTGTATTTTTTACTGCTAATTCAACAATCTTACCATTCTTTGTTCGAGGTATATCTGAAACTTGAATTATTTTTGATGGAACATGTCGTGGTGATGCCTCACTTCTTATTCTTTTTTTTAACCTTAAAATTATATCGTCATTTAAAGAATAAGATTTGCTCATAACAACAAAGAGAATTATTCTTACGTCATTATCCCATTTTTGTCCTACAACTATAGACTCTTTAACCTCTTTAAAATTTTCTATAACTGAATATATTTCAGCAGTACCTAGTCTAACCCCTCTAGGATTGAGTGTTGCGTCTGATCGACCATAAATTATATAGCCTCCGTTTTTTTTTCGCTCAGCATAATCTCCGTGATGCCAAATATTTTTATATTTTAAGAAGTATGCGCTTTGATATTTTTTACCTTCTGGATCATTCCAAAATTTGTTTGGCATCGACGGAAATGGAGATTTGCACACAAGTTCACCCTTTTTATTAAGAACTGATTCTCCTCTTTCTGAGAAAACATCAACATCCATACCAAGTCCATTGTTTTGAATCTCACCGCTAAAAACTGGAGAAAATATATTTCCTAAAACAAAACACGATACAATATCTGTTCCCCCAGAAATGGAGGACAAATGAACATTTTTTTTTACATTTCTATAAATATATTCAAAACCTTCAGATGATAATGGTGAACCAGTTGAGCATATAGTTTTAAGATATTTTAGTTTAAATTTAGACTTAATATTTAATTTTAATTTTTTAAGTTGATCGATAAATTTTGCACTAACACCCAATAGTGATATTTTTTCTTTTTCAGCTATTTTAAATAGAAGATCTTTATTTTTATGCATTGGAAAACCATCAAATAAAACAATCGAAGCTTTGCTGGCCAATGCACTTACAAGCCAATTCCACATCATCCATCCACAGGTAGTGAAATAAAATATGTTATCTCCAGGCTTAATTTCACAATGAAGTTTATGTTCTTTCAAGTGTTGAAGCAACACTCCTCCAAGTCGGTGACAAATACACTTTGGTTTTCCTGTTGTTCCACTTGAATATAAAATAGCCAAATCATCATTAAAATCGAACTTTTCATACTTAAAAATTTTATTTTTTGAATGAACAATATTTTTTTTGGTAAAAATATTTACACTTTTTAAATTACTAATTTGAGTTAATTTTTTTCCAGGGTATGAAAATATAAGAACATATTTTATGGATTTTATATTATGAATAATTGATGGTAATCTTTTTAAAATACTTATTTCTTTTCCATTGTAATAATACCTATCAGTTAAAATTAAAATTTTTGGCTTTATTTGTGAAAATCTCTCAATTAGTCCTGGTGTTCCAAAATCAGGTGAGCAAGATGACCAGATAGCACCAATAGCTGCAGTTGCTAAGAAACACTCAACCGTCTCAATCTGATTTGGCATATAAGCAGCAACACGGACACCTTTTTTTATTTTATATTTTTTTAAAAATGTAGCTAAATCTTCAACATTCTTTTTAAGGTCAATCCAAGATCTAGTTTCTTTAAAACCATTTTCGCTGATAAAAGTAATAGCTTTTTTATTATTGTTTTTCACTAGGAGATTTTCAGTAAAATTTAATTTTGAGTTTACTAAAAATTGATTTTTAGTAAATTTTTTATGAAATTTGTTTTTTAATGATTTAACACCTTTAACTTCTGCAAAGTCCCAAATATCACTCCAGAATGAACTTGGGTTTTGTAAACTCCATTTAAGAAGCTTTTTATAATTTTTATTACTTTTGAAATTATATTTATTAATTAAAAATTTTTCAAAACTACGTAAGTTTGAGTTTTCTTTTTGGGATATAGTGGCTTCCCACAATTTTTTCTGCATCGAAAAAAATATATTGAATTTTTATTAATTGTGATAACTTTATCCAATAATAATTTAAAATGAGAACTTTTTCACCTCTGATTCGGACTAGTTTTAGACTATCTTTGTTCTTTTCAGGCAACAAAATATAGTAGGCAAAAAAAAGATCATACTAAAAGTAGAAATGTCAAAAAATAAAGTTACAGCAGTTCTTGGTCCAACAAATACTGGGAAAACCTTTCTAGCAATAGAAACTATGCTTTCCTTTGAATCAGGAATGATTGGTTTTCCATTGAGATTGTTAGCAAGAGAGGTCTATGACAAAATTGTAAAAAAGATTGATCCATCAAAAGTAGCTCTAATAACAGGAGAGGAAAAGATTATCCCAATAAATGCAAAATATTTTCTTTGCACAGTAGAGTCAATGCCCATTGATAAAAATCTTGAGTTTGTGGGTGTAGATGAAATTCAAATGTGTAGTGATAATGAAAGGGGTCATATTTTTACAGATAGATTATTAAGTCTTCGAGGAGAAAAATTAACAATGCTAATGGGATCTAATAGAATAAAACCCATTTTACAAAAACTGAGTGATGATATTGAATTTATCAATAAAGAAAGATTTTCAAAACTTTCATTCGGGGGGCATAAAAAAATATCAAGAATAGAGAGAAAAAGTGCTGTAATAGCTTTTTCGGCTGAAGAAGTTTATGCAATAGCTGAGCTCATTAGAAGACAAAAAGGTGGAGCTGCTATTGTTATGGGTTCACTAAGTCCAAAGACACGTAATGCTCAAGTTAATTTATATCAATCTGGGGACGTAGATTATTTAGTTGCAACTGATGCAATAGGAATGGGTATAAATATGGACTTAGATCAAGTTTTTTTTTCAAATATTAAAAAATTTGATGGTAAAAAATTAAGAAGACTTAATATTTCTGAAATAGGACAAATTGCAGGACGAGCTGGAAGATACTTAAACGATGGATCTTTTGGAATAACTGGTGAATGTGGTGAGATTAATCCTGAAGAAATTGAAGCATTAGAACAACATAAATTTCCTGAAATACAGCAAATATTTTGGAGGAATTCAAAATTAAACTTTAGTAGTAAATTAAATTTAATTAAATCTCTTGAAGAGAAACCAGACAAAGAATGGCTTAGAAGAATTTATGAATGTGAAGATGAAAAAGCCTTAAAATATTTTTTAAAAGATGCAACAGACTTTCAAATACTGGAGAATTCATATGATTTAAAAATTTTATGGGAATGCTGCCAAATACCTGATTTTGTAAAGAAAACATATGGAAATCATTTAGAAATTATTAGTAAAGTTTTTAAATTCCTAACCAGTGAAAATAAAAGAATTCCAAATCAATATATGAAAGAACAGCTAACTTCGTTAGATAAAATTGAGGGAAATGTGGACTCTATATCAAATAGAATTGCAAATGTTAGAACATGGTCTTACGTTGCAAACAAAGCAAATTGGGTAGAAAATCAGGATTACTGGGTTGAAAGAGCAAAAAATCTTGAAGATAAACTTTCTGATAGATTACATGAAGAACTAACAAAAACTTTTATTGATAAAAGAGCAAGTGTGCTTGCTAGGGGGTTAAAACAAGATATCACTTTTAGCACTGAAATTTTAGAAGATGAAAAAGTGATGATTAATAATCAATATATCGGTAATTTAAAAGGTTTAAAATTGCATTTAGATTTAAAGGTTGATGCTCTAGATGCTGATATAAAATCTCTTAAAAAAGCAGCCAGACAAAATGTAAGTCCAGAAATAATCAAAAGAATAAAGCAAATAATTGATACTGGATTAATAGAATTAAAAGAAGATTTTAAAATTTATTGGAAAAATAATCAAATAGCTAAATTATTACCAGGTGAAGATTATTTGAATCCAAAAGTACATCTCCTTATAGACGATATGATTGAAAATGACGAGAGAAGTAAACTTGATTTATTTATTCAAGGATGGATACAAAAAAAAATAAATACAGAATTAAAAAGCTTGGTTGATTTAAAAAATACTCAAGAAAAAAACTCAGACCTTAGAGCTTTAGCGTATCACTTATATGAAAACAATGGGGTTGTGAAGAGAGAGAATATTTCATCCTATCTTAAAAAACTTGATCAAAATGAGAGGAAAAAACTAAGAAATTTAGGAGTAAGATTTGGACGTTATCATATTTTTTTATTTAAATTATTTAAACCAAGTACAGTATCTTTGAGAACTCTATTGTGGAAAAATTATAATGAAAAAAATGAACAATTAGAACCTCCAACGTTTGGCTTAAACTTTTTGGAGCAAGACAAACCGTCTAATAGAGAATTTATGCTTTTATGTGGATTTGAAAAATTTGATAGGTTTTATGTAAGAATTGACATTCTAGAAAGGCTATTTCTTATGATTTTTAATTCAAAAAATAAAAATAATGACACAGAGATAAAACTAATACCTGACATGCTAAATTTATTAGGTTGTAATAAAGAAAATTTTATAAAATTATTAAACAAAATGAATTATAAAACTTTTGAAAAAGAAAAAGATCTTTACTTCAAGTATTTACCATCTAAAAAAGTGTTTAAGAAAAAAAATGTAAAAAAAGAAATTAAAGACAATCCTTTTCAAGTTTTGAAGCAACTGAATTTAGATTAATGTTTAACCTTTTTAAAAAAAATGAGAGTACAAAAGAAAATAATGTTTCTTTAATTGAGGTTTGCTCTTTATTAATTCATTCAGCAAAAATTGATGAAAACTACACAGAAAAGGAAAAAAAAATAATAATCAAAGCATTAATTGAAATGGGTGCAAAAGATGAAAATTTGGAGGCGATAATTAAAGAAGCTGAAAAAAAAGAACAGGATTCAAATCAAATATTAGATTTTACAAAAAAGGTTAAAAACATAAGTGAAGACGAAAAAAAAATTATAATAGAAGCTTTATGGAAGATTATTTACTCTGATGAAAATGCAGATGTTTATGAAACAAATCTAATGAGACGTTTATCAGGCTTGTTGTATTTAGATAATAAAGTAGTAGGTGATATCAAAGAAAAAGTTAAACAAAATCTATAATGACATATCTTGTAAATGAAAAATGTATTAAGTGTAAATTGATGGATTGTGTTGAAGTTTGTCCAGTTGATTGTTTTTATGAAGGCAAAAATATGCTTGTAATTAAACCGGATGAGTGTATAGATTGTGGC
>CACKVV010000017.1 GCA_902603665.1 uncultured Pelagibacteraceae bacterium | reverse complement strand
TTTAAAGATTTAAATATTTCTGAAAATCCCAAAAATTTTAAAAGATATGGCTCTGCTAGAAAACTATATAATTTTAAAATTGATAATGCAGGAGCGTATTAAATGAAAAAGAAAGGCTTAAAAGAATTTAAAACATTTCCTCAATCAACTATTAATGAAATTCAAAGAGCAGCTAAAGAGGGAATTTATCAAATACGAGGGTTAGGTGCTAAAAGAAAAGTTCCTGACTTTGATGATCTAGTTTTCTTAGGTGCTTCAATGTCTAGATATCCTTTGGAAGGATATAGGGAAAAATGCAACACTTCAGTTGTGCTTGGAGACAGATTTGCAAAGAAACCTTTAAAGTTAGACATACCTATTACTATAGCTGGGATGAGTTTTGGTGCGTTAGGCGCTAACGCTAAAGATGCATTAGGAAGGGGTGCATCCTCAATGGGAACTTCAACAACAACAGGTGATGGAGGAATGACCAAAGAAGAAAGGGGTTCATCTAAGTATTTAGTTTACCAATTACTTCCTTCTAGATATGGCATGAATCCTGATGATTTAAGAAAAGCAGATGCAATTGAAGTTGTTGTTGGACAAGGCGCAAAACCAGGCGGCGGCGGTATGCTGTTAGGTCAAAAAATTAATAAAAGAGTTGCGGGAATGAGAACGCTACCAGAGGGAATTGATCAAAGAAGTGCATGTCGTCATCCTGATTGGACTGGACCAGATGATTTAGAGATCAAAATTCAAGAGCTAAGAGAAATAACAAATTGGGAAAAACCTATTTATATTAAAGTAGGTGCTGCAAGATCTTATTATGATACTGCACTTGCGGTTAAAGCAGGTGCAGATGTCGTTGTATTAGATGGAATGCAAGGAGGCACTGCTGCAACACAAGATGTATTTATTGAACATGTTGGAATTCCAACTTTAGGTGCATTAAGAGAAGCAGTTGATGCATTAAAAGAATTAAATATGCACCGTAAAGTTCAACTAATTGTTTCTGGTGGAATTAGAACAGGAGCGGATGTTGCAAAAGCACTTGCTATGGGAGCGGACGCAGTATCAATTGGTTCTGCTGCTATGATGGCATTGAATTGCAATGCGGACTTATACAGAAAAGATTATGAAAAACTTGGAACAGAACCTGGCTACTGTCATCACTGTCATACAGGTAGATGTCCTGTAGGTGTTGCAACACAAGATCCTAAACTTGAGAAAAGACTAGATCCAAAAGAAGGTGGAAGACAGTTAAAAAATTATTTGACTACTTTAACGTTAGAGTTGCAGACCTTAGCAAGAGCGAATGGTAAGTCTGATGTAAGAAATTTAGAGCCTGAAGATTTAGTTGCTTTAACAGTTGAAGCAGCTGCCATGGCAAGAGTTCCATTAGCTGGAACTAATTGGATACCTGGATTTAAAGAAAAAGATTGATTAAGAATTTGAATTCTAATAGCTTTTAATATGCCAAAAAGTCTTTCACAAATTGCTAAACAAAAAAAAATAAAATACTTTTTAATAAGTTTTGTGGACTTATTTGGAGTATTAAGATCAAAATTAGTGCCTGCTCAAGCAATTGATGAAATGCAAAAGAATGGTGCAGGATTTGCTGGATTTGCTACCTGGTTGGACATGACGCCTGCTGATAGTGATATGTTTGCAATACCTGATCCTGATAGTTTAATTCAATTACCTTGGAATAAAGAAATTGGATGGTTAGCTTCTGATTTATATATGGATGGAAAACCAGTAGAAGCATCACCGAGAGTAATGCTTAAAAACCAAATCCAGAAACTAAAAGCAAAAAAACTTCAAATGAAGTCAGGTGTTGAATGTGAATATTTTTTAATTTCTGAAGATGGTTTATCAATAGCTGATCCAAGAGATATACAGTCAAAACCTTGCTATGATCAATCTGCATTGATGAGAAGATATGATCTTATTAAAGAAATTTGCAACAGCATGATTGAACTTGGATGGAAACCATACCAAAACGATCATGAAGATGCGAATGGTCAATTTGAAATGAATTGGGATTACTCTGATAGTCTTGTTACTGCAGATAGACACGTGTTCTTTAAATTTATGGTAAAAAATCTTGCTGAGAAACATGGATTAAGAGCTACTTTCATGCCAAAACCTTTTAACAATTTAACTGGAAATGGTTGTCATGCTCATGTGTCTGTTTGGAGTGGTGGAGTAAATAAATTTTTAGATAAAAAAGATAAATTAGGACTTAGTAAATTAGCTTATAACTTTCTTGGTGGTTTAATTAAAAATGCTCAACCTTTATCAGCTTTTTTTAACCCAACTATCAACAGTTATAGAAGAATAAATGCACCCCCAACAAAGTCAGGTGCAACTTGGTCTCCAAGTAGTATTTCTTATACCGGCAACAACAGAACACATATGATTAGAGTTCCAGATCAGGGGAGATTTGAATTAAGATTAATGGATGGATCAGCAAATCCATACTTATTGCAAGCAGGTGTATTGGCGGCAGGAATAGAGGGAATTAATAAAAAAATTAATCCTGGTAAACCTCTTCATTGCAATATGTATACAGATTATAAAAAATATCCAAAACTTGCAAAACTTCCAAATGATGTAGGGCAAGCTCTAGGAATGTTAGAAAAAAGTAAAATGTTAAATAATGCCTTTGGTAAAGATGTTATTAAAAGTTATCTAAAATTAAAAAGAACAGAGCTATCAAATTTTAAAAGAAAAGAAGTATTTAATAAAAGAAAACCTATTACACATTGGGAAAGAGCTAACACATTAGACTGTTAACATGAAGGAATTGGCTAAAATTTCTTCTTGGAAATATTCAAAATTTTTATCCAATAAAAGATATAATTTTTCAAGAAAGCAAGTTCTAAAACATTTATCCAAACAATTTATAGATAAAGCTTATAATAAAATATCAAAATGGAAAGGTTACTCGCCTACTCCGCTAATTAAATTAGATAAACTGAATAAAAATCTTAAACTTAAAAATATTTTTTATAAAGACGAGTCTAAAAGATTTCATTTAAAATCTTTTAAAGCATTAGGTGGAGCTTATGCAGTTGAAGATATCTCAAAAGGAAAAAAAAATATTGTAATTTCTTCAGCAACAGCAGGAAACCATGGACGATCTGTTGCCTGGGGAGCACAAAGGTTGGGTCTTGAGTGTAGAATATTTGTTAGTCAGTACGTTAGCGAAACAAGAGTTAAAGAAATAGAAAAATTTGGAGCCGTTGTTACAAGAGTTAAAGGTGATTATGAAACTTCTTTAAATGAATGCATAAGTCAAACTAAGAAAAATAAGTGGCATATTGTTCAAGATGTCTCTAATAAAAATTATAAATATGTACCGCAACTTACAATGGCAGGTTATTCAATAATGATTAAAGAAATATCCAAACAAACAAATCAATACATTACCCATGTTTTTCTCCAAGCAGGTGTTGGAGGAATGGCAGCTGGATCTGTGGCGGGTATTGCAAGATATTTTAAAAGAATTCCAAAAATTATTGTAGTTGAACCTAAAGAGGCAGCCTGTGTTTTAAAAAGTATTGAAGCTAAAAAAATGAAAAAAATTAAAATAAAAAAAGAGAGTATTATGGGAGGAATGTCTTGTAACGAAATGTCCCTGGTACCTTGGAACATTTTAAATAAATCTACAAATCATTGTATAACAATAGATGATTCAAAAGTATCAAATACAGTTGCAATGTTAGCTAAAGCAAAGTTCAGTAATAAAAAAATTACAGGTGGTGAGTGTGCAACACCTGGAATAATAAGTTTGATAGCATCATGTAATAATAAAAAAATTAAAAATCTTTTGGAGCTTGATGAAAAATCAAATGTACTCGTTATGGGATGTGAAGGTAATGCAGATGCAACACTATATAATAAGCTTTTATCTCAAGGTTTAAAAAAGATCTAACTATGTCTGATTGTGCTGTTGTTTGGATAAGGGATGATTTTAGAATTAGAAATAATCATGCTTTAGCGTACGCTTGTAAAAATCATGATGCTGTAACTGCTATTTACATACATAATAAAGAGTATTTTGATGGAAAAAGAGAAGCTCAAAGATGGTGGATAAGTAAATCACTGGAGAGTTTTTCAAATGATCTAGAAAAATTTAACATCAAGTTAGAGACAATTATTACTGATGAAATCTCATTTTATTCAAAATTAAATACAAAAGATAAAATGTCGATTTATTGGAATAAAGTTTATGAACCAGATCGTTTAAAACTAGATAAAGAAATTGAAAAAATTTTAGAAAAAAAAAATATTCCATTTAAATTTTTTAAAGGAAATATTTTAAACGAATATCAATCAATTACTAAAAATGATGGAACACCCTTTAAGGTTTTCAGTCCCTTTTGGAGAAATGCAGAACAAGTATTTCTAGATGCAGTGCCACAAAAAACGTCAGAGATAAAAAGGTTAAAAAGTAAAAAAACTATATTCAATTCAAAGGATACTTTTAAACAAATTATGCCTAAGAAAGATTGGTTTAAAAAGTTTGATCAATACTGGAAGCCATCTGAGGATGAAGCTCACAAAAACTTAAAAGAATTTATAAGTAACAGAATTTCAAAATATGGTGTTGATAGAGATTACCCATCAATAAATGGATCTTCAAAACTATCACCCTATATTAGAAACGGTCAAATACATGTAGCTGCAATATATGAAAAAAGCTCAAAGGATATTAAAAAAAATATAAGTATTAGAAAATATATAAATGAACTGGGATGGAGAGAATTTTCTCACAGTTTAATTAATTATTTTCCTCAAATGTTAAAAGGAAACTTAAGAAAGGAATTTGATAGATTTCCATGGGAAAAAAATTCTAAAAATCTTAAAGCATGGAAACAAGGCATGACCGGTTATCCAATTGTTGATGCAGGAATGCGAGAACTTTATGAAACAGGTTGGATGCATAATAGAATTAGAATGGTAGTTGGGTCATTTTTAGTTAAACATTTAAGAATTAATTGGAAAGAAGGTGAAAAATATTTCAGAAATTGTTTACTAGATTTTAATGAAGCTAATAATGTTGCTCAATGGCAATGGGTTGCAGGATGTGGTGCTGATGCAGCTCCTTACTTTAGAATATTTAATCCAATTCTTCAGGGAGAAAAATTTGACAAAGAAGGATTATACGTAAAAAAATGGGTACCAGAATTAAGTAAAGTACCTTCAAAATTTATTCATAAGCCCTGGGAGATGGAATTAAAATATCAAGAAGCAATAAATACTGTTATTGGAAAAAATTATCCCAAACCAATTGTAATTCATGAAGAAGCAAGAGCAGCAGCTTTAAGTGCTTTTCAATCTTTAAAGAAAAATTAAAATCCACTCTCTCTTACAAGCAGAGCAATTATATTTTTAAAGAATTTTATAAATGGGCTATATCTGCTACCCTCAATATGAACGTAACCTGGTAATTCAAATTGTATTGAACTGTTATTTACTAAATTAAAGTCTGCAAGATAATGTGCAGTTTCTGGTCTGTATTTAAATTCACCTGATGTAAAATTTCTAATTGCAATTGGTCCATTGTGTAATGAACTTAAAGATATGTAAGGTAAATTTTGTACAGCTGATAAATCTAAAGTGCTTGAAATCAAATGAATTTTTTGATGTTCACCATCATTTGGAATAAATACTGCAGGAGCTTTCTCTTGGAACCTATCAATTTGCTCCTCTTTAATTAAGCCTTTAACCTGACCTGTTCCATAATGCACAATCCCTAATAATTGGTCGGTATTACTAACCCACATTTCTTCACTTAGCCCTGAAAAATCTTTAATTTTGCCTTTGATTGGCGACTTTAAAATTAGCTTACTCTTTATATTAGTTAATCCACGAACCTCACTTTGTAGTGCAAGCAATCTTTGTTGAAGAGTAATATATTGATCCATATTACCAGCACTATCGCTTAATCTGTTAATCTTAGTTTTTGTAAGTTTAATTTTTGTTCTTAATGAATTTATATTTTTATCTAAATCTGGTGAATAGAGTTCTAATAACTTTTGGTCTTTTTCTACTTCAGCATCTTTAGCTACAAATATCTGTTTAATTTTAGCTGGGTAAGGTGAATAAACTTTTGAATATTTTTCAGATATATATACAGCGGGAATTTTTAAAGATGATTTCCATGGTAGTACAACAATCATAGTTAAAACTGTCAGAATTGCTATTGTTCTTACAGTTTGTCTATTTAGTTTCATTTCAGACTTCATCATGTACCAGTTTTTAATTTCTTTAATAATTGGAATCATGATGAACCAATAAATTTCAATAACAAATAAAATAATACCTAAAACTTTAAACGCTAAATGATAAACAAGTAATGCAATTCCAATAAATAAGAAAAATCTGTAAAGCCAAGTGGCCCAAGCATATATTATAAACGTCCATCTTCTCGTTGGATTAATTTCTTCTGGTGGTTTGTGATTAAATCCAAAGAGAGTTTCTCTTATTTTCCATCTCGCTAGAGCAAATGATCTTGGCTGCAAATTTTCAGCTTTAAGCCAATCAGAAAAAACATAATATCCATCAAATCTCATAAATGGACTAACATTTATTAAAAGTGAGGATATCCAAGAAGTGGTTGCAATAAAAAACATTACACTTTTCATTCCACCTTCAGGTAAAATTCCCCAAATAAATGTTGCAACCAATGCTAAATGTAATTCCGTAAGTATTCCTGCAAAATTTATTAGAAGTCTTTCTTTATGATTTCTAAGTCGCCAGGCATCTGTCGTATCAGTATATAAAAAAGGAAAAAATACTAAAAAAGCAATTCCTATTGCAGATACTCTACAACCATAGTTTTTTGCAACAAAAGCATGTCCTAATTCGTGTAAGCACTTTACTGTGACTAAAGTTGCAAAATAAAGTATCAATCCATTGAATGTAAAAAAATATAAAAATGTTTTTTTAAATACAGCAAATTGTTGAATAACAAGACAAATACCAATAAATCCTAAGATATATATTATATTTCTAAATTTTGCTGATCCTAAACTTTTTACTTTATTTAAGTTTCTTCCTAACCACTCGTCTGGCTTAAAAAGAGGAATTTTAAAAAATAAATAACTATGTACAAGATTAAGCAACCAGCTTTTTTTCATGCTGTTTTTTTGTTGCAATAAATAATTTACATTTTGTCCTGGAGGTTGAACAATTAAATTATTCTGTTGAAGAAAACCTATAAAACTTTTTATTTCATCACTGTTAGTTTCAATTCCGTCTGAATTGATTTTTTTTTCAAAATTTTGAATATCTTCCCCACCTCTCCAATTTTTAATAAGTTTGAAGGCAGTTAATCCGAGAGTAAAATATTTATTCCTAACAGCATCATAAAGTAACCACGCAGGTGCACCATCTTCACGACTATTACCTTTAAATATTTCTAGATCCTGTCTTAAGTATGGGATTATCATATACCAATTAGTTGTCTCACAAACGTAATAGGTTTTCTAAATAAGTAATAAAATAATGTAACTCTTGAGCCATAAATTTTGGCTGTTCCTCTTAAGCCAATTCTTGGGGGAACTTCGCCTTCATAACTTACTCCAATTTTATAGGACAAAACTTCTTCAGGTGACAATGATGGCTCGTAAGATGCTCTAAGCAACTTACCTTTTAATGGCTTGATTGGATTTATGTCTAAAAAAACCTTAACGTTTGAATTTTCCTTAATAATCAATGAGTCTTTGACAGGCAACCAAACTAAAAACTCAACATTATTAGGGTTTGCTATAGTCATTATTTTTTCACCAACAGAAACTGGTCTTCCCTGCCAATCATTTTTTTGATCAACTATCGCAATTCCTTCTTTGCTAGCATAAAGTTTTGTATTTTTTAATTTCTCACCTGTAGACTCTACTTCTGCTTTTTTTAAATCAACTTGAGCAACTAATTCTGCTAATCTTGCTTTTTCTTTATTGTCGGTAAATGAGGATTGTCTACTTCTTAGTAGCTCCTTCTCTGCTACTTGTAGAGATTGTTTTGATAAATTATAATTATTTAAAAGATCGGTGTCTTCTAGCATAACTAACAAATCACCAGAGTTTATTTGATCATTATTATTAGCAACTATATTTTTAACTACTCCATCAAAAGGAGATGTAATTAAAATTGGATTTTTCGGGACTACTTCAACAGGAGCAGTGCTCGTTATTTTTATTGGGATGATTGAAACCAGTATAATAATAATAATTACTATCCATGCTCTTGATCCAACTAAATATTTTTTTAAAAAATTTTTAATTGAAAAATCTGTTAGGAATGAATTGAAAGCATGTCCATAAGTTACTGATAAGTGTCTTGATAATTCAATTTCATTTTCAATAAATTTTTCATTTCTCGATAAAATCAAATAACCCTGTAAACCTTTTTGAGGACTTAGAATAGGAATACATAATATGTTATCTGGTAAATTTTTAGGTTTTTTTACTTTTATTTTTTTTGAAATTTTATCTACATCTAAATTTTGAATTTCTTTAAAGTTGTGTCCAGATTCATTTATAATATTTTCAATAAACGTAATTAATGGAGCAGTTCTATCAACTGTTGCAAGATCTGAAGTTGCTTTAACTTGAAATTTATCAGTTGGAGCTTTTAAGAGAAGAAATGAATTAACATAATCAATGATTTGTCTTGTTTCATTTGCTACAACAAAATTTAATTCGTCCTGTGTTTTAGCTTCACGAGTTTTTTTTTCTAAACCAATTAATCTTGCTATTTTAATATTTTTATCTTGGCTCAAAACTTAACAATCCCACTCATTCCAGGAATTAAAGACTCATATTTTTCATTAAATTGAGCTTTCAATTCTATTGTTTGACTAACTGCATCAACTGTTGCTCCGAGACTAATTACTTTTGCATCTAAAAATTCACCTGTTTCATCAATCACAATTTTTACCTCATGCCCTTTTTTTAACCACCTCAACCAATTACTAGGAACAACTATTTCAGCCTCTAACAAACCATCGCCAACAATATCCATTAAGGGCTGTCTTTGTTCAATGGTTGAAAAAATACTTGTATAAACATCCATAACTTTTCCGTTGTATGGAGCTACAATTTCACATCTATCTACATTTAGTTTTGCAATATTTAATTCAGCTTTTGCTTTTTTAAGTGCAGACTCTGATAGTTGATATTGAAGTTTTCCAATTGATCTCATCTCCAATAATTCTTTATCATTTTTTAATTGAATATTTGCACTATCATAATTTGCCTGAATTACTTCTTTTTGAGCTTTATAGATTTTACAATCAAAACTAATTAAAACGTCCCCTTTTTTAAAAGGATCTCCTAACAGAAAATTAATATTTTCAACTCTCGCTGCTAATTCACTTGATATTGATACTTTTTCAGTTGCAGTTACTAAAGCTCTGGCTTCTTTAACCTCTTCTTCTGCATGAGTGTAGCTTAGAAATATAAGAGAAATTAAGAGTGCTAGTATAAATTTTTTCATGATTTTATTGTGTTATTTATAATCTATTAATAACGTTTGAACCATAATCTTCCCAACTAGTAAACTCTTCATCTAATTGCTCTTTTAAACTTACAAATTTGTTGTCGGTTTTTTCGTTATTTAACTCATCAATTTGCGCAGTATTATTATTGTCTCCAAATTCTATTGATAAATCTTTAACAATTATTTCACCATCTCTTTCTATAATAAGTTTTAAGTCTAATTTTGAAATATCTTCTGGTGGTTCTACAATTATTTTTCCTGAGTTAGGATCATAACTTAACCACTCAGGTATTTCAGAACCATCTTTTAATACAAGTTTAGATCTTTCAAATTTTTGTGATAGTTCACTTGGCAAATTTATAACTAAATTTGTATCAATAACTTTTGGCTTTAGGGTATAAAGAGTATCAGATCTTTTTGACTGAAGAATATTTAAAATATCTGATTTATTATTAAAATTTAAAATACTTGTAGAATTTTGATCTACTGAACTATCCTGATTATTTTTAATTAAGTTTACGTTGCCACTTTCATCAACTGTAATATTTGCATTTTGTTTTTTTGCTCGTTTTAGTATTTGCTTATCTTTTAAAATTTGCTCTGGATCAATTTTAACACTTATTTCTCTTCTCTCATTTTGACTATCCGTTGCAATGATGATTATTTCTACATTTTCCACTCCATCTGGAATATTGGTTTTAGTAGCTCCTGTCTTCGGATCTACCTTGATCCAATCAGGTAAAGGTGATCCATCTTTCATAACTCCTTCGTATTTAACAATATCAGACCCTGTTTCATTAAAAATTTTAAATTTAAGATTTAAACTATCATTTTTAACTTTAACTTTTACTTTATCTGCAAAAACATCTGGTACGTCTTTTAATTTTTCTTTAACTTCAATTGAGTTAGTTTCTGCGACAAGATCTGTTAATTTAAGACCTTGCGAAAAATCTACTTTTTTATTTTGTTTTGGAAGATCAATTTTGTTTAAATCTAGTTTAAAATTACTTTCAATTTTTGGTAATTTTAAATTTGATTTATTTGATTTTTCATTTCTTTTACTTTCCCTCTTAATTAATCTTTCAGCTTTTTTTTCTTTAATTTCTTTAACAACCTTTCCACCATTTTGAAGTTTAATAACTATAGATCCTGTGTCAGTTGTAGTTCCATCTGATACAGTGTAATTGAAGTATTCAAATACAATTTGACCTTTGTCTAAAGTATCATCTAGTCCAGTATTAACAATATACGTGTAACTTCCATTTGAGTTTATTACTAACGTTCCATAAGTTCCAGTTAATGAAGACCCAACTACTCCTGAAGTTCCAGCTCCCTCTAAAGCGCCAGTTCTAATTTCTGTTACGCTAATCGTATCGTTGGTATCAGCATCAGTATCATTGGTTAACACGTCCTTAATGGAACCATCTGTAACTGTTAAAGTTGAGTTTGTAGATATATCGATTGTGTTACTGTCGTTTGATGCAACTGGGTCATCGTTTGCACCTGTAACCGAAATTGTAATAGTTGCTGTATCTGTGGCTGATCCATCTGAAACTGTGTAGGTAAATACATCATTACCTGACTCACCAGTGTCCAAAGAACCATTTGGAGTATAGGTATATGTTCCGTCTGCTCCAATTGTTAAAGTTCCATATGTTCCAACTATTGATGTTCCATTAGAATATGTTGTTGAGGATGTAACATTGCTACTATTTCCATTTGTGTGAGAAATATTTGTTATTACTAAAGTATCTGAGCTGTCAGGATCTGTATCATTATCATCAATTACACCGCTTGATGCATTTGAAACTGTAACGCTAGATCCATCTGTTACACTTGCAGTATCATCAGTTGCTGTTGGTGTATCATTTACTGCAGTTACATTGACAGTCATAGTATTTGATGAGCTATAAGTAGTTCCATCACTTGCCTGAAACTCAAATGAAGTATACGAACTTCCATTTTCATTGGCATCGGGCTTAAATCTTAAATATCCATTTGAAATATCTAGAGCTGTAATTTCTTGGTTTAAAGTGACATCAACCCATGAAGATCCATTATAATATTGTAACGCACCATTATCTTCTAATGACGTGATTTTTATTTTATTTAAACTTCCACTATCATCAGTATCACTAAAATTGAATTCACTTGTTGAAAATACATGGTTTGTATCTTCATTAGTTGTAATAGTATTGTTTGATGCTGTTGGAGCATCATTTACACCTACTACCGTTATAGTAATAACACCTATATCTGTAGCTGTTCCATCAGAGACGGTATAGTTAAAACTATCTGTAACTATATCACCTGGATCAAGCGCATCGGCTGCATCTTTGTTTGCAACATATGAATAAGAACCGTTAGCATTGATTGTTAATTGACCATAGGTTCCATCTAAGGCAGATCCAACTGAACCTGGAGTACCATTTCCTTCACTTGAGCCTGCTCTTATTGCTGAAATTGTTAAAGATGAGCTTGCATCTGCATCAGAATCTGAATTAGAACTTGAACTTGTATCTATTACATCTCCAGTGTGTTCACCTGTTATATCAACAAAACTGTATGGACTTGAAAGTGAAAAAGATAAGACTGCGTTTGAATTTGCTCGAGCTAAAAATGCTTTACTTCCATCATTATTAAATACAATATCATTAGGTTTATTAGCAAAGCTACTCACGTCAAATGCACCATTAAATGTTGCAGTAGATAAGTTAAAACCAGTACTAAGATCGTATTCTAAAATTTCATCACTACTTTGACCTGTAATAAATAATTTTGAACCTGTTGGATTAAATGAAATACCTCTTGGTGTAACTTCTCTTGAACTAAAATCTAAACTTCTACTTGTGTATGATATTGTTGTGGTATCAAAAGCTGTTGATAGAGAATATTCATAAACATGATGGTTGGTGTCTCCAAGTAAAAACATTTTAGTTCCATCAGTATTAAAAGTAAAACCTCTAGGACCACCGTCTTGGCTGCTAATTACTGTTGAAGAAGGAGTTGGTAACGAAGATACATCATAAGCTGTAGATAAAGAATATTCATGAATCTTTTTATTACCGCCTGCACTACTGATTATATAAAGTTTAGTACCATCACTGTTAAATCTGATACCACGTGGTTCACTTATGTGAGAAGAAATGTCATATGTAGTGCTTTGAGAAGCAGTATTTATATCAAAAGCAGTTGTTAAAGCATGTTCAGAGATTGTTGCTGTGCCGGGAGCATGAACAACAAACATTTTAGTACCGTCATGATTAAATGCTACGGAACGTGCTGTACCTGCACTAAGTGAATAAGGTGAACCAGTATCTTGAGAAACTCCGGTAACGCTTGTAGCATTGCTGCTATTTGAAACAGTCAATGTTCCATCTTCATTTACACTGCCTGTATCATTTTGAGCAACTGGCGCATCGTTAACTCCAGTAACTGTAATAGTTAAGTTTGCAGTATCAGTTCCGCCATTACCGTCTGAAATAGTATAAGTAAATACGTCTGTAACAATATCACTTGCATCTAAAGCATCAGCAGCTGCTTGATCTGCAACATATGTATATGTTCCGTCAGCTCCAACAGTTAATGTTCCATAAGTTCCTGTAACAGAGGTCCCGCTTGAGTTATAAGAACTTCCACCAGATACAGCTGAGTTGGTACCACCATCCTTTTTAATTTGTGTTACTGTTAAACTATCACCATCACCATCGGTATCATCGGCAGTTAGCAAACTTGAACCAGAACTTTGAGTAACTGTTGCGTCTTCATTTACACTATCTGTATCTGCAACTGCTGAAGGAGCGTTATTACTGGCTCCAACTGTAATTGTTAAAGTTGTGGTTGTTGTTGCTGTTCCATCAGAAACTGTATAAGTAAATACGTCTGTTCCGGTGCTTGATCCTGCAACATAAGAGTATGAGCCGTCTGCACCAATTGTTAAGGTACCGTAAGTACCACTACTTGATGCACCATTTGCACGAGTTGTGCCTGCAGAAACAGAAGTTGCGCTACCCGCTCCACTATGCTGAATAGCTGTTACTGTTAAAGAAGAACTTGCATCAGCATCAGTATCATCCGATATTACTGTTCCAGCACTATTTGTTGCATCTGTAACGGTATTACTTGTTACAACTGAGTCTGTGTCAGCAACACCAACTGGAGCATCATTAATTCCAATTACTGTAATTGTTAAAACTGCAATATCAGTTTCACCTTGTCCATCTGAAACTGTGTAATTAAAACTATCAGTAACCACATCACCTGGATCTAATGCATCTGCTGCATCTTTATTTGCTACATAAGCATAAGATCCATTTGCAGCTATTGTTAATTGGCCATAAGTTCCATCTAAAGCAGATCCAACTGAACCTGGAGTACCATTATTCTCACTTGAGCCAGTTCTAATAGCTGTAACCGTCAGTGTGTCACTATCAGGATCTGTATCATAATTATCTGTTGAACTTGTATCAATGACATCTCCAGTATGTTCGCCTGATATATTAGCTAAATTAAATGGAGAGACTAATGAATATTCATCAATTGTATTATCATTATTTCCTGAAATAAATAATTTAGTACCATCATTGTTAAAAGCGATATCTTCTGCACCTGCATCAACAGAAGGAGGTTGAGTGGTGCCTACATAAGTTGACGTAGAAATATCATAAGCAGCACTTAAAGTGAATTCATTGATATCATGACCTGACTGACCATGGAAAAACATTCTTGTTCCATCGTTATTAAACGTTATTCCTCTAATACCCAAATCGTAAGAGGATATGTCCATACTATCAGTGTGAGAAGCAGTAGATACATCATAACCGGTGGTTAAAGTATATTCTTCAATAGTATTGCCCACATTGTTTGTAATAAACATTTTAGTTCCATCCTTGCTAAATGCTAATCCTCTTACCTGGGTAGTTTGCCCTGAAATATCAAAACTATCTACAAAAGAAGCTGTGGAAACATCCCAGGCTGTACTTAATGTATATTCATTAACATCATGACCTGCATAACCAGCTACAAACATTTTTGTACCATCTGTATTAAAGGCTAAAGCGTGTGGATATACCTCTTGACCGCTAACACTAAATGATGAATCAAAACTTGCAGTTGATACATCAAAGGCTGTCGTCATATGATATTCATTAATGTCCTGACCTTGATAACCTACAACAAAGAATTTTTTTCCATCGCTACTGAAAGCTAGTCCTCTTGGACCTGTTTCTTGAGAAACTACTGAAAAAGGACTTGAGTCGTATGTAGCTGCAGTAACACTTGTTGCATTATCACCATTATCAACTGTTAGTGTTGCATCTTCATTAACGGTTCCTGTATCATTTCGTGCGGTTAGATCTTGGCTAGCAATAACATTAATTGTAAGCGTTGTAGTGGTTGATGCTGTACCATCTGAAACTGTATAAGTAAAAACATCTGTTACATTTGCATCTCCTGCATCAAGACCTGATATATTTGAGTTTGCAACATATGAGTAAGAACCATCCGAACCAATTGTTAAGGTACCATAGGTACCGCTAACAGAAGTCGCTGATCCATGATTATATGTTACATTATTTACTGCTGTTGCAGAACCTGCTCCACTGTGTTGAATGTGGGTAATGGTTGCTGTTGAACTCGGGTCAGCATCAGTATCGTTATCTGTAATATCTCCTGTATGATTTCCAGTACTTGACCCAGCATTTGCAGAAGAACTATTAGCAACTGTTAAAGTTCCACCTTCTTTAATAAAACCGCTATCTACTACACCTACTGGATCATCATTCACACCTACGACAGTGATTATTAAAGTTGCTGTATCAGTTCCACCATTTCCATCTGAGACTGTGTAAGTAAAACTATCCGTTACAACAGCACCAGGATCTAATACATCAGCAGCAGCTTGATCTGCTACATAATCATATGATCCATCAGCACCTATTCTTAAAGTACCATAAGTACCAGTTTTTGATGTTCCACTTGAGTTATATGAACTACTGCTTGAAACAGATGAATTAGACTCTCCAGTTACGGCTATTTGAGTGACTGTTAAAGTATCACTATCTGCATCTGTATCATCTAATAAAACATCACCGTCATGTTCACCTGATATATTTACTAAACTGAAAGGAGTAGTAAGAGTGTATTCATTAATATCTGCACCAGCAACTCCCACCATAAATAATTTAGTACCATCGTTATTAAATTTTATACCCCCCGGAGTAGTATCTTGCGAAGAGACGCTAATGTTTCCAACAAAGGAAGCAGTGGATACATCGAAACCAGTAGAGAGCGTATATTCGTTAATATCATTACCTTGATTGCCAGTAACAAACATTTTAGTTCCATCGCTGTTAAATACTAAACCATTGGGTAAAGTATCTTGAGAACTAATATCAAAACTATCGACAAAAGATGCCGTTGCTGTATTAAACGCGCTAGCCAAAGTATATTCATTAACATCTCTTCCACCACCTCCTGTAATAAACATTTTCGTGCCATCATTATTAAATGCTAATCCTTGAGGGGAATTTTCTTGAGAGGTAACACTAAAGTTGTTAATAAAGGATGCGGTGGATAC
>CACKVV010000016.1 GCA_902603665.1 uncultured Pelagibacteraceae bacterium | reverse complement strand
AATTCCAATTCCACTTGTTGCACCTGTCGCAGCAAAATCAGTAAGGCTATCTGATGCTGATCCTACATTAGCAACTGTGTTTAGATCTATACCATCTGCACTTCCTGAACTTGTACCTTGTGCACCTCCAATATTATTACCACCTCTCAAATAATATCCACCCAATCTTGTTCCTAGAGCTCTCTCAAAATCTGAGTTTGCCTCAACTATAAAAGCCTCAATGAGAACTTGTTTAGTCCTTATATCTATTTCTTTGATTAATTTATCAACAACATCTAAATCTGGCTCTTTACCTCTAACAATTATTGATCTTGTTGTATTTTCCTCTGTAACTTGAATTGGAATGAATGATGCATCACCTGATCTTGAGGTAAATAATTCCTCTAGCGTGGTCTTTGCTTGTGATGGTGTGATGTAATAAAGTCTAAATATTTCTGAAATAATTGGTTCAACACTATCTTCTAATTCTACTTTTCTTTTAACAGCTTGAGCTCTATCTGATTTATAATTTTCTTGCTCTGTTAATACATTAGGTGAGTGAATTCTTATTAAATTTGAATTCACATCTATATCTGATGCATAGTTTTTCATATCTAATAAAGCTTGGAATGCTTTATCCCAAGGTACATCTACTAGCTCAGCCGATATAGCTCCTGCCACTTCATCACCTACTAATACATTTATTTCACCTATTTTACCCATCAGGTGCATAGTTTCTTTAAAATCTAAATTTTTAAATTTTAAAGTCACTCTTTGTTTTAAAAGAGGATAAGTGTCAGGTATTAATAAATAGTTTCTTTGTGCCTCCGAAGAAATTTTTTTTCTTTTACCGTAAACTTTTTTTCCATCTGCTGGTTTAGGGCCTAACTCTAGAGTTTTTTGAATTTCAGCTCTACCAGACTTCTTGATGTCCTCTTTAATTAATGGTGTATTATGTTTAAAAGGCTTGTTGACATCTTTCATCTGTTGACATGCACTTAATACAACTGAAAATAGAATTACGCCAAATATTTTAAATATATTTTTAGTATTCATCTGCTTCTCTAATTAAATTATTGAAATCAATCATCATGTAAGTTTTGTCATCCTTTTCAAATATTGCTTCGGTCAATCTTAAATCAACTAATTTAATTTTTCCCAAATACTGACCCAATGTTAGTGTAATAATTTCGCCACTTGAATTGACTAGTGTTATGTAGCTATTATCTTTTCCAGAAATTAATCCAGCTAATTTAAAATTATACAAACTCATTACATCCTCTTGCTCCTCAGGAGTAACTGTTGCATCAAGTGAACCGGTTGTACCTTCGTTTCCTGCAAATGGATCGTTTAGTGGAACTTCCTCATCATCTTGAATTTCTTGAGAAATCTGATTCACATCCTCGTTTTGAGTTGTATCGTGATTATCAGCAAAAGCAGCAATTGAAAAAGTTAAAAAGAATGAAATTAAGAATATTTTAAAAAAATTCATTAGGTAGACCTACAATTGTTAATTCTCCACTTGCAATAACTGAGCCGTTTTTGTCATTTTGTACAACATTTATCATCTCATTGTCAAAGTTTAACATCTTCTTTGATCTAGATACTGCTCTTTTAAACTTAATATAACTCAAAAAATTACCTTTGATTTCAAAAAGCACAGGAATTTTATAGTAAGATATTTGACTAGCTTGCAACAAATCCTCTGCTTGATCAGGCACTCCAGGCTTTAATATAGGTTTTGGTTTTTGCTTCTCAATTTTTGAAATCACTAAACCAAAAGCTCCAGCAAATCTACTTAGACTTTGATATAATCCTTCCACTTCTTCTTTAGAGTGAAAAAGAGTAGAATTTTTTTCAACAATGGGCTCCATCTTTTTAATTCTTTTTCTAATGGTGATAATATCATCTTCCATTTTTTGGATTTCTTGAAGTTTCAACACTTTATCCTCATGAGTAGCCTTTCTCTCTTTAACCATTGGATTTAAAATTGCATAGTATATTATTAAAAATAAAATTATTGCTCCAAATCCAATTCCAAATTTAATCAATGTTTTTTTATCAAAAGCTGCTAACTTTTCTTTAAGATCATCCATTGAAATATTTTTAAGATCCATTAAACATTCTCCAATTTACAAGCTATTAAAAAACCCTTCATTGTATTATTTGTATTACCTCCAGAGTTAGGTAAAGTCATGCTAGCAAGTGATGCTTGTGATATTAATTTTTTATTATTTAAATTACTGATCAATTTTAAAATATCTTGATCGCTAGCGGCCATACCTTCAATTAAAATTTGGTTTGATCCATTATAATCAAGTTTTGTAAATTTTACTCTTTTTGGAACAGCAGATGCTATTTGCGCTAAAACTCTAAAGCTTATTTTTTTATTAGATTTTATAGATTTACTTAATTCCATTTGCTTATTCAGCTTACCAAGTGTTTTGCTTAAATTTTCTATTTCTTTAGTTTTTAAATTATGGTTCTGGACCACTTGGTCATAGTCTGAAATTTTATTATTTAAAACAGTAATTTGCCAGAATGATAAGCCAAAAAGAATGATATAAACTGCTGCAACAACTCCAACTATTCCTTTAAACGCAAAATTTGAAAAAGCTTTTGCTCTTTTTTGTTGTATCATCGTATCACGATTTGGAAGTAAGTTAATATTTTTAACAGCTGTAACGAATTTAAAGTAACCAAATACATCTAACTTTCGAAATGCAAGACCTAGAACTGTTGATAGATAGGATCTATTTTCTAACTTAACATTTTCTTCTAATTGCGCAGGAATTTTAATTCCATCCAATGGATCAAATAAATTAAAACCCGTATTAACTAAATTTTTTCTAAAGCTTGCAAGATACGTTTCGACGTTTGGAAGATTTGAGGTAACTTTTAAATTTCTGATTCTTTTTTCATATTTGGTTTCAAAATCTTGTACAGCTTGTTTTACTTGAGTAATGTATCTTCTAACTAAAGCCTCCATTTCCTCTTGATTATCGCTTTCGACTAAAGTCTTTCTATCCTGACCTCTAATAAATATATCTGTAATGATTGGATTATTTTCATATAAAATCATTACATAATTTTCATCTAAACCAAATTCTAATACTGCAGTTAAATTTGAATCTTCTATAGATCCTGAAATTTGGTTTATCTGGTCAACTGCAGATTTTAATGCAAAACATTTTACATCAATTATGACAGCATTTAATCCACCCTTTTTTATGATATCTGTATAACTATTAATGTCTGCAAGTTTCGATGCAACAAACAAGATATCCATAGTATTTTCTGTTGGATTTCTGTTTATTACTTGATGGAAAATTGAATAATCATCTAAATTGTCTGTTAGCTGGACTAAATTTTCCCAAAGTGAATCTGTCTTAACTGCGTTGTTTAATTCTTCATCAGTCATCAAAGGACTGGTCACAACTCTTATAATTGCACTAGTTACAGGTATTGCAATTGCAGCATTTGAAGTTGAAATCTTTGATTTTTGAAGAGCAATTTTAAGCTCATCTCCGATTTTGTCAGGATGTTCTAACACAGTTGCATTTTCTGGCAAATCTTCAATTTTATGAGTGTAAAATTTTTCCAAAATCCATTGATTGGATTTATTAGTTGAAATTTGTGCTAGACGAATTTCGTTGGTTGTTAAATCTACCCCTACGATTTCCTCGCCTTTTACAGATGATTTTCCTAACCTATTTTTTATTAATTTTTGAAAAAAATTTTCTTTTTTTTTTGAGGGTGCTTCCGGAGTTACGCTAGGAGCGTCTACAGTATCTTTTTTTTTAAATAGATTAGCTAGCGGGTTTTTCATTCTTTATATTCAAATCAATGTTAATTGTCTTTATATATAAAACATTTTAATATTTAAGTATTTAATTAGAAAGAGAGGTTTTAAGGCCTAAAACAGTGACTAATTTGGGTCAAAAATAGAAATACTATGTTAGAAAACAACATATTATAGTATCAATTACTTATGTTTGAAAAATTAGAAGATTTAGCAAAAAACAATAAAAAAATTTCCGATTTTCATATCAGAGCAGGATCTCCGTTAGCTTATAGGCAAACAGGTGAAATTATAATGGTCCAAGAAGTGATGGTTACAGCTCAAGATATAAAAGATTTACTATCGATGAATTGTAATGAAGTAGAGCTAGAAAAATTTGAAACTACCCACGAACTTGATAGCGCAATAAACTTAGGGGGCTTAAGATTTAGAGCAAACTTTTATAAAACAATTAATGGTCCAGCATGTGTTTGTAGAAGGGTTGAAAGTAAAATTCCTGATATGGAGCAATTCAGTCTACCTCAAGTTCTGTATGATATAATCGATATGCACAAAGGATTAGTTTTAGTAACAGGCCCTACAGGATCAGGAAAATCAACAACGCTTGCTGCAATTGTGAATGAAATTAATAAAACAAGAACAGCAAATATTATTACTGTTGAGGATCCAGTTGAATTTATTCATAAAGATAGCAAAAGTATTGTATCTCACAGAGAGGTTGGAAAACAAACTCAATCTTTTGCAGCTGCACTAAAGGCAGCATTAAGAGAAGATCCAGATGTGATTTTAGTTGGAGAAATGAGAGATTTGGAAACTGTAAGTTTAGCATTAACGGCTGCTGAAACAGGACATTTGGTTTTTGGAACATTACACACTAGTGGTGCACCAAGTACTATTAATAGGATCATCGATGTATTTCCTCCTGAACAACAAGCACAGATAAGAGCACAAATTTCAACATCATTAAAAATGGTTGTGACTCAAAGATTATTTAAAACTAAAGATGGTCAAGGAAGATGTGGTGCTTTTGAAGTGATGAAATGCACACCGCCTGTTCAAAACCTTATTCGTGAAGCAAAGATCCACCAAATTCCAAGCATAATGCAAACTGCAGTTAGAGAAGGTATGATTACAATGGATAAATCAATTCAAGAACTTGTAACTTCAGGAAAAATAGATGCTAGCGCAGCAAAAGCGGAACACTAAAGGATTTAGTTTAATAGAACTTTTGGTTGTACTTGCACTCATCGGAATAGTTGCCGGCATGGGTTTTCCAAAATTTTCTACTTGGAGTAAAAAGAGACACATAGAGTCTCAACACGAAAAAATTGGAACATATCTTACATCAGCTGTAAGTCAGGTTGAAAGAGGAAGTTATCCTTACGTTCAAATAAAATTTTCATCTGTCAACAATAATTATCAAGTGGTGACTAGAGCTTTACCGCAAAATAAATTTTCTCTAGCTTTAAATCAACGGAAGAAATTATCATGTTCAGCTGATAATTTTTCAAATTCCAATGGTGGAATAGAATTATCAAATTATTCTTTATCAGACAAAATAAAAATTTTTCCTTCAGCGAGTGGGAATACAGATACTTTTTCGATTTGTTTTTCGAAAGGAGGAACATACTTCAACAAAACTGGTACTGCTGATGGTGTTGACCCTATTGGTTTTGATGGTGGTAAGACTCCATATTATAATTATATCGTTATTTGTTCATTTGAGACAGCCTGCACTCCAAAAACTAAAGCTCTTGACAATTTCACATATGGAATAAAATATTCTAGATTTGGACTAATAGAAAAATATAAATATAGTCTTACAAGCGCAAGTTGGAAAAGCAGATAATATGAAAAAAAAATTAGCTGAAAAGGGTATTACACTTTTAGAGGGTTTAGTTTCAACAGCCATAATTGGTATTGGTTTTATTGCAGTTTTTCAAATGGTCCAATATTCAGTGAGATCTATAGATGTATCTGGTGAGAGAACTAAAGCAAATTATATTGCAGGGACATTTGCAGAGGATGTCTATGCCTTTAAAAATCAAGAAACCAGTAACAAAAAATTTATGGATTTGCTGAAAGATAATGAGTGGAAATCAGAAAAATGTGAAGCGAAAGACGCACATACGTTTAATGAATCAACAGCAAACGATAATATTCGTAAGAAATGGCTATCACGGGTATCCAAAAATTATCTTAAATGTGTTGATAATAATGATAAAAAAAATTTGAAAGTTTATCAAATGTGTAATGACGGCTGTTCAACAAAAAAAACTAACTATTATGATCAAATGTATATAGGTCGAATGGAAATTAATATGCAAAAAGGTACCAAGAAAAAATTTTTGTATTTTCAAATTAAATAATGAAAAAAAAATTAAGAAACATTACAGGTCTGACTTTAATTGAAATACTAATTGCAATAGTGATTTCAAGTTTAATGATGCTTGCTATGTTTACATCTTACACAATTGTAAATAGCACTTATAGACAAGTGACTGATAGAGCAAAAATTTCTCAAGCTGGACGAGATTTAGTTGGTCAAGTTTTAAGGGAAATAAGAATGGCAGGTTTTAAATATTTAAACGATGATATTGCTGCAACCAATGAACATAATCCTATTAAAATAACATCAGGTACTGGTTTGGGAGGTACGTGTGATAAATTAGAAATTGTTTATGGCGGTGTTGATTATGACAGTACTGAGACTGATGTGAATAAACGATATACCTTTCAAAGATATAAAATAACATATGAGTGTGAAAAGTCGGATCAAACTCAAGGTGACGGTTTTAAAATATTAAAATCAAAACAAAGATGGGAGTCAGGAGCATGGACTAAAACCGGAGGCTTATCACCCGAAGGTCTCTATGAAAAGGAATTTGTTTTAGACTACGTACAAGATTTTATTTTTGTACCTCATGATGAAGATGGAAAAATAATAACAGGTACACCATTTACCCCTGATAATAATAGAGCTTATGATGTTAGAACTGTAGATGTTGGATTAATATTAAGATCTACAAAAGAGTTTTATAGAAAGGAAAGAAAAGCAAGTGGAGTGATTAGAAAAATAGTTTCATTAACTAGTGGAAGAGACATATCTGAGGAAGATAAATACTTAAGAGATATAATAACTGTCACTGCTAATGCAAGAAATGTTGGATTAGACTAATGAAAAAGGATAACGAAAAAGGTTTTGCATTAGTACTTTCCTTAGTTTTATTAATGGCTATGTCATTAATGGGAGGTGCACTAATTGTTATTTCTGCAAGTGACCATCAAAGCAACAATGTTAGTGATGAGTATCAACAAACATTTTATGTAGCAGAAACAGCTCTTTTTGAGGGTGAAAAATATTTAATAAATCAATTTTTGGGTCCTTACAATAGTAAAGGAGAAAGAGATACGACAAAAAGAAGTTTGCTGCCAAATAATCTTAAATCTAATAATACTCCAGTTAATTTATTTAAAGATATCGTTTCGAGTGCTCCAAATTTACAACCTTGCTTTAACAGTTTTCAAGATATAGACCAAGCAACTTTTGTAAGTGTTAAAGGTCCTCCTCCCACCAATCAATTAAGCACAACTCACAGTGATGTAAAATTTAGCCAAAAGTACTACGATTTTTTGACTAGTAGTGTTGTTGAAAATGACGATAAAAAAAGAATAGAAAAGTACTATTTTCAGTATTTCTTAACACAGGTTGGATCTGCTCCATTTAAAGGATACGGCACGAGTATAAAAAAAGATGCTACAGATGCTGGATCAGATGGTATGGCATATAGAATTTACGGTTGTGGTTTGTTTGCACCTGATGGTGTTGATAACCCGCAAATTCTTGTTCCGCTTGAAAGTACTTTGATACTCCCAAGATAAAGTACCCGATTTGAACATCTAAAAAGTCAAAAAATATCAGAAATTCAGAGTTTAAGGACTTTGTCTCACTATTTAATTCTTAATATTTCACATAATATAAAGAGTGATGAAAATTAATTTTAATAAAATAATATTTTTTTTCCTAAGTATATTTTTACTCAATTTTTCAATTGTAGAAGCTAAATGCAAATTCATCATGGATTTAGGTGGAAGATACATAAAATTTCACGAAAAAAAATATGGTCCCCTACCCGAAGATGATACTGGTTATGCTGAAGTTGAATTTTTAGCTCCAGATCTTTGTCCAAACGACAACTTTGATGATAACTTTATAATCAGACATATTTTTTTAGATAAAAAATTAATGGCTATTCTATTTTATGTGAATAACTCTATAGATAATTCTGCAACTGAGAGTATGAAGTTGATGAATTATGCAAAAAGAAATTATGGTGATTTTGATACTGGTGGTAATCCTAAATATTTTAATAATTTCCATATCTGGGAAAGAGTAAGAAAATTTATAGTTTACGATCGAAATCTAAGTCAAGAAACGTGGAGAGAGGAAATTTATATTTCTAACGACAAGTTCTGGGATCAGCTTAGTAGACATACAAGTTTAATGGAGATGGGTGGAAACCCAGATGAAGATGAAACAAATTAAAATATTAATAGTTAATGTATTTTTGTTAACTTGCTTAATAATTTCAAATTCGTATTCAAAGGCTTTACCTCCAGGATCAGGAACAGCAGATGTTCCAGCTAACGTCTTAATTTTGTTAGACAAATCTGGAAGCATGTCGTGGTCGTCTGTTACTGGTGCAAATATAGGTTTCCCATATACCGTTACACCTATATCAAATACTGGAAATTATATTACTCATAATGGTAACGTTTTTATGGGAGTTAATCATTCAGCCAATACCAAAACATCTATTGTAAAGAAAAATCAATCCTATGCAATAAGACGAAGTTCAAATCCTGAGTGCTCAACCTATTATAGTTATGGCAAAAATGTTTTATATCATAATAGTGAAATCTATTTTATTGGAAAAACTCATTGGGGGGCCAATCCAACACTTTGTAAAGTGAACACTACAACAGCTACCGTTACACAAATTAAAAAATTTTCTCATCGATATTCTAAATTAGGTATGCAAAAGCATGACAACATTATCTTTGCTATAGATAATCGCAATAGACAAATTTTTATTTATGATACATCTACAGGACGTTCATCGAATTGTTCTACTAGTTCTACACTTAGAGATGTTATAGATAAGTCTTATAGTGGTTTAGGTGGCAAAGTAAACTTTACTGTTGATGCATCAGGTAATTTAGTTTTTTATCATGCAAAAAATAATCACACAACCTCTGCTCTTGTAAAATTTTCTCGAAGTGGATTAAATTGTCCAACTAATAATCCATCGATTACTAAAACAGGATACGTACATGAATTGTTTAATAATACAGCAATGGTAGCTCATCCATTCAATGATGATATTATTTATGCTTTAGACAGAAGCAGTAGATTAGTTAAAGTTAATTTTAAGACAATGCCGTATACAATAGAGAGAGTTGGACGTAACGGGAGAGTAAATGCACAGAATTATAATCCAACTTCAAAATCTGGTATACGTTTCAGTCGACCTAGAGACATAAAAATTGATACTGATTTAAATAGAATATTTGTAGCAGACAGCGATAATCGAATGGTTCAAACTTTTGGTCTTAGTTTAAATTATCTTGATCACTCGGGTTATGCTGTAAGACGAAGCAGAATGGCAGGAGCTCAAGAAGCCATTCAAGCTATTGTAACAGATAGTAGTTTGGGATCCTCAGTAAACTTTGGATTTGGATACTGGTCACATGATGCATCAGGTACAATTTATTATGGTTACAGACAATATAATCGAAATTATAAGAGATGTAGTACTTATATTGGAAATCCTTCTTGGTTAACACGTAATCACTGGCTAGTTAGACGTAACTTATGGTGTTATAAACCAAATCAGGCAGCTGCTGGATATACTAGTTGGAATACATCTAAGGATGAAGCTGTACCTTGTGACAATCAAAATTGCTTAAAGATCAAAGTTAACAGAGATGGTGCGAAGAAAATTAATCAATATATAAAATCGGTCAGAGCAGGTGGAGGTACAGATGCAAATACTTGGGCTTCCATTGCTAAAGATTATTATTTATCTAAGGATACCCCCATTGATAGCAATAGCCCTTGTCAAGGGTCGTATGTAATCGTAATCGGTGATGGGGATTGGTATAATCAAACTCAAGCTGTTGCTAAAGTCAAAGATCTTTTAAAGAAAAATATCAAAACTTTTACAATAGCTTATGGAGGAAGTGTCAGAGGGTCTGGTTTGCGAGCATTTAATACAATTGCAAAAGAAGGAGGCACCGATCGAGTTATCAAAGCAGACACACCAGATCAATTAAAAGCACAATTAAGTGCTGCAATAAGATCGGTGATTGCCACAACACAATCCTTTACGGCTCCAGCGATTACAGCAAAAGTAAATCAAGGTGGTTCATTATTTCAAGCACAATTTAAGTACCAGAAAAATATGGAGTGGCGAGGTACTTTAACTAGAACTGCAATTTCAGCAGAAGGTGACTTGGATGATTTAGATAAAAAAAATTGGAATGCGAGTGAAGAAGTGCCGTCACCTAATGCAAGAAAAATTTGGGGAATAATTCCAGGCACTGATTACAAAACAGATTATAATAATTATGTAGAGAGTAATTCGTCATTAATTAAAACTCAATTTGATTTGTTTGGACTTCAGGTTGGGGATTATCATAGAAAAACTCCTAAAGTAACAGGCGTGACTGGCAATACTCGTTGTAGTGCAAAAGGAGATAGTACGTCTACTATTGCTGATGGAAATGCTGATGATATCAAAGGATTAATAAATTTTTCAAGGGGGACTGATTATTTTGATTACGATGGGGATTGTAAATTAAAAGGGGAAAGAGTAGCTGCACCGTATATAGATAAAAACGGAAAAACTATTTTCGGCAGAAAAAATTATTTAGGAGATATTTTCCACTCTGAAATGGTAGTTGTCGGAGCACCATCTGCAGATACTTCGTTTACATCTCAAAATCAAGAATCCTACTGGAGATCAATAAAAGGATACGATGCTTGGGCAAAATCTTTAGCAGGAAGAGAAGAAAGAATTTATGTAGGGGGTAATGATGGTATGTTACATTCTTTCGATAGTGAGACTGGAAAGGAGAAATGGGCATTCATACCTCCATTTGTAATGTCGAAATTGCCTTTACTGGTAAACGAAAATTTAAACAATGACCTTGCAAAACAAAAAGGTGGAACAAATGCCATTTACGGAGTTGACGGATCACCAGTTGTCCATGACATGTTTTTTAAAAGCCCGCTAGGCACTTCAGAGAATTGGCACACGATTTTAATGGTACCTTATGGAAGAGGTGGTAATGGATTTACAGTTTTAGATATAACTGACCCTGATAAACCCCTTCATTTATATAGTGTTTATAACGATCACGTTAGAAATAAAGTTTATGTAATGAACCATTTAGATGTTCTGTCTGAATATGAATATATTGACGATACTTATTCTATAGCTGAATTAGAGGAGAGTATTACTGTTCAAGATAACTATAATAATGACAACAACATTAATGACGAATGTAAATCAGATACAACCACATCATGCTATGAAGGAAGAACTTGGACTTTTCCTATTGCTGGTTTATCAAAATCTGACTTTATAATTTCACTTAACAATAAAAATATACCAAATTTTACGGTACAAACTTCATCCTCTGGTAAAACAGAAATCACACTGCCAACTCAAATATTTTATCAAGCAAATGGTGACAGAGCCCAATCAACAGATAACCTTATTATTAAGTTAACAAATGCAGCAATTAATACATTAAGTATTAACTTGCCAGAGGAATACAATTATAAAGAATTGGGAGAAACTTGGTCAGCTCCTAGAATATTTAGATTACCGACTGATGGTCCAAAAGATAAAAATATTCAAGATGATGTTTATGTTGCCGTTATGGGAGGTGGATATGGAGGAAGAGACGATGGAGTTGGATCTGCTTTATTTGTTGTTAATTTACAGGATAATGTAACACCAGGTAAAGTTGAAAAAGTGATTGAAGTAAGAGACAATCCATCGATCGATATTATTAACTCTATTCCAGGAAGTCCTGTTGTAATAACACCGGATACAAGTAGAGGAATTAAGTTTACTGGTGCTTTAGTTTATACAAATGACTTTGAAGGAAAAATTACTAAATACAACCTAACAAACATGGAGGATGATGGATCAAGAAATCCTATAAAATTGTATGATCATACAACATTGTTAAGTATTGATGCGAGTACGATAAACGGACGTTATCAATATCATTCAATGGACGCTGGGATTGGAAAAACTTCAAAAAATATGTGGTTATTCTCTGGAACGGGTGATTATGAGAGACTAACTTATAGAGATACTAAATTAAATAATATTATGTATGGTTATAGAGATACTGATTTTCCTTTATACAAAAACAGAAATGATGCTACAGCTGACTTATTAAAACTTGATAGATGCAGCAATACAACTAACGACTCGACAAAAGTTGATTGTCCATTAACAACAAATAAATTTGGTAGAAAATCAAGAGCTAAAAAAGATCAAGGCTGGTGAACTAAAGAAATGTGATTTAGGTGATGCCAAAGCATTTGATGAAAACTTAACTTGTACTGAAAGATATACCGCTGACAAAATTGATGCTGCTCTTTTGACAATGATGAGTGGAGAATTTGTCAATCCATATCTTAAGGGAGAGGCTATTTCCAAGGCAGGTACCTTGACTGCGTGTAGTAGCACAACTATGGGTTCAACAAAAGTTCAACACAAACAGAATACTACTACTTCTAAATACGAAGTAACTATTACAACTTGTGCCAGTGACGAAACCGCTGACTTAGTTACCAACATTATTGAAGTTGAATAAAAAAAAAAAATTAACATCTAGGAGTTCAGGATTTACATTGATCGAACTCCTAGTTGTGGTTGCTATAATAGGAATTTTGGCAGCAGTTGGTATTGTTGCTTACAACGGCTATATATCTTCTACAAAGAAAAAATCAGTTGAGAATGCATTAATGCAATTATCATTGGGGCAAACAGAATATTATTCAGACAACTCTACATATTACGGTAGTTCAGGAGGAGGAACTTGTACATCAAACGCTGCTTCTTCAGATGCTGTCGAGGATGCATTAGTGGGAAAGACTGAATTATTTACAACAGAAGTTGGATATAACGTTTGTGCTGTACAAGATAGTGCAGCACTTTATTTTTTAATCGCCAAAGAAACAAACGGTACTTGTGAAATTAAGTTGACCGGTAGTACACAGACAATAACTAGAACTAATTGTTAAAAATATCTTAAAATGTATCAAGATATTAAAAATTTTATTATTAAAATTTTTAGTGGAGATCTTACCCAAAACCAAAAAATTTTTACAACCATAAGTTTAGCTTGGATAATTTTAATTGGCTATTTAACTTGGTGGAACGGCTTAAAAAGCTTTGCTGTTGATAAAAGTTTTCGTTGGGATGAGTGGTTTTGGTTTGGTGTAGTACCCGCTATCGCACCTTATTTTTTTTTCTATATTTGGAAAAAAAGAGATTAAACTACATTAATGGAAATAAATGTGGGTGATGTAAAATCATTTATAGATACCCTTTGGGTAATTGATTGTGCAATTCTTGTATTTATCATGCAGGCTGGTTTTATGTGTGTTGAGAGTGGTTTATCAAGACACAAAAATAGTATTAATGTTGCATTAAAAAATGCAGCTGACTTTGGTGTATCCGTTGTAGTCTTTTGGCTTTTTGGCTTTGGCTTGATGTTTGGTAAAAGCTTTAGCGGTTTATTTGGTACAGATTTATTCTTTTTTGCAACTGATATTCCAGAATTCCAAACTTATTTTGTATTCCAAGCAATGTTCGTTGCAACTGCAGCAACCATCATATCTGGTGCTGTTGCTGAACGACTAAAATTTGTCGGCTATTTAATAATGACTGTATTTGCCACTGGAATAATTTATCCAATTGTAGGTCATTGGGCATGGTCCTCAAGTTATTTAGGTGAGGCTATGAATAAAGGATGGCTTGCAGCCTTAGGTTTTGTAGATTTTGCCGGAAGCACAATTGTTCACTCCGTTGGAGGTTGGATAGCTCTCTCAGGCGTTTTAATTTTAGGGCCTAGAATTGGTAAATATTCAGAGGCAAATAAAGGTAAATTTACAGGTTCAAGCTTTCCACTTGCTGTTCTTGGAACTTTAATTCTTTGGTTTGGATGGTTTGGATTTAATGGAGGAAGCAATGGTGCAATGGATGAGGCTGTTCCATTGATATTGATTAACACATTTCTTGCCGCTGCTTTTGGATTGTTAACGAGTTTATTGATATCTTTTGTACTATTTAAAAAACCAGATCCTTTTTATGTAGTCCTTGGACCTTTAGCGGGATTAGTATCTATAACTGCAGCATGCAATTCTGTAAATTCCCTTTTAGCGATTTTAATTGGAATTATTGGGACGATTATTGCAATTATTGTTCATGAGTTATTAAATAAAAAAGAAATAGATGATGTTGTTGGAGCAGTACCAGTGCATTTAGCTGCAGGAGTTTGGGGAACACTTGCTGTTGGGATTTTTTCTAATTTAGAAATTTTAGGCACAGGTTTATCAAGAATGGAACAGATCAAAGCTCAACTAATTGGTATTAGTGCAATAGGTTTCTTTTCCTTTGTTTCATCATTTGTATTTTTTAAAGTTGTAAATTATTTTTATCCTTTGAGAGTAAGCCCAATACATGAGGAGTTAGGATTAAATATTGCAGAGCATGGAGCGGTATCTGTTGAACACGACTTAATTGCAATTTTAGACAAACAATCAAAATCAGGTGATTTAAAAATTAGGGGTCCTCAAGATCCATTCACAGCAGGTGGTGTGATTGGATTATATTACAATAAACTTATGAGCAAGTTAGAGTCTAGCGAGACCGAAAAAAATAAATGGCGAGAGCGAATTTCAAAAGAAGTAAATTTGGCAGTCAAGGTTCAAGAAAACTTTTTACCAAAAAGAAATTTAAGTAATTTCCCTGTCAGTGGTATTAACATTCCTGCAAGAGAAGTCTCAGGAGATTTTTATAGTTTTTACCCTCATAACGAAAGTATTTATTTTATTATTGCAGATGTTGCTGGAAAAGGAATTCATGCAGGCATGGTAATGGCAAAAGCTTCTACATTATTTGAGATAATGTCAAAGGATAAAGTTGATCCAGATGAAATGATGTTTCATATGAATAACGATTTGTATCAAACTAAAACGGCTGGAATGTTTGTGACATGTATTTTAGGTGAATATGATTTGGTTAGTGAAGAAATAAGATGGGTTAATGCAGGACATCAGCCAGCGTTAATAAGAACACATGATGGAAAATATTCTGAGTATACTTCAAGCTCAACACCTTTAGGGGTTATAAAACAAAAAGATAAAAGTGTTTATAAATTAGAAAGAACTAAATTAAGCTCCTCAAGATTTTACATATTTACAGATGGATTATCAGAAAGTTTAGACAAAAACGGGGATGAAATAGGTGTCGAGGGCTCCATTAAGATTATAGAAAATAATTTTAATAATGATTTAAAAAAACAACTCAAGGATGTAACATCTGAGGTAATTAAAGTCGCGGGGGAGAAAAACCTTAGTGATGACTTAACTTTAGTAGGATTAGGAAACTAAAAATTAAATAAGATAGATAAATTTATTTTGATTTAAATTTTAATAAATATAGATTTCAGCAGTTTTAAAATAAGGAGAATATGAAAAAAATAATCTTAAGCCTATTTTTAACATTGATAAGCACAAATTTATTTGCAGCACAAACTCAAATTGCTCAAGTAAACGGCATGATCTGTATTAAGTGTCAAAAAATGGTAACCGAAGCTTTACAAAAAGCAAGTCCAGACGCAGATATTAAAGTATCTTGGCCTGAAGGTGTTGCTGTGTCAGCTTTTCAGGATAAATCAAACTTATCTGATGAGCAATACAAAGAAGCAATTGCAGGAACTGGTTTTGAGGTAATTAAAGTTGTTAGTGTTGACAAAATAGTTACTGATGCAGGTGAAGCTGTTAAAATATTAGACTAATAAATTTTTATGACTGTAGCTGAATTACAGGCCCTGGTCTTTAAGTTACAGTCTCAATTAAATCAGTTAGAATTAACTAACAAAGGCGCAAGTAAAGCGCTTGAGTTTAGACTTGAAGCAGTTCTTCAAGCGAACTTAGATACGTTTTGGCTTCTTATTTGTGCTATTTTAGTTTTTTTGATGCAAGCCGGCTTTATGTGTTTAGAGTCTGGTTTATCAAGAGCTAAAAGCAGTATTAATGTTGCGCTTAAAAATGTTACAGACTTTGGAATTTCAGTAGCAACCTTTTGGGCATTTGGATTTGCTTTGATGTATGGAACTAGTGTATCTGGTTTATTTGGTTCAAAGTTTTTTTTCTTTACTACAAAAGTTGCAGGATATCAGTCGTTCTTTGTATTCCAGGCAATGTTTGTTGCAACAGCTGCAACAATTGTTTCTGGTGCAGTTGCTGAAAGATTGAAATTTTTTTCATACGTAATTATTACATTTGTTACATCAGGAATTATTTACCCAATTGTTGGACACTGGGTTTGGTCATTAAACTTTTCAAATCCAGATATTAAAACAGGGTGGTTAGGAAAATTAGGTTTTATTGATTTTGCGGGATCAAGCGTTGTACATTCTGTTGGTGGTTGGGTTGCACTTGCGGTACTATTAATTATCGGAAATAGAACTGGCAGATTTCAAGATGGAAGGAAAAGAACTTTCCAAGGAAGTAACACACCTCTAGCTGCACTTGGTGCTTTAATTTTATGGTTTGGATGGTTTGGATTTAATGGGGGCGCCAATGGTGCAATGGACCTTAGAATTCCACTTATATTAATTAATACATTTCTTGCAGCTTCAGCAGGTTTAATTTTATCTAGTGTAATGGGTATTTATGTTATGAAAAAACCTGAGCCGATGTTCATGATTACAGGGCCAATTGCTGGTTTAGTTTCAATCACTGCATCTTGTGCTTATGTTGATCCAACTGAAGCAATTATAATTGGAGCGATCGGTGGAATAGTATCTGGATCTGGAATTTTGTTATTAGAGAAAATAAAAGTTGATGATGTAGTCAGCGCAGTTCCAGTTCATTTATTTGCAGGAACCTGGGCAACAATCGCTGTTGCAATATTTGGGGATTTCGAGGCAATGGGAATAGAAAGACCAATGATTGATCAATTATATATTCAACTTATTGGGATCGTAAGTGTTGGGGCTTTTTGTTTTATCTCAGCATTTACAATTTTTTTTATTATCAATTTATTATTTAGATTGAGAGTAAATAAAATTGAAGAGGACATGGGACTTAATATCTCTGAACACAACGCATCCACAGCTACTCATGACTTACTAAAAGTTTTAAACAAACAGCAAGAAACTGAGGATTTTAGTTTAAGAGCACCGCAGGATCCATTTACAGAAGCAGGAGTTATAGCAAGTCAATACAACAACATAATGGATAAGCTCGAACAATCAGAACATCAAAAAAACATATGGAAAAATAGAGTTTCAAAAGAAATTAAACTTGCAATTGATGTTCAAAAAAGACTAATGCCAAGAAGAACTATTAACAATTTTCCAATCGAAGGGATAAATATCCCAGCAAGAGAAATATCAGGAGATTTCTACGATTTCTATACTCACAACGACCAAATTTATTTTACTTTATGTGATGTATCAGGAAAAGGTGTGAACGCTGGCATGGTAATGGCAAGAGCTATAACTTTATTTAAAATATATTCTAAAAACAAATTTAAACCCAATGAAATTCACTACGAAATGAATAATGATCTTTGTCAAACAAATCCAAAAGGGGTATATGTGACAAGTATAGTTGGATCTTATAACTCACAAACAGATATTGTTGAACTTTCAAATGCAGGACATCTTCCTGCATTATTTAAAAATGGTAAAGGGTTTAAAGAGTATGAATCCTCTTTTTTGCCATTAGGAATTAAAAAAGCAGATAATAGTGATGAATACAAACTAGAAAGTTTCAAATTAGATAATGGAAGATTATATTGTTTTACAGATGGATTTTCAGAATGCAGAGATGATAAAGGTGATGAAATAGGGATCTCTGGTGTAAAAGATTTAATAAATACTTATCAAAATACATCTTTAAAAAAAGAGTTATCCAAAATTATAAAAGATGTTGAGGGCAAAAGTACAAAAGGCCACAATTTTGATCAAAATAATGATGAGAATATTCTTGAGGATGATTTAACAATAATAGGACTTGGCAAATAGACACAGGCAGATTCATTATTATTTCACGTACCCTATCTGATTGTATCAACCCAATATGAACACTAATTTAGGTACACTTTTTAAAAATATTTCGTACTTTCCTCTGGTGAAAAATTTTATTAAATATTCTATTCTAATCCTTTTTTTACAAGGTTGCGGACCTACAGCATCTATTGTTAGTACAGGAATTACCATCGCTCAATCAGGTAACACAACAAGAGCAGTTGCAGCATCAGGCTCTGGTTTATTTGTAAAACAAAAAACTGGCAAGCAACCTTTAGAACATGTGGCAGACAGCGCCTTTAATGCAGAGTTAAGAAAAT
>CACKVV010000015.1 GCA_902603665.1 uncultured Pelagibacteraceae bacterium | reverse complement strand
TTAGGAATAGAATCTGATTTAATTGCTAGAGCATCTGATACAATTATTGGATGTGCCAAAGCGTTTAGCGAGTTAGATGCTACAATGGTTGAAGTTAATCCATTAGTCATTTCAAAACAAAAACAAATATTAGCTTTAGATTGTAAAATGAGCTTCGATAACAATGCTATGTTTAGAAGAAATAAAGTATCAGAGTTAAGAGATAAATCCCAAGAAGATGAGAAAGAAGTATATGCATCAGATAGAGGCTTAAATTATGTAAGTCTAGAGGGAAACATTGGCAATATTATTAATGGAGCTGGACTTGCTATGGCCTCGATGGACATGATTAAATTAGCTGGAGGAGAACCTGCAAACTTTTTAGATGTTGGTGGTGGAGCAACACCAGAAAAAATCGTAAAAGCTTTTAGGTTAATAACAATGGACAAAAAAGTAAAAGTAATTTTAGTAAATATTTTTGCAGGTATAAATAGATGCGATTGGGTTGCAGAAGGTATAGTCCAGGCGCTTGAGAAAATAGAGGTAAAGGTTCCATTAGTTATTAGATTAGCTGGGACTAATGTTGAAAAAGGAAACAAAATTTTAAAGGATAGTAAAATAAACTATATTGAGGCAAGTACTCTAGAGGAAGCTGCAAATAAAGCTGTGGCGGCATTATAATTTATGTCAGTAATTATTCATAAAGATACAAAAATTATTATCCAGGGCTTTACTGGAAAGATGGGTACTTTTCATGCTGAGGAAATGATTAAATATGGATCCAACATTGTTGGAGGTGTAACACCAGGCAAAGGAGGTCAAAAGCATTTAAATAAGCCAGTTTTTAACACTGTAAAAGATGCTGTCAAACATACAGGTGCCTCAGCATCAATATTATTTGTACCCCCAGCCTTTGCGGCAGACTCCGCGATGGAGGCAGCTGATGCAGGAATAAAAACTTGTGTAGCTATTGTAGATGGAATTCCATCACACGATATGATCAGAATTAAAAGATATATGAGACGATATTCTAAAACAGAAAAAATGACTTTAGTTGGACCTAATTGCGCGGGAATAATCAGTCCAGGAAAGTCAATGTTAGGAATAATGCCTGGACATATTTACAAAGAGGGTAGAGTTGGAATTATAAGCCGATCAGGTACATTAGGTTATGAAGCTGCTCAACAGATGAAAAATTTAGATATAGGAATTTCAACAAGTGTTGGTATTGGTGGTGATCCTATTAATGGAAGCTCATTTAGAGATATAATTGAAAAATTTGAAGTAGATGATGAGACTGATGCAGTTTTAATGATTGGTGAAATAGGTGGACCTCAAGAAGTTGCAGCTGGGGAATTTGTAAAAGAAAACATGAAAAAACCTGTTATAGGATATATTGCTGGTTTAACAGCCCCAAAAGGGAGAGTTATGGGTCATGCTGGAGCAATAGTCTCAGCTTATGGAGAAAGTGCAATTGAAAAGGTTGAAATTTTAAAAGATTGTGGTGTTACCATATCAAAAAACCCTTCTGTAATGGGTGATACTGTAAAATCTGTCTTGGAAAAAATGTAAATGTCTTACGATGATCAAAATATATTTGCAAAAATTTTAAGAGGTGAAATTCCTTGTAAAAAAATTTATGAAGATGATTTTGTATTATCTTTTTATGACATAAATCCACAAAAAAAAGTTCACGCATTAGTAATTCCTAAAGGAAAATATATCAACTTGGATGATTTTAATAAAAACGCATCTAAGGATGAAATAATTGGACTTATTAAAGGAATATCTACTGTAGCTGATAAACTAGGTATTTCCTCCGAAAAAGGTAATGGGTATAGAACTTTAGCGAACATCAATGAAGATGGGGGACAAGAAGTTCCACACTTACATTTCCATCTATTCGGTGGTGAAAAAGTGGGTAAAATGGTTTCGTGATAATAAAAGTAGACCGAAATTATTTAGAGATTAACTCTATCAAAGAATTAAATTATTCTCAAAGTCCAAATAATAAATGTGAATTGTTTGAGATAAATCCACCAGATTTTCAAATAAATAAATTTTTTTATAAACAAATTGGTAGTGATCACAGATGGATTGACCGTTTAGTTTGGGATGATCAAAAATGGATATCTTACGTGAATAATCCAAATGTTAAAACATATGTGTTGAAAGAGAATGATGATTTAGTTGGATATTTTGAGCAAATAACAAACACAGAAAAAAATGACTGTGAAATTGCTTACTTCGGAATTTTAAAACAGTTCTATGGCAAAAAATACGGAGCCTATCTTTTGTCCTTAGCAATAACAAAGTGTTTTGAGAAAAAAATTAATAAGTTATGGCTTCATACTTGTTCCCTAGATCATGAAAATGCACTTAAAAATTATTTAGCCCGTGGGATGAAAATATTTAAGTCAGAGACAATAAATTTAGATATTAATTAGTATATTTTCTAATATCAAAAATATTTTCATCAACTTGAATATTTTTTTTAACAATTGATAGTTTTGTTTCGACTTTATTTTGGTAAATATCAATTGTTGACCAACCTACCAGGTTAAGATTCAGACTGTCGAAGTAAATAATTATTTCTAAATTTTCATAATACAATTCAAATTTATAATACTCATTTATAGAAATCTCTTCTCCAAGCTCTCCAATTTTATTAATGATAAACTCCTTATCCAAAATCAAATTAAGGGGAGTTTTATCTAAAGAATATCTAAAATATTGATTATTTTTGTTAGAATTTATCAACAATGACTTCCCGTTAGAAACTAAAACTTTTTTATAGAAGTCATCGTATTCACAAAAAATCTTTTTTGGATAATGAATGATACAGTTCCCAGTTTCAATTTTTTCACCAATTTTTTGTTCAAATTTAAACTTGAGACTATCTGTTGAAATAAGATTTGATATTATTTGGGATTTAACAGATCCATGAACAATTGTAGTTGATAAAAAAAAAAATATAAAAATAAATTTTTTCATTTGAGAACCTCCCTTTTGCCTACATGATTGGCTTTACTCACTTCTCCATTTAATTCCATCTGATCAATTATTCTTGCTGCACGGTTATATCCAATTTGTAGTTTTCTCTGTAAGAAAGACGTAGAAGCTTTTCTTTCACTTTTGATGATCTCAAGAGCAGTTTCATACAATTCATCTAAATTTTCATCTTCCTTGCTAGATGATTTCGCTTCTTTTTCATCTGCAAAATTTAAAATCTCGTCAACGTAATTTGGTTCAGCTTGATTTCTTAAAAAATTATTTATTTTTTCAATTTCGTTTTCAGATACAAATGGAGCATGAATTCTAACAATTTTATTCGCGGAGGACATGTAAAGCATATCACCTTTTCCAAGCAATTGTTCTGCACCTTGTTCTCCAAGAATTGTTCTACTATCTATTTTAGAAGTAACTTGAAAAGATATTCTTGTTGGAAAATTAGCTTTTATAGTACCTGTAATTACATCTACGCTAGGTCTTTGAGTTGCCATTATAATGTGAATTCCTGCAGCTCTTGACATTTGAGATAACTTTTGAATATAATTTTCTATTTCTTTACCAGCGACCAACATAAGGTCAGACATTTCATCAACAATTACAACAATATATGGCATTGATAATTTATGTTTCTCGTTATAACCATCTATGTTTCTAACCCCAACTCTTGTCATTAGTCTATATCTGCTTTCCATTTCTTTGACGACCCATCCTAATACAGATGCAGCTCTTTTTGCCTCAGTAATTACAGGACATAATAAGTGCGGAATTCCCTCATAAGTAGATAGTTCAAGCATTTTTGGATCGATCAAAATAAATTTGCATTTTTCAGGAGTGTGTCTGTAAAGTAGTGATAGTATTATTGTATTTATACAAACCGATTTTCCAGATCCTGTAGTACCAGCAATCAATAAATGAGGCATAGAACTTAGATCTCCTGTAATAGGCAAACCAGAAATATTTTTTCCTAGAGCAATAGGTAACTTGATATTTTTTTTTGAAAATTCATTACTAGATATTATTTCGCTAAGATAAACATTTTCTCTAGAGGATTTTGGTAATTCTATCCCAATTGAGCTACTACCAGGAATAGTAGCTATTCTAGCTGACTCAGAACTTGTATTTCTCGCAATATCTTCTGATAAATTTATTATTTTAGATACTTTAACACCAGGAGCAGGTTCAAATTCGTTTAATGTAACTACTGGGCCATTACTAATTTTATTTATTTTTCCCTCAACACCAAAATCTAATAAAATTTTCTCAAGCATTTGCTCATCTACCCTAACTTCGGATGAATTCTCCCTTTCCTTTTTTGTTGGTTGCTTTAAAAAATCTAATGTAGGAAGCTTAAATTTGGTTGGTTTGATTTCTGTCTCAGGTTTTTTATCAAAAGAGAAATTTTCTTGAATTGATACTTGGTTTACCTCAGGTTCTATATTTTCCCCTATTTCTGTATTTATTGTAACATTTTCAACTTTGTCTTTTCTTTTTAATAATAAAAATATTTTTTTAATGATATCTAAAATGTATGAAATTTTAAAATTTATACTTTTTAAAAAAAATAATAATATAAATACAATTAACAAGTAGTATGAAAAGTTTTCTGAACTTTTTATTAATTCTAATATAAACGTATCTTTAAATAAATTGCCCAAAAAACCATTATTACCATTTATTATTAACCAATAAGAATTTTCATAAAACACAGAAAAAAACAATGAAGCTAATAAAATATAAAGAATTAAAAAAAATAAATTTTCGATTATTAATAAAAATTTTTTTGATATAGCAATACCTAAACCTGTAAAAAAAAATGTAAATGGTATAAGTAAAGAAACTAAACCAAAACTTTGGAACAATAGATCGGATAAAAAACTTCCTTTAGATCCCATTAAATTTTTAATTGGGGTATTGTCTGGAAAAATAAAATTAGGATCCTCTGGGGAATAAGTCACTAAGGATATAAAAATAAAAATAGATACTAAAATTACCGATACTCCAACTAATTCTGCCAATCTATTAATACAAAAAGTGCCAATTTTATTAATTAATTCTTTCATATTACAAAAATCAGATTTGTCACTTTTACCATTATACTATTATTGTTAAAATTAAATAATAAATGAATGCATGTCTAATAGGCTTTAATCTTACAAATTTTTTATTAGCAATATTGCTCAGTAAAAAAGGTTTTAAAGTAGATATAATTTTTGAAGAAAAAAACACATATAAATTTACAAATAGAACAATAGGTGTATCAAAAAAAAATGTTGAATTTATCAAATCTTTTTTACAAATTCCCAAGCAATATTTATGGCCAATTAAGGAAATTGAAATTTTTAATTTAAATAATAACCCATCCAAAAAAATTAAATTTAAAGATAATAAAAATGAGAATTTTTTTATTATAAAGCAAGATTATTTTAATAATCTATCTGAAAGAAAATGTAGAAAGTTAAAAAATGTTTATTTTAAAAAGTATAAAGAAAATGAAATTTTAAAATTAGAAAAAAAAAACAATTATAATTTAATTATAAATTCTCAGTCTAACAATATTCTGATGAAGAAGTTTTTTTCAAATAGTATTAAAAAGGATTATGAAAGTTCAGCTTTTACTTCGATAATGAACCATAAAAAATTTGATAACTACAAAGCTGTTCAAGTTTTTACAAAATATGGACCACTAGCCTTCCTGCCGCTATCAAGAGATAAAACATCAATAGTTTATTCTGTCCAAAAAAAATTTAGACTTAATTTAAATCAGATAAAAAATGAAATACTAAAGTATTCAAAAAAATATGATTTAAAAAAATTTAATTATCTAGAAAAATTTGATCTTAAATACAACTTCCCTAGAAAATTTATTCATAAAAATATTGTCTGTTTTGGTGATGCTTTGCATAAAATTCATCCTTTAGCTGGTCAAGGATTTAATATGACATTAAGAGATTTAAAACTACTTTTGAATATAATTGAAAATAAAATAAATTATGGCTTAGAAATTGACAGATCAACGCTAATAGAGTTTAGAGATAAAAGTAAACATTTTAATTATATTTTTGGTATTGGAATAAATATAATCAATGAATTTTTTAAATTAGATAGTAGATTTAATGGTAAATTATCAGACAATATTTTTAGTTTCTTAGATACAAATGAATTATTTAAAAAAAATTCAATTTTAGTTGCTGATGAGGGTATAAACTTTGCTACTGAATAGTTTTGTTTGTAAAACTATAATTAGTGTAAGTAATTAATATTTCTTCTAACTTCTTTTTTCTATCAATTAAGTTCTTTGTCTCTAATAAAATTTGTTTTTCCTCTAGTGTAAATGGTGAAGCCATAGATAAAGTATTTATTGTTTGCTCAACGCTTTGTTTCTCGAGATCTTTCCAATTAATTTGATAACCTTGTTGCTCAAATAGTTTCTTAAGGTCATTAAAGATCTGTTTTAAATCGGAAAAATTTATTTGCTCCTTTTTTTGAATTAAGTCATTAGAGAATTTTTCAAAATTTACCTCACATTCTCTATAAAGTTTATCCGAGTTTATTTCACTAATATTTTCATATCTACATATTCCATTTAAAACTATTAGATACCTTCCATCTTCTGTTTCATTAAAACTTGTAATTTTTCCAACACAACCTATTTTATGAAGATCAGGTTTTTTTAAATCACCAGTTTTCTTAGGTTGTATCATTCCAATATATCTGTTGCTTTTCATACTGTCGTCTATCATTTGTATATATCTTGGCTCAAAAATATTTAATGGAACTGTAGTTTTAGGAAAAATTATAAAATTAGACAGTGGGAAAACGGGAATTTTTTTTGGTAAATCTACATTTATCATATTAGTCATTTAATTTAAGAATGAGTATATAGTATTAATTCATTATAATTCAATGAGAGAAAAAAGTTTAAATTTTGATAGACAAAAAATATTCAAATTTTTTCAAGATAAAAACTATGCTAAAATATCTAAGATTTCAAAATCTATATTAAAGACATTTACAAATGATAAAGAGATTTACAAGATAATAATATTTAGTGAAATTAATGAAAAAAATTTAGAAAAAGCTCTCAAAGTTTCAGACAAACTACTTACTTTAAAAGATGAAGCTGAGACAAACTATATTCACGGAAATGTTCTCAAACTTCAAAATAAGTTTGAAGAGGCAATAATTTATTATAAGAAAGCAATTAATTTTAAAAAAGACTTTTTCGAAGCCTACAATAATCTTGCTAGTTCTCAGAAAAAAATTGGTTTAGTTGATGAAGCTATTCAAAATTATAACACTTCTATTAAAATAAAAAAAAATAACCTTGAGGCATATTTTAATTTAGGAAATTTATTTTATGATGAAAAAAAATTTGATGAAGCCCTTAGATCTTTTAAAAAGGTAATAGAGATTAATGAACAATTTCCTAAATCTTATTTTTTAATAGCACAAATAAAATCAATTCAAGGAAAATTTGATGATGCAAAAACATTTTTTTTAAAAGCAATCGAGAAAGATAAATTTTTATCAGAGGCTTATGTACATTATGTAAATACGAGAAAAATAAAAAATGATGATAATATTATTAGTACTCTTGAGGAGCTTCTAAAAATAGAAAATCTTGGAAATAAGTTAATAATCGATTTTTCATATGCTCTAAGTAAAATATATTTAGATATTGACAAAATTGATCTTGGATTTCAATTACTTAAAAAAGCAAAAGATTTATATTTAAGTTCAAATAATTTTTCAATAGATGAAGAAAAAAATCACTCTAAAAAAGTTCGACAATATTTTTTAAGCAATGAAGTCTCTAAAATAAAGATACAAAATACATATAAAAAAAAACCAATTTTTATACTTGGCATGCCAAGGTCTGGTACTAGTCTCATTGAGCAAATAGTTTCAACTCACTCAAATGTTTATGGTGCTGGTGAATTAACGATACTTCCCAAAATCATGCATAAATCTATTTGGGATAAAAATACAAACCCTGAGGAGTTATTAACTTTTATTAGAGAAGAATACTTATCAAAAATCTCAAAATTTAAAGTTAACCAAGAATTTATAGTTGATAAGATGCCTTTTAATTTTTTTTACATAGGATTTATATTAACATCCATTCCTGAAGCAAAAATAATACACATACACAGAAATCCAATGGCGGTCTGCTGGTCAAATTTTAAAGCAAATTTTTTTGACAATGTTGGTATGCATTATGCTCATAAATTAGAAACTATAGGTGAATTCTACTTGATTTATAATGAGACAATGAAATTTTGGAGTGAAACTTATCCTAATAGTTTGATTAACATTGATTATGATAAATTTGTAATTGATTATAAAACAAGTTCTAAAAATATAATTGCTGATATTGGATTGAATTGGGAGAATGAAATTTTAAAATTTCACGAGAATGATAGGGTAGTTGAAACAAACTCCTTGTTGCAAGTCAGAAGCAAAGTGTACCAAGATAGTTCTAAAAAATGGAAAAAATATGAGAAACATTTATTACCTATCATGAAAATCCTTAAAAATAACAATATAAAATTCTAAAAAATGATTTTTTGGATAGCGTCCTACCCCAAAAGTGGAAACACATGGATAAGATCACTTCTTTGTTCTTATTACTTCACTGAAGATGGTATATTTTCTGACGATACATTATTAAAAAATATTGGACAATTTCCTGAAAAAAAACACTTTGAAAAATTTGATTATAATATTTCTGTGCCTGGAGATACTGCTCAATACTGGATTAAATCGCAAGATATAATTAATAAAGACAAAAAATTTAAATTTTTTAAGACACATAACTTTTTAGGTAAAATTGGTAACACACAATTCACAAATGAAAAAAATACTGTGGGTGCAATTTATGTTCTAAGAGATCCAAGAAATGTCATTACTTCACTTAAAAATCATTTTGAAATGAGTTATGAAGAATCATTAGAATTTATGCTTAATGAAAGAAAATTTACATATGATTATTTTAAACAAAAAGATTATAGTGATTTTCAGTTTTTAAGTTCATGGGAAAAGAATTATCAAACTTGGATAAATAATAAAATTTTTCCAACATTAGTCATTAAATATGAAGATTTAATTAAAAAAACTTACGAAGAATTTAAAAAAATTGTAAAATTTATAGATAATCTAATGGAAAAAGATAATGAATTTAATAAAAATAAAGCACTTAATGCTTTGTCAAGCACAAGTTTTTCTAATTTAAAAAAAATCGAAATTACAAAGGGTTTTTCTGAGTCATTAGTTTCAAAAATGAAAAATGAAAAGATACCTTTTTTTAACTTAGGACCAGAAAATAATTGGAAAAATAAGTTAGATGAAGATTTTCAAATTAAGGTAAATGAAGTTTTTAAAAAGAATTTAGAAGAATTGCATTATCTATAAGAAATTATTTAAAACAAATTTTGCCTCTTGCTTAATTTTAAAAAAGCCATTAATTTTAGGAGTAATATAATAAGCGGGCATAGCTCAGTGGTAGAGCGTCTCGTTGCCAACGAGAAGGTCGTGGGTTCGAATCCCATTGCCCGCTCCAAAAACTATGAGTGATTTAGCTAGTAAAAAATGTATTCCTTGTGAGGGAAATATTCCTCCCTTTAAAATAGAGGAAATCCATAACTATTTAAAAAAAGTTGATGGTTGGTCAGTCAAAGAAGATGGTCTTGATGGGTATCACTTAACTAAAGATTATAAATTTGAAAATTTTTTAAAAAGCCAAGAATTTGTAAATAAAGTAGGAGAAATTGCTGAGAGTGAAGGTCATCACCCAGATATATGGTTTGGATGGGGATATGCTAAAATAAAAATTTATACTCATGCAATAAAAGGCTTGGCTGAAAGTGATTTTATATTAGCCGCAAAAATTGATAAAATTATTAATGCTTAAAGTGACGTGTTTTTGAAAATACAAGTACAGTCTCTGTTTCATTAGCATATTTTATAATTTCTTTATCCCTAATTGAACCAGACGGTTGAATAACAGCACTTACACCTGCTTGAATTAAAGTTTCAATTCCATCTACAAAAGGAAAAAAAGCATCAGAGGCAGCAACTACTTCATCACTCTCTTTAATCTTTTGAAAGTTATGCATTTTATCAATTGCAATTTTACAACTATCTAGGCGGCTTGGTTGACCTGATCCTATTCCAACTGTTCTAGTGTTAGAAGTAAGTACAATTGCATTAGATTTTACATTTCTGCAAACATTTAGGGCAAACATTAGCTCTCTAAATATTTTAGACGAAGGTTTTTTTTTGGAAACTACTTGAAAATTTTTACTCTCAAACTTTTTATTATCAGGTGATTGTATGAGTAGAGAGTTAAAATTTGATACAATACTATTTATGTTTTCTAATTTAATTTTTGAAGAGTCTATTATTCTTAAATTTTTCCTTTTTTTTAAGAATCTAATAGCATCTTTCTCATAACCATTTCCAATTACTACCTCAAAATAAGTTTTAGATAATTCAATTGCTAGTTTGGTATTAATTTTAAAATTACAAGAAACAATTCCACCAAAAGCACTTATAGGATCTGAAGTTAGCGCTTCCTTAAAACTACTAACTTTGTTTTTGTTAATTGATACACCACAAGGATTCGCGTGTTTAACAATTACTGTGCCAACTCCAGCAGGTAATGATTTTGACGTGTTAAGTGCTGCATATATATCGTTATAGTTATTATAACTGAGTTTTTTTCCATGTAGCTGATCTAAATTTGTTGATACAGAATAGCTATATATTGATGCAATTTGATGTGGGTTTTCTCCATATCTAAGTTTTTCAACTAGATTTGTTGATATCACTTTTTTAATTGGAAAACTTGTCTTATTTTTTTCTAAAAAGTAATTTGAAATCATTGCATCGTAAGATGCAGTTTCAGTAAAAGCTTCCTCAGACATTTGTTGTCTAAAAGATAATGAAGTTGATCCTTTATTTTCATTTAATTCTGATATTAATTTTTCGTATTGACCCAATTTTGTGATAATTGTGACATCTTTATAATTTTTTGCTGCCGATCTGACCATTGTTGGTCCACCAATATCAATATTTTCTATAATTTTATCGTGATTTGCATTTTCTTTAACGGCTTTCTCGAATGGGTAAAAATTTACTATTACTAAATCTATATTTTCAAAATTATAAGATTTCATTGCAAGTTTGTGAGATTTTTTATTTCTCTCATTTAGAATTCCAGCATGAATTTTTGGGTGCAAGGTTTTCACTCTTCCATCAAGAATTTCTGGAAATCTTGTAAAATTTGAAACATCATTACATTTAAAACCATGTTTTTTTATTTCTTTAAATGTTCCTCCAGAGCTTATAATTTTGATTCTAAATTTCTTAAGAACTGTTAAGATTTTCCTTAACTTATGTTTATCTGAAACTGAAATTAGTGCCTGTGAAATTTTTTTCATTCAATTTTAGTTATTTCCCATTTTATCACTTGATCATCTTTTTCTGTCAAACCAGAGATAAAAATATTTTGATTTTCTAAATAATCATTTTTATTACCAAAATATAATCCAGTTTCAACATCAATAGACCCATTTACTGAATAAAATCTCCAAGCAGAATTTTCAAGTTCAAATAGTATTGTATTTTTATCCTGAGTCTTTGTTACTTTCGTTGTTGGCATCAAATGAAATCTAATATCAAAATTTGTAGGTATAAAATTTTTATTTTTAATAAGTTTATCCGTGCCTACAAATTTATTTTTTTCTGGGAAAAATTCTAATGATCTTTCATGTATAGTTCCATAATTTTTTAAATATCCATCATGAGAACATTTAATAAGCCAATAGTTCTTTTCACATATAATATTTTTATTTAAAGTATTGAAATTTAATTTATTTAATATTTTATTTCTAAAATTTTTCTTAAAAGAAACAATAGAGTTGTTATTTAATATCAGAGTAGAATGTGCTGCCGTTGATCTTGAAATTAAATTCAAATTTTTTTTTGTATTTTGATAATATCCTGAATTACAAATTATTTTTCTTCCTTTATATATTGCTTCAAATGAAAGAGGTCCACTTTGGTAATTTTCAGAAAATTTACTTTCTGGAGCAGTCCCTATGTCCATTCCTAAAATTACGTTTTTATTTTTTAAAATGCCGTATCCACCTAAATCTCTTTTTTCACTTTTAAAAGAGTATTTTTGATAATCTAGATAAACATCAAAATCTTCTAAATTGCTGTTATTATTACCATTAAATAATAAACTTTGTTTTATTGAACCCCAAACAAAGTTATACGCCTTGCCCAAGTGAAAAATTATTTCATCTAGATATCCAGGGATTTCATTGGATGACTCTTTCAAAAATTCTCTTAAAAGAATAAAATATTTTAAGTAGAATACTAATTGTCTAATATTTCTAGATTTTGGAAAATATTCTGTGTCGAAGCAGGAAGTAATTATTTTTTTTAATAGATCTAGTCCAAAATCTAAATATTTTTCATCATTATAAGATATTCCTGCTAAAATAATTGCAGAACATCCAATTAATTTATCATGGTAATTGTCTGATCTTTTTATTTCATTAATTAAATGATTTATTTGTTTAAAAATTATCCTATTAAATTTTTCTTTATATTTTTTATCTCCTTCATCGTATGTTAATTGCAAATTCGCGATCCATGAAATAATTCTTCTTGATAAAGTATCGATTTCCCACAAATTATCGTTATATTTTTGATTACTCTTAATCCATTTATTTATTATTGATATACAAATTTTTTTAGAAGACTTTAAATCAACTGAAAAAAGCCAAAAAAAATTATTTAATTTTTTTATAGTCCTTATAAGAAAGTTTGTTTACTTCCCAAATTTTGTCTGTTTCAAAATCTTCAATTTTTTGTTTGGTTTTTTTCATATTTTGCAATTGAACCCAAAATTTTTAAGGAAGGTTTATAAGTTAATGCTTTAAGATTTTTTGATGAGATTTTCTTATCATAAATAGAAGAATTTAAATAAATTTTTCTTATTTTTTTAAAAACTTGATAAAGTGATTGATTGATAATCAGCGTGACATTATTCAATTTCATTTTACACTAATCTTAGTGTCTCAATATTTTTTTTAATGTCCCCTCTATTTTCTTTAAAAATTGTAGTACCAGAGACCAATATATTTGCCCCAGCATTTAGAATATCTTTAGAGTTTGAAAAATTAACTCCACCATCAACTTCAATATCAAAATTATAGTTATTTATATCTTTTATTTCTTTGAGTGATTTTATTTTATCCAATACCTTTGGAATAAATTTTTGGCCTCCAAAACCAGGAAATACGCTCATTATTAATACTAAATCAATATTGTCTAAGTATTCAGATATTGTTTTAATTTCCGTATCAGGATTTAATGAAACACCTACTTTTTTATCCAAACTTTTAACTAATGATATTGTTTCTTTTATATTTTCTGTCGCTTCTGGATGAAATGTAATAATATCAGCCCCAGCATCTGAAAAGTCTTTTATATATTTATGTACTGGGGATATCATTAAGTGTACATCAAACTTCAATGAACAATGTTTTCTAAGCGCTTTAATGACTGGTGGACCAATTGTGAGATTAGGAACAAAATGTCCATCCATCACATCAACGTGGATCATGTCTGCTCCACCTTCTTCAAGCCGTTTTATTTCATTAGCCAGTTGACTAAAATCTGCTGATAAAATGGATGGTGAAATTTGAATTTTTTTCATTAGTGCTAGGTTTACTAGTACCAATTTTTAAAATTTAATTGAATTAAAAAATTGATAGATTTGTCTTGAAATTTCACTCTCAAGAGGAAAAGACAACATTCCCATTACAGAATAACCCAATATCCAAGGCATTAAATAAAATCTAATCATATAAAAAAACCAAGCGACATATAATGGCACAAGAGGCCCAATAATAAAAGAAGGTGTTATTGGTTTAAATACATTAATTAAAGGATTTGTATATTTAACAAAAACTTTCATGAAAAAAAACTCAGAGTCTTCACGTTGAAAAATATTCATTGCAACTCTTCCAATCAAGGTCCACATAATTATTCCAAGCAAATAATCTATAAAATAGATTAAAGGATGAAAGTTTGCTGACATTTAAAATTTATATTGGAAAAATAGTTGAAATTAAAGGGGCGAAATTAATCGCCCCTTAAAAAAGTTTATTTAGTGTTGTTTACCAAGAATTGTTTTACCACTCGGTACACGTACGTTATCAACCATTTTTTGAGTAGCTTTATCTGGCTCTTGTGTCATTAAACTTACAACAACCATAGAAACTAAACTTACAGCTGATCCAAAGATACCAAATGTCAATTGTGTAATACCTAGGAAACCACTTCCACCACTTCGTACCCAAACTAAGTACCAAGCACCTGAAACTAAACCTAAGACCATTCCAGCAATTGCACCTTGTCTGTTAGCTCTCTTCCACCATACACCTAGTACAAGTGGGAAGAACAATCCAGACATCGCAAAGTCAAATGCCCAAATAACTGAACCTAAGATACCTTGTATCTCCATCGCTGCGATAGTTGCCCCAGCAAAACCAATTACTACAAGTAATACCCTTGCAACAACAAGTCTTTTTGCAGTTTCCGCTTTTGGATCAATGATTTTGTAGTAAACATCATGTGATATAGCGTTTGCAATCGCTAGAATTAAACCATCAGCTGTTGACATGGCAGCAGCCATACCTCCAGCAGCAACCAGACCTGAAATTACATATGGTAATCCAGCTATCTCTGGTGTTGCTAACACAACGGCTTTACCACCCATGAAAAACTCATTTAACTCAAGAGTTCCATTTCCGTTAAAGTCGCTGACAAACATTAAGTTTGCTGCGTTCCAGTTTTGATACCAATCTATAGCTTGAACTTCTGCTATTGATTTACCGATTATACCAGTCGATAAAGTCGGATCAATCAATGACAACTTAGACAGTGTAGCTAACATTGGTGCAGAAGAATAAAGTAAGAAGATAAAGAATAATGACCAACCTACTGATTTTCTAGCTGCTTTTACACTTGGAGTAGTGAAGTATCTCATCATAACGTGTGGTAATGAAGCTGTTCCCATCATCATCGCTAATGCTAATGAAATAAATGCCCAAGGTGTAGCGTTAACTGCAGAGTGAGCTTTAGTTATTCCTGCTAAGCCTTTTGGTACCAAAGCAAGATTTTCCTTGGAATTTGCAACGAAACCAAATTGCTGTTCAAGTTCACCAATTCTAGCAACCTCATCAGCTAACATAAAGTGAGGGAAAAACCCTGCACCCATTTTGTTACTGATCCAGAATACTGGAAGCAGGTAAGCTATAATTAGTACGATATATTGTGCAACTTGTGTCCAAGTTACTCCTCTCATACCACCCAACATTGAACATAATAAGATACTTATTAATCCAATATAAACAGCGTACTGAAATGGAATATCAAGTGCAACAGATGCAATAGTACCTGTAGCGTTAATTTGAGCTGTTACATAAGTGAACGATGCAACAGTTAAAACAACTACTGCACAGAACCTAGCCAAATTACCACCGTATCTTGTACCTATAAAATCTGGGACTGTGTAACAGCCAAATTTTCTTAGGTATGGTGCTAATAAGGATGCAACAAGCACGTAACCACCAGTCCAACCTACAAGTAGAGCCATATAACCATAACCTTTAAAGTAAATACCACCTGCCATTGCAACGAATGAAGCACCAGACATCCAGTCTGCTGCTGTGGCCATTCCATTGAATACCGTTGGTACTTGCCTTCCAGCTACGTAATAAGCATCTGCTTGGGCTGTTCGTGATAGATAACCAATTAATGCATAGATGAATACTGTAAATGCAACAAAAGCGATTCCTATCGCTTTAGCAGACATACCCATCTGTTCAGCAATTGCCATGATGACTATGAAACCTATAAATCCTCCAGTATAGATTCCATAAACTCTTGGCAAATTATCTATAAAACTACCTTTCATTATTCGTCCTCTCTTTCGTTAAAGCCGAACTCTTCATCAATTTTTTCTTGCCTGTTTGCAAACCAAAAAATTAAAATTACAAAGATTCCAAGAGATCCTTGACATGTAAACCAATATGTCCATGGATATCCAAAAGGTCCAGTGACCTCGTTCATTTCAGCTCCAAAGAGAAAGATGCCGATTGAGAAAACAAACCAGATGGCAAGTGTTATAAGTAACAAGCCACGGGATTTTTCCCAATGTTTTGTTTGATTTGACATTTTTACCTCTCTATTAAGTTATAACTTAATAAAACCATAACCATTATGACAGCTTTGAAAAGACTAAAAATTGTACATATAAAGTACTTATTTACTTACTTTTTAGGGTATAACTGCCTTATCTCGCATAAATTATGGGAAAATACAAATTAACCTGGAAAGATCTCACGCTAAGAGATTTCAAAATATATTTATTCGCTATGTTTAAAGCGTTTATTCCTAAGAAAAAAATCAAAAATTTGGATCATTTAGAGGAGTTTATTCAAACAAAATCTGCATGGGTAACACAAGTAACTCTGTATAACTATTTAAAAACTAGAATGGGAACAAGATATGTACTTCATTTTGAAAATGATGTTTTTATGGGATCAGTAAACCTTGCAAAATGGAATATATATTCTGTATCTTTGCAGGATTTAACTTTTTTTACATTCTCATATTTAAATGTAAATTTTAATTTTCGAGAAATAAGTAAAGCAAAAGAAATATTCAACAAGATTTTAGATGATGAAATTTCAAATAAGATGCCATTGGATATTATTGAAACCGCTAGAAAAAGTTTTGATGAGAGGTTAGAAAAAATAAATTGGAATGAATATTATCAGGATTTGCCATTCAACCCTAGCGCTTTATCATTATATAAATGGGCTCCAATAGCAGAAGAGTTAAAAACTTTAGATCGACAAATTGTGCTTAATTCAATGATTTTAAAATGGGATATTATAAAAAAAGAATTTGTAAGTTTAATTCAATTTTAAATATTTTTTCTATTCTCAACTAAACTGTTTACAACACTAGGATCTGCCAAAGTGGTAGTATCACCCAATTGTTCGTGTTCATTAGCAGCAATTTTTCTTAAAATTCTTCTCATTATTTTACCAGATCTTGTTTTAGGAAGACCTGGAGTAAAATGAATAAGGTCTGGAGTTGCCAAAGGTCCAATTTGTTTTCTTACCCAAAGTTTTAAATCTCTTTCAAGTTCTCCTGTTTCTGTTTCACCGGCATTTAGAGTTACATAACAGTAAAGACCATTCCCTTTAATATCATGTGGATACCCAACTACTGCCGCCTCTGCTACTTTTGGATGGGCGACAAATGCACTTTCAATTTCTGCAGTTCCCAAGTTATGTCCTGACACTATAATTACATCATCTACTCTACCTGTTATCCAATAATAACCATCTTTATCTCTTCTACATCCATCTCCTGTAAAATATTTTCCATTGAACTGAGAAAAATAAGTATCAATAAATCTTTGATGATCTCCGTATACCGTTCTCATTTGACCAGGCCATGATTGAGCAATACAAAGTCTTCCCTCTCCAGCGCCTTTAATTTCATTTCCATTTTTATCAACAAGAACAGGTTTAATTCCATAAAATGGTTTAGTTGCTGAACCCGGCTTAAGTGGAATAGCACCAGTTTGAGGAGCAATCATAATTCCACCTGTTTCAGTTTGCCACCATGTATCAACAATTGGGCATTTAGAATTTCCAACAGTTTTATAATACCACATCCATGCCTCAGGATTGATTGGTTCTCCAACTGTACCTAAAAGTTTTAGTGTTTTACGTGATGTTTTTTTAACCGGCTTGTCTCCCTCTCGCATGAGAGCTCTGATTGCAGTTGGAGCAGTGTAGAATGTATTAACTTTATATTTATCAACTATTTGCCACCACCTCGAACTGTCAGGGTAATTTGGAATTCCTTCAAACATAATTGTAGTTGCTCCATTGGAAAGTGGCCCATAAATTATATAGCTATGACCTGTTACCCAACCAATATCAGCCGTGCACCAGTAAATATCTTTTGGTTTATAATTAAAAATATATTGATGTGTCATTGATGCATAGACCATGTATCCACCAGTTGTGTGTAGCACACCCTTCGGTTTACCTGTTGAACCTGAAGTGTATAAAATAAATAAAGGATCTTCCGCATTCATTTCCTCTGGTTCACATTGATTTGAAACATCTTTAATTAAATCATGGTACCAAACATCTCTTCCATTATCCCAGTTGATATAATTACCCGTACGTTTGACCACAATACATTTTTTTACATTTGGACAATTTAAAAGCGCTTCATCAGTTGTATATTTAAGTGGAATTGTTTTTCCACCTCTCACCCCTTCATCTGCAGTAATAATGTACTCAGACTCGCAATCGTTAACTCTTCCAGAGATAGACTCAGCAGAAAATCCACCAAAAATAATTGAATGAACTGCTCCAATTCTCACACAAGCAAGCATTAAAATTGCAAGCTCGGGGATCATTGTTAAGTAAATAGTAACTCTATCTCCTCTTTTAATTCCTAATTTTTTTAAACCATTTGCTGCTCTAGATACTTTTTGATGGAGTTGTTTGTAGGTTATTTTTTGGCTATCTTTTGGATCATCTCCAACCCAAATTATTGCAGTTTTATCTTTTTTATCTTTTAAATGTCTATCAATACAGTTTGCAGATGCATTTAGAGTTCCATCTTGAAACCATTTAATTCTAACTTCTTTGGTGCTGTATTTCACATCTTTGATTTTTTTATAAGGTTTAATCCACGTAATTCTTTTTCCTTCTTTTCTCCAGAATTCATCGTTGCTTTTTATAGATTGAGAATATTTTTGCTG
>CACKVV010000014.1 GCA_902603665.1 uncultured Pelagibacteraceae bacterium | reverse complement strand
AAGCAATCTGCTTTATTGATAATATGACCTTCATCTAATGGTGCTTGCCAATCTGATCCAGCTACATTACATTTTTCCCCGTTTATTTTTTTATTTTCAGAAATTACAATTCTTTGAAAGTTAGGAACATTATCCATCCAATCAGATGTTAATCCCTCATAATGATCCATTGGATGAGTGAAAATTAAAATTGGCGCATTTCCCTTTTTAATTATATCAATCTGATCTTGCCTCCATTGAGCCATACCAGGATGCTTTTTATGAAATTTTTCCATAGCTTTTTCATAGCCAACTTTTTTTACTTTATATCTTTTTGATAAATTCCAAAAACATGCAGGCAGTAGTGATATGCCTCCACCCACTTCGTTCATATATTTTGCTGTAAATCTTAATGTTGCCCATCCACCACAAGAGTGACCAGATATAAAAATTTGTTTTTTTGGTACACCCAAGTTTACAAATTTTTTAACAACTTCCAAGTTGCCTTCAACTCTTCGATCCATTTTTGAGGTTCCCGGATAAGGTCCTTCCCATTTTTTCATCCACATTCCTCTTTTTCCTAATTCAGCACCCAAATCACCCTCAAGTTGGCCCTGACAATGAATATAAATCATAATTTCTTTATCATTAATTTTTTGTCCTGCTAATTGAGTCCAATTCCTAAGCTCTCGAATCCAAAAACAATCTTTTGATTTAACATCATTTACACTGGAACCATGATTGTAAATTATTATTATTTTATCTTTAGGACTCTTTACTTCAAATTTTTCTTCAATTTTAATTTTATCTTTCCATTTATTTGTCGGTATTATAAAACCATCTTTTTTTATACTTTCCTTTGATGCATAAAGATTAGTGCATAATAACAAACTAACTAAAACTATACCTAAATATTTTTTCATTCTTTTCCTCCCATTATATCTGGTGTTTGCCAGTTTAAACTTTGACCACTATCAATAGAAATAACTTGTCCTGTAATAGATCTATTTTTTATAAAAAAGTCAACAGCACTACATATTTGATCTACATCTACTTTTCTTTTAAGGGGTGTTGCCATGTATTGCTTTTTAAAATGTTTTTGAGATTGTCTTTTATTTTTTAAAGTTGGGCCAGGTGCGATACCATTTACCCTAATATTTGGTGCAAGGCTCATAGCACTTGTTTTAGTAAGTGTATAAAGTCCCGTCTTACTTATAGTATAGGAGAAAAAATATGGAGTTAGTTTAAAAACTCTTTGATCAATAATATTAATTATGTTGTTATTTTTACCTTTAATATTTCTTGCAAACGCTTTTGATAAAAGTGCGGGAGTTCTTAAATTTGTTCTTAGATGTTTTCCCCAACTATCAGTAGTAAAATTCTCAATTTTATCATTTTCGAATAGTGAAGCATTGTTAATCAAGCAATCAAAGAATTTTAATTTAGATTTAGCAAATTTTATTATTTTATTCACGTCATTTTCTTTACCTAGATCACCTCTTACCAAAAAAACTTTTGAACCTTTTTTTTGTAATTCTTTTTTTAGACTTTCCGCCTTTGATTTTGATTTGTTATAATGAATTAAAATTTCTACCCCATTACCAGATAATTTTTTTGCAATTGCTGCTCCAATTCTCGTTGCTCCACCGGTTATTATGATTTTCCGTGCTTCCATTTTTTATCTCTTTTTTTAGTAACTTTTGTTCCTGGCATTCCCATAGTGGATCTACCTTTTGGATAAAGCTTATTTTTAACATCGTACTGTCTGATTTTAGGATTTAAAGTTATTTCAAGCTCAGTACTTTCGAGTTTCCTTATTTCATCTCTAATTTTAGCAGCTTCTTCAAATTCCAAATTTGAAGCTGCCTCTTTCATTTTTTTATCTAAAGCTTTAAGATGTTTTTTAAGGTTTCCCCCAATATTTGACCCTTCACTTATTTTTACATAATCTTTTTCATAGACACTTTCTAAAATATCACTGATTTCTTTTTTAACCGATTTTGCATCAATTTTATTTTTCTTATTGTAATCTACTTGAATCTGTCTTCTTCTTTCTGTTTCTTTGATAGCTTTTTTAATACTTTTTGTTTCCTTGTCTGCATATAAAATTACTTTACCTTCAACATTCCTTGCGGCTCTTCCTATAGTTTGAATTAGAGAGGTCTCTGATCTTAAAAAACCTTCTTTATCAGCATCTAAAATACCTACTAATGCACATTCAGGAATATCTAAACCTTCTCTCAATAAATTTATACCGACCAAAACATCAAATACACCCATTCTAAGATCTCGCATAATTTCTATTCTTTCCAGTGTGTCTATATCGGAATGCAGATATCTCACTTTTACTCCATTTTCGTGCAAATATTCTGTTAGATCCTCTGCCATTTTTTTTGTAAGTGTTGTTACCAAAACTCTAAAATTATTTTCAATAACTTTTTTGCATTCATGCATTAAGTCATCGACTTGATTTTTAGCAGGCCTTATTTCTACTTCAGGATCTATTAATCCCGTGGGTCTTATCACTTGATCTATAAATTGACCTTTTGTTTGCTCTAGTTCCCATGGTCCTGGAGTTGCAGATACAAATACTGTTTGGGTTCTCATTAAATCCCATTCTTCAAATTTAAGTGGTCTATTATCCATGCATGATGGAAGTCTAAAACCATATTCAGCCAAAGTACTTTTTCTTGATCTATCCCCCTTAAACATCCCATTTAGTTGAGGAACAGTTACATGAGACTCGTCAACAAAAACTAAAGTGTTATCTGGAAAATACTCAAAAAGTGTAGGTGGGGGCTCACCAGGCCTTCTTCCAGATAAAAATCTTGAGTAATTTTCAATTCCTGCGCAAGATCCGGTAGCCTCAATCATTTCTAGATCAAATTTTGTTCTTTCCTCCAACCTTTGTGCCTCTAGCAATTTATTTTCTGATTTGTGTTTTTTTAAAGTAATTTCTAATTCTTTTCTGATATTTATAACTGCTTGTTCTATTGTTGGTTTGGGAGTTATGTAATGACTATTTGCATAAACTTTTACTAGATTTAGTTCTCTTACGGTATCACCAGTTAAAGGATCAAATTCTTCTATTTGCTCTAGTTTATCTCCAAATAAACTTAATCTCCAAGCTCTATCTTCTAAATGTGAGGGAAAAATCTCTAAATTTTCTCCTCTAGCTCTAAATGTTCCTCTAAAGAAATTCTGATCATTCCTTTTATATTGTAGAGCAACCAGAGATTTTATTATTTGCTCTCTATTGTATTCATAATTTTTTTGAAGTGTTAAAGTCATCTTGCTATATGCCTCAACAGAACCAAGCCCATAAATACATGAAACACTGGCAACAATTAGAACATCATCTCTTTCCAACAATGATCTAGTTGCAGAGTGCCTCATTCTATCTATTTGTTCATTAATAGATGCTTCTTTTTCAATGTACGTGTCTGATCTTGGAACATAAGCCTCTGGTGTGTAGTAATCATAATATGAAACAAAATATTCAACTGCATTATCAGGAAAAAAAGTTTTCATTTCTCCATAAAGTTGAGCTGCTAATGTTTTGTTTGGAGCGAGGATTAATGCAGGCCTATTGGTTTCCTCGATAACTTTTGCCATAGTAAAAGTTTTTCCTGAGCCAGTAACACCAAGCAATACTTGGTTAAATTCATTTTTTTTTGCACCTTTTACTAATTTTTTAATCGCCTCAGGTTGATCTCCTGCGGGTTTAAATTTAGACTTAATTTTGAATTTTTTTCCACCTTCAAGTTTTCCACTTATTTCAGGATTTTTGCTCTGGATGTCTGTAATTAAATCTTGATATGTATTTTGCATATATTAAACAGCGTAATAAAATAATATAATATTTCAATGAGCATTATATCAGACAGTCTAAAAAGAATTAAACCATCACCCACACTTGCAGTAACTCAAAAAGCTAGAGAATTGAAAGCAGCTGGGAAAGATGTAATTGCTCTTGGAGCGGGAGAACCCGATTTTGATACTCCAGACAACGTAAAGGATGCTGCTATTAAAGCAATAAAAGATGGTGACACAAAATATACTGCTGTTGATGGAACACTAGCATTAAAAAAAGCTATTTCAGAAAAGTTTAAGAGAGAAAATAATATAAACTATAATACTGATGAAATTACAGTAGGCGCTGGTGGCAAGCATGTAATTTATAATTTAATGATGGCAACATTAAATAAAGATGATGAGGTTATAATTCCAGCGCCCTATTGGGTGTCCTATCCTGATATAGTATTATTAGCTGGAGCAAATCCTGTTGTAATTGAATGCTCAGAGGATCAAGGATTTAAACTTACAGCTAAAGATTTGGAAAGCGTAATAACCAATAACACTAAGTGGTTAATTTTAAATTCACCTTCAAATCCAACAGGTGCTTGTTACTCTGAACAAGAGATAAAAAATTTAGCAATGGTTTTAAAAAGAAATCCTCACGTAAATATTTTGAGTGATGATATTTATGAACATGTAGTTTATGAAGATTTCAAATTTTTTACAATGGCACAGATACCCGAATTAAAAAATAAAGTTGTTACCATGAATGGCGTTAGTAAATCTTATGCGATGACAGGTTGGAGAATTGGATATGCTGGAGGTTCAAAAGAATTAATAAAAGCTATTGCAAAAATTCAATCACAATCTACAACAAATCCATCTTCAATAAGTCAAGCAGCAGCCGTAGAAGCTTTGAATGGCAATCAAGATTTCATATCAGTTAGATCTAAAGCTTTTCAAGAAAGAAGAGATTTTGTAGTGAATTCATTAAATGAAATTAATGGAATTAGTTGTATTAAACCTGATGGAGCATTTTATGTTTTCCCAAATTGCAAGGCACTTTTGGGAAAAAAAGATAAATCAGGAAAAAAATTAGAAAACGATACTGATTTTGTCCAGTCTTTGTTGGAAAATAATAATTTAGCTGTTGTTCAAGGGTCAGCATTTGGTCTAGATGGTTTTTTTAGGATTTCTTATGCTACATCAATGAGCAATTTAGAAAAAGCAATGAAAAGGCTAAAAGAATTTTGTGACAGTCTAGTTTAAATTATACTAATCCTAACCTTACAACTGATTTAGCATTTTCAGATATGCACCCTTTGGCTGGTTTGAATTTAAAGCCTAATATTTCTTCTGCATAAGATGTATCTGTCTGCATCATTATTCCAAGATCGGGTATCATTGTTTTAGCACTAGAATCTATGTAGCTAATTAATTTAACCATTAAATTTGGTAATTCTTTTTTGGGAAGTTTTTTTTTGTACTCAGGCATTGCCTCAGCAATTAATTGAGATAATTCAACTAACTTCTTAACCTCTTTTCCAACAATTAATCTTCTTCCCCCAACTTTGTTATTTCCTATACACGCGACATGAGCTTTTGCTATATCTTTAACATCAGAAATCAATACTGCAAATTTTGGTGCTCCTGGAAATTTGCCTTTCATAAATTGTCTTATGTATTCAATTGAGGTACCACCTTTTTTATCTAATGCATCACCAAAAACTCCTCCAGGATTAATTGTAGTTAATTTATTTTTTAACCCTTTGCTCTCCATCAATCTCCAAGCTGCTTTTTCAGCTTTTGTTTTTGATAAAAAATAGTCACTTACACCTTCAATCCAATTTTCATCGGACCAATCATTTTCTCCAAATGTGTAAGGGTTGGTTCTATTGGGTTTTCTAAACATTGCAACGATCGAGGAGGTTTTAATTATTTGTTCTACACCAGCATTTAACCCTGCATTTAAGACCCTCAAAGTTCCATCTACAGCAACAGGTAACAAGCTTTCTCTATTACTTGACACCTTCATTGGAAAAGGAGAGGCAACATGAAAAATATAACGACAACCTTTAGATGCTTCATTCCACCCATCATCTTTTAAAAGGTCTAATTCAACAAATGATAATTTCTCAGTTGATGCATATTTGCTTATAGTTTGTTTAGTTTGATCAACTAAATTGTTATTTCTTATGGTTCCTAAAACTTCGTATCCTGCATTCAATAATTCTATAGCAGTGTGTTTTGCAATCCATCCACTGATACCAGTTAATAATACTTTATTAATCATTTATGCTACTTACATTTATATCAGAAAATTTGTAATTTTTAATGAGATAAAAATTTCTCAGCCTCTAAGGCTGCCATACATCCCATTCCTGCAGCAGTAACTGCCTGTCTAAATGTTTTATCCTTTACATCTCCAGCCGCATAAACACCCGGAACATTTGTTGAAGTTGAGTCTGCTTTAGTTATTAAATAACCTTCATTGTCCATTTCTAATTGATTTTTAAATAACTCAGTCGCAGGATCGTGACCAATTGCAATAAATAGCCCATCAATTTTTAATTCTTTAACTTCATTCGATTTTACATTTTTTATTTTAAGGCCAGTTACATTTTTTGGTTCTTTTTCACCTATAACTTCTTCAACAACAGAATCCCAAATAATTTCAATTTTTTTGTTTTCCATTAATTTTTTCTGAAGCATTTTTTCTGCTCTTAATGAGTCTCGTCTGTGAATTAATTGAACTTTAGAAGCAAATTTTGTTAAGAACATTGCTTCCTCAACAGCCGCATTACCTCCACCAACAACTGCTACTGTTTTATCTTTAAAAAAAAATCCATCACACGTCGCGCATGCTGAAACACCAAATCCTCTAAAATTTTGCTCTGAGTCTAATTTTAACCATCTCGCTTGAGCCCCTGTTGATATAATTATAGAGTCAGCAGTATAAGTTTGTCCGCTATCACCAACTGCTGCAAAAGGTGTTTTTTTGAGATCAACAGATTTTATATGGTCTTGTATCATTTCTGTTCCAACAGCTTCAGCTTGTCCACGCATTTGGTCCATCAACCAGGGGCCTTGAATTACATCTTTAAAACCTGGGTAATTTTCAACATCAGTTGTAGTTGTTAATTGTCCACCTGGCTGAATTCCATGAACTAATATTGGGTTAAGCATTGCTCTTGCAGCATAAACTGCTGCAGTGTATCCGGCAGGGCCAGATCCAATTATTAACACTTTTGTGTGTTTAGTTGGATTTTCACTCATATGGAAGCTATATAATAATAAATGTCGAAATTAAAAGGTTTATTGTTAACAGAAGGTATGCATGGAATGATAAGCCAAGTTGAAGGTTTAGCTAAAGCCCTAAATATTAATTTTACTCACCGAACAGTTGAACTTAAAAGTTTTTGGAAATTTATTCCACCAAGTTTAACTCCAAGGTCAAATATTTCTTTTAAAGAATTTGAAGTACCTGACTTTGATTTAATTATCTCGTGTGGAAGAAAAAGTGTAATTCCATCAATTTATTTGAAGCAAAACTCAAGAAAACAAATTTATAATATTCACGTCCAGGACCCTAAAATAAACTTTAAATTATTTGATTTTATTATTGCACCTGAGCATGATGAAATTAGTGGTTCAAACGTCATCTCCACAAAAGGAGCAATACACTATTTAAATAAATCCGAAATTGTATCTAATTCTGAATATCTTAAATCATTAACCAAAACAGATAAAAGAAAAATCTTTTCATTAATTCTAGGTGGTCCTACAAAATATTATGAATATTCGAAAGAAAATATTGAAAAAATATTTAATAAGTTGAGGAATTTGATTCAAAAAGAGGACTTTCAATTAGTGGTAATACCCTCCATGAGAACTCCAAAAAACACAATACAGTTTGCTAAAGATTTTTTTGGTGAAAATCATACTGTAATAGAGCAAATAGATAAAAAAGCATATTTGTCAGCTTTAGCATCATCTGAATTTATTGTTGTGACATGTGATTCTAGCTCAATGATTTCCGAGGCAGCTCTCACTGGCAAGCCAATATATGTGGCCAATATTTTACCAAAAAGAAAAGATAAAAGATTTCAAAAATTTAGAAAATTATTTAAAGATTTGAACATTATTAAAAATTTAGATGATAATCATGAAAATTGGAGTTATGAAATATTAGATGAAACAAATAGAGTTGCTAAAATAATCAAAGAGAGATTAAATATTTAATGTCATTTTTAAATTCTGTAATAAATAATTCAAAAAAATTTGATGATCCTTTTCAACATTGGGAATTAGATCAACCTTTAACAGACGAACAAATTAATGAGATAATTACAGCTGATATAGATGACCCCACTAAACACAGTTTAAATTATGACGGTACAAGAGCCATCGATGGTGGTGAAGGAATATTTAGAGAGGGAATTTCAACTGGAGGAAAGGCACTCAAATTCAGATGTTTTGTAACAAAAGAAAATTCACAACAATTTCCATTTTTAACAAAGTTGATAGAAGAGCTAAGATCAAAAGGTACACATAAAATTATTTCAGATTTGATAAACAAAGATTTATCTAATTCTTTCGTTAGAGTAGAAGTGATTTGTGATAGAAAAGGTTTTTGGCTCAAGCCTCATTGCGATATTAAAGAAAAACAAATGTCATGTTTATTGTTTGTGAACAAATTTAATGAAAGTGAAGATCTGGGCACAGATTTTTATGATGAAAAATTAAACAAAATAAAAACACTTCCATACAAAGATAATTACGGATATTTTTTTTCAAGTGGACCAAATACTTGGCATGGAATGGAAAAGAAAGAGATAGTGAAAGAGAGAAGGTGTTTACAAGTTAATTATGTAAGTTTCGAGACAGATTGGAAAGTCTTTTAGTTTGCTGACATTAATAATCTATATAACGAAGCGAAAATACCGTGACCTGATAGCTCTATCAGTAATATAATTGCTCCAAAAAAAATTATTCTTTTATTCACTTTAATAAAAGTACCATTATTAATAAAAACCAAAAAAAAGCGTAATAATAATATATATATTTTTTTGCAAACATTTTTGGCACACTTAATTGTTCATCTTTAATTTTTTTTTTATTTTTTGGCATCTTGAAGAGATTTAACAGTTAATTTCTTTGTTTTAAGTGACCTAATCGCCTCAATAAAAGCATATGCTGTTGACATATTAGTACAGTAAGGAATTTTGTTTGCCAAAGTCCCTCTTCTTAATGCTCTTGCATCATTAATTCTATGTTCACTATTCCCACCACCAGTATTAATGACTAACGATATTTTATTTGAATTTAAAATATCAACTATATGAGGTTTGCCACTGCTAACCTTGTTTATTTTTTTACACTTCACTCCATTTTGCTTCAAAACTTTTGCTGTTCCCTTTGTTGCAGAAAGCGTAAATCCAAGTTTTGTTAATCTTTGAGCTAAACCAACCACCTCCTGTTTATGCGAATCTTTTACTGATAAAAAAGCCAAACCTTTGATTGGCAAAGAGTTAGATGCTGCAATTTGACTTTTTGCAATTGCAATACCAAAATCATCATCAAACCCCATTACTTCACCAGTCGATTTCATTTCAGGTCCAAGTAAAAGATCACTATCCGGAAATTTATTGAATGGAAAAACCGCCTCTTTAACTGCAAATCTTTTATTTGTTTTATATTTTAATTTGTATCTAGAAAGTTTCTCACCAGCCATAACTCTTGAAGCAATTTTTGCTAAAGGAATTCCGTTTGCTTTTGACACAAAAGGTACCGTTCTGCTGGCTCTAGGATTTACCTCAATTACAAAAATCTCATCCTTTTTGATTGCGAATTGAATATTTAACAAACCTTTTACTTTCAAGGCCAATGCTAACTTTCTAGTTTGAATTTTAATTTCTTTTAAAATATTTTCTTTAATTGAAACTGGCGGCAGACAACACGCAGAGTCCCCCGAATGGATACCTGCTTCCTCAATATGTTGCATAATACCAGCTACATAAACGTCTTTGCCGTCTGAAATTGCATCCACGTCAACTTCCATCGCATTATCGATAAATTTATCAATTAATATTGGATTTTGATCTGAAGCTTTAAATGCCTCAATTATAAACTTTGTTAACTGGCTCTTATCATGAACAATTTCCATAGCTCTACCTCCTAACACATAGGAAGGCCTTACCACCACTGGCAGTCCAATTTTTTCTGACAACTTAATTGCTTGATTAAAGTTGTATGCAATTCCACTTTCAGCTTGTTTTAGTTTTAGTTTTATTAGCAAATCTCTAAATCTGTCTCTATCTTCTGCAAGATCAATCGAGGAATATTGTGTTCCTAAAATAGGTAATTTGTTATCGTGCAAAAATTTAGAAAGTTTAATTGGAGTTTGCCCACCAAATTGTGCAATCACTCCTAGCAAAGAACCTTTTGATTTCTCTTTTAAAATTATATTTTGCACATACTCCTCAACTAATGGTTCAAAATATAATCTATCACTCGTATCATAATCTGTAGATACTGTCTCTGGATTGCAATTTACCATTATTGTTTCAAATCCTGCTTCTTTAAGAGAAAAACTTGCCTGACAGCAGCAATAGTCAAATTCAATTCCTTGTCCTATTCTATTAGGACCACCACCTAAAATTATAATTTTCTTTTTACTTGATGGATCAGATTCACATTCTGTTTTAATCGAAAAATTCCTTTGATATGTAGAATACATATATGGAGTAAAAGATTTAAATTCAGCCGCACAAGTATCTACTTTTTTATAAACCGGAAAAACCTTCAAAGCTGTCCTTTTAGATCTAATTATATTTTCTTTTATTTTTGTAAGGTTAGATAATTTTTTGTCAGAAAAACCAATTGATTTTATTCTATTAAACTCATCGTAAGATTTTGGAATACCCTTTTTTATTATATTATTTTCTTCATCTATAATTTCTTTAATTTGATTAAGGAACCAAGGATCTACTTTTGATAGTTTGTAAATTTTATCTAAAGGTATTTTTTTTCTAAATGCGTCTGCTATTAAAAGTAATTTGTTTGGAATATTAATTTTTAATTGTTTTAAAATCTCACTTTTTGAATACCCAAATATATTATCTAGACCAGATAAGCCCGTTTCAAGAGAAACCAATGCTTTTTGAAAGGATTCTTTAAAATTTCTTCCAATCGCCATTGCTTCACCAACCGATCTCATAGAGGTGCCCAATAGAGCTTTGGTGTCTGCAAATTTTTCAAACGTAAATCTTGGTATTTTTGTTACCACATAATCAATTGTTGGTTCAAAAGATGCTGGTGTTACTTTTGTTATTTCGTTTTGAAGTTCATCTAAAGTATATCCAACTGCCAATTTTGCAGCTACCTTTGCAATTGGAAAACCAGTTGCTTTTGAGGCAAGAGCAGATGATCTTGAAACTCTTGGATTCATTTCAATGATAACCATTCTTCCATCTTTAGGATTGATCGCAAACTGAACGTTCGATCCTCCAGTTTCAACACCAATTTTTCTTAAACATGCTATAGAAGCATTTCTCATTACTTGATATTCTTTGTCAGTAAGTGTTAATGCCGGTGCGATTGTAACAGAGTCACCCGTATGAATTCCCATAGGATCAACATTTTCAATAGAGCAAATTATTATGCAGTTGTCATTTTTATCTCTAACCACCTCCATTTCAAATTCTTTCCAACCATCTAAACATTCTTCAACTAGAACTTGGCTCTGTGGAGATTCGTGCATTCCTTCTTTTACAATTTTGTAAAAATCTTTTTTAGTTCTTGCTATACCCCCACCTAAACCTCCTAGCGTGAATGATGGTCTTATTATTGCTGGAAGACCAATTTTAGATAAACACTTTTTAGCATTACTAAAGTTATTTAAAATTTCGGATTTAGGTAAATCGATACCTATGTCAGACATATTCTTTCTGAACTTCTTTCTATCCTCTGCATTTTCAATTGCCTTTGAGTTTGCGCCTATAAGTTCAATTTTATATTTTTTTAATAGACCGCTCTTTTCTGCTTTAATCGCAAGGTTAAGGGCAGTCTGACCACCCATAGTTGGTAATATTGCTTGAGGCTTTTCTTTCTTAATAACTTCTTCAAGTATTTCTATAGAAATTGGCTCAATATAAGTTTTGTCAGCCACTCCAGGATCAGTCATTATTGTAGCTGGATTAGAATTAATTAAGATTACATTAAAACCTTCATCTTTAAGAGCTTTACATGCTTGCGTGCCTGAATAATCAAATTCGCACGCTTGACCAATTATAATTGGACCAGCTCCTATAACTAAAATTTTTTTAATGTCTTTTCTTTTTGGCATATTTTTTTACTTCTTTAATAAAATCACTAAAAAGATAATGACTATCTTGCGGACCAGGATTAGATTCTGGATGGAATTGAACAGAAAAAACTGGTTTATTTTTTAATTTTATACCCTCTATACTATTGTCAAATAATGACGTGTGAGTAACAATTACATTTTTATTTAAGCTTTCCCTAACAACTTCAAAGCCATGATTTTGACTTGTTATCTCCACTTTTTGTGAAATTTGATTTTTTACAGGATGATTTGCTCCTCTATGACCCAGTTTCATTTTTTTTGTCTTACCATCTAAAGATAATGCTAGTATTTGATGACCTAAACAAATTCCAAATATTGGAATATTTGATTGAATTAATTTTTTAATAACAGGAATTGCATATTTTCCTGTTGCCGCAGGATCTCCAGGACCATTTGATAGAAAAATACCATGAGGTTTTAATTTTAATATTTCGTTTGCTCCTGTTTTACAATTAACTACCTTTACCTCACAATTATAATTAGAAAAATATCTTAAAATATTTTTTTTTATTCCATAATCAATTGCAATTATTTTGAAAAGTTTTTTTTTATTTTTTAAATACCCTTTTTTTTTATTCCATGTTTTTAAACCTTTCCAAATATAAGATTTTTGAGTTGTAACAACTTCAGCAAGATCCATTCCATTCAAACCAGGCCACTTTATAGAGGTTCTTATTAATTTGTTTATATTAAACTTACCTGATTTATTATTTGAAATTGTTCCTTTGGGAGCGCCTTTATCTCTAATATAATTAGTTAAACTTCTGGTATCTAAACCAGTAATTCCAACAATTTTATTTTTTTTAAGCCAATTATTTAAATCGAGCAGAGACCTATAATTTGATGGACTACTTATTTCTGAGTTAAAAATAACTCCTCTAGTCCAAATTTTTTCAGACTCTAAATCCTCATTATTAGTGCCAACATTTCCAATATGTGGAAAAGTAAAGTTTATAATTTGACCCGCATAAGATGGATCAGAAATAATTTCCTGGTAACCGGTCAATGATGTATTAAAACATACTTCCCCCGTTACTTCACCCTGATATCCTAAGCCTATTCCTTTGAAAATAGTCTTATTTTCAAGAACTAAAACAGCTGGGGGAAATTGAGATTTAATTGATAAATTTTTTTTAAGTTTTAGATACAATTACAACTCTTGAGTTAAAGGTTAATACTATAAAACCTCTTTTTCCTCAACCTCTCTAATGTATTTACGTAAAAAAACAATTTATCTTTTGAACAAATTCATCTATCGAGTAAATTACAGATATGAGCTTACGAGAAAAAATTGAATCAGATTATAAAAATGCTCTAAAATCTAAAGATAAAAATAGAATATCAACTTATAGGTTAATTTTATCAGGTATTAAAGACTTGGATATAAATAATAGGTCGGGACCAAATAAAAAAGAAACAGACGACGAAGATATTAAAAAACTTTTAAAAAAAATGATCAAGCAAAGATCCGAATCTATAGAAGTATACAAAAAAAATAATAGGGGTGATCTTTTAGAAATCGAAGAGAATGAAGTTAATGTTTTATCTGAATATTTACCTAAACAAATGTCTGAAGAAGAGACCATAAGCATTTGTAAAAAAATTATTGCAAAAACAGGAGCTAGCTCAATTAAAGAAATGGGAAAAGTTATGGGTGAATTAAAACAAAATCACTCTGACACCATAGATTTTTCAAAAGCTGGAGCTTTAATTAAAGATCTTCTTTCCAATAAATGAAATATCCAAAAGAATATTTAGATGAAATAAAAACAAGACTTAAAGTTTCAACTGTAGTCTCAAAGTCGGTTAATTTAAAAAAAAGAGGAAAAGAATATGTAGGACTTTCTCCATTCAAAAAAGAAAAAACCCCATCTTTCACAGTTAATGACGAAAAAGGATTTTACCATTGTTTCAGCACAAGTGAGCATGGCAATATATTTGATTTTATAATTAAAACCCAAAATCTCAAATTTGGCGAAGCAGTCAAAACCCTTGCCAATTTAGCAGGTATGCAACCATATACTTTTTCTAAACAAGATGAAGAGAGAGAAAAAAATTGGAAAGAATATAAAAGTATTTATTCAAGATATGTTGAAAAATATCACGACGAACTTTTTAAAAATCCAAGTGCTGAAGCAGCAAAGAATTATATCAAAAGTAGAAATCTAACAGTTGATGAAGTTAAAAAATTTAAAATTGGTTTTGTCACAAATAATCAAAATTCTTTTGATGAATTTTCAAAAAAATTTGACGAAAAAATTTTAAAAGAAACAGGATTATTTTACTTTGACGATAAAAAAAAAAAATTTATAGAAAGATTTAAAGATCGAATTATTTTTCCAATAAATAATATATCAGGAGATCCAATTGGATTAGGTGGTAGAACTATTAAACCTACATCTTATCTCGCAAAATATATTAATTCACCAGAGACACCTTTTTTTAAAAAAGGTTCAAATTTATATAATTTAGATAAATCTAGAAAACTTTCTAATAAAGAGGATTTCATTTATTTAGTTGAGGGATATATGGATGTTATCGGCTTAAGCAAAGCAGGTATTGAAAATTCTGTAGCAAATCTTGGAACAGCTTTAACTACTAAACAAATTTTAATTCTAAATCAATTTTTTGATCATATAATTATTTGTTTTGATGGAGATGAAAGTGGATATAAAGCAGCCTTAAGAGCCGCAGAAAGTTCCATAGTTGAACTTCAGCCTGAGAAAAAAATATCATTTCTTTTTCTACCTAAAAATGAAGATCCAGACAGCTATGCTAGTAAATATGGTAAAGAAAATTTTATAAATTACTCAAAAAATAATACTTTATTGATACATGATTTTATTTTTGAACATTATTTTAAACAAATAGATGGAAACCCTTCATCTTATGCTATTTTTGAAAAAAAACTGAGATTAATTTCGTCAACCATAAAAGACGAATATATTAGAAAATATGTTTTAGAATTTTTTTTAGATAGAATAGGTCAACTGACACCAAATATTAACAAAACGTACAAAAAAAATTTTGTAAAAAAAGCAAAATCTCTCCAGTCGACACAAAATTATTACAATGAGACTAAAACTTTAAAACCAGTAGAGCTTAAAGAGTTTTCTTTACTTTATATAATTTTGAAAAAACCAAACTTGATTAAAGAACATTCCTATTTAATTAATGATATAAAAATATTCACAAATGAGAATAATCTAATATTTAAAGAATTAATCGAACAGACTAATAATTTTGAAAACTCTGATATTACAAACTTAAAAATTGATGAAACTATAATAAATAGAATTTATAAGTATGCATCAGTTAAGCATATTCTTGATAAAAATTTTGATGATGATCAAAAAATAATTGAAATTTTTAAAGAAATTGTTCGAGACCTAAAAAATTATGAGTTAGAATTTAGAATTGCAGAGCTAGAATCCAAATTTTCAAAAGATCTTAGTGAAACAACTTTCAACGAGCTAAAAGAGTTGAAAAAACAGCAAAAAATCAACTAAATACTTAAAAAAATCGCATAGATTTTTCTAGAATCTACATTATATACATCTTCCTAACTTTATATTGTGGAACGAATAATTACTAAATCATTTGCTAGACTAATGGGTCGAGGAATCCATAGAGGTTTCATAACTTACGAAGAATTAAATAAATCTTTAGGGAAAAGAAATCTTTCCAATGAAAATTTAGAACAGGCTTTTATCCATATTTTAGATGAAAGCATCATTTTAGTTGAAAAAAAATCTGATTATAAAGTTTTAAAAAAGAAAGACTCATCTTCTAAAGATGAGGGAAAAACTATTGAAAAAAGTGACGACCCTATAAGAATGTATCTTAGAGAGATGGGAGGCGTAGAACTTTTATCCAGAGAGGGTGAGATTGCAATAGCAAAAAGGATTGAGGCAGGTAAAGATGTAATGCTTAATGCTCTCTCCCAAAGCCCAATTACAGCTCAGCAATTCTTTGAATGGAATACGAAATTACAGAATGATGAAATCTTAGTTAGAGAAATTATAGATATAGATACTAATTACATGGAGGATGAAGATACAGGTCAAAGTGCTAAACAAAAAAAATCTGAAAGTAGTAATGAGGCAGGTGAAGAACAGAACACAAGTTCAAGTGACGATGATGAATTTAATCCTACTTTGGCTGCTATGGAAACAGAGATTAAACCAAAGGTATTGCAAACAGTCCATAATCTTGCAAAAGAGTACAATAAGCTTATTAAGTATCAAAAAGAAAAGCTTGATTGTGTTTTAAATTCTCAAGTTTTTTCAAGTTCAAAAGAAAAAAATTATAAAAAAATTGTTGAGGATATTTTAGAAAATATAAAATCACTTCAGTTATCACCATCAGTATTAGAGGAATTGGTACAAAAGCATTATATAGAAAATAAAAAAATTATTTCTATTGAGGGAAACCTTTTGAGACTTGCAATTAATGCTAAAATTTCAAGGGATGAATTCATAAAGTTTTATATAGGAAATGAAATAAATCCAAATTTAAAAAGTTTCTTAGATACAAACGAAGTATGGAAAAAGTTCTTCCAAAAAAATAAAGATGAATTTAAAAATATAAGAGAAAGGCTTATCGAAATTAGTAATAAACTTGGAATTTCTGTCACTGATTTTAAAAAATTAGTTAGCAGAGTTCAAAAAGGAGAAAAAGAGTCTAGGATTGCTAAAAAAGAGATGGTTGAGGCAAATCTAAGATTAGTTATCTCAATTGCTAAAAAATATACTAATAGAGGTTTGCAATTTTTAGACTTAATTCAAGAAGGAAACATAGGTTTGATGAAAGCAGTAGATAAATTTGAATATAGAAGAGGTTATAAGTTTTCAACCTATGCAACTTGGTGGATAAGACAAGCAATTACAAGATCAATTGCAGATCAAGCGAGAACAATTAGAATCCCAGTTCATATGATCGAGACAATTAATAAAATAGTAAGGACACAAAGGTTAATTTTAAGCGAATTTGGGAGAGAGGCAACACCTGAGGAGTTGGCTAAAAAACTAAGAATGCCATTAGAAAAAGTGAGAAAAGTCCTTAAAATTTCAAAAGAGCCAGTGTCATTAGAAAAACCAGTTGGGGATGAAGAGGATAGTAGTTTGGGAGATTTCATCGAAGATACAAAAGCTCTAGCTCCATTAGAACAAGCAATAAAATCGAACTTAAGTGAGGCAACTACAAAAATTTTATCAACTTTAACACCAAGAGAAGAGAGAGTTTTAAGAATGAGATTTGGTGTTGGAATGAATACTGATCACACTTTAGAAGAGGTTGGGTTGCAGTTTTCAGTCACAAGAGAAAGAATTAGACAGATTGAGGCAAAAGCACTAAGAAAGTTGAAACACCCGAGTAGATCTAAACAATTAAAAAGTTTCTTAGAAAGCTAATTGGGCCGTTAGCTCAATAGTAGAGTACTGCATTGACATTGCAGGGGTAGTTGGAGCATAACCAACACGGCCCACCATTTCTTATTTATCTTCAATTGATAACTTAAAAAAAATAGTATAATTAGTTTCTTCAATTCAAGGGCCTGTAGCTCAGTTGGTTAGAGCAGTACACTCATAATGTATTGGTCCCAGGTTCGAGTCCTGGCGGGCCCACCATTAAAAATTTCAATACAACTCAAAGTTTTAAATTACTTACTTTCCTAATATTATTAAATTTATTATTCTTTAATTACCTTATGAATATAAAAATAAAAGTGCTTCCTAAATATGCCTATTTTGTATCCTCTGGTATTGCATCTGTTTTTTTTTGTTTCTTCGCTTATAAAGCTTTCGTTGCTTATTTAATTCACAAAGAGCTTTATGGTGATGGGATGGATGTATTAGTATCTCTTAGAGCAGCACTTGCTGGTATAATGTTATTATTAATTATTCTTTTTTTTCAGTTTATAAAAATAAAAGATCTTCAAAGTCAGCGTACAATATTGAGAAGTATATTTATTGGATGGTCAAGTTTATTTATAATATTGATAATATTAAATGCCAACTTAATTTATTTTATTTCTTTAAGTGGAATAGCTGCTTTTATAAATTTAATATCATTATTTTGTCTTGTAGATTTAATTAAAGAAGAGAGAAATTCACTGACTGATAAAGAAATATATCTTTTGCAAAAGCTTGCAAATAAAAAATAATTATTTGATTATAAATTCCTCTAAAACCTTAAATAAAGAATTAATATCTCCATTATTATTTTGAATTACTGAATTAAATTCTTCTTTTTGAGTTCTTGCCAAACTCAGTCCTTCTACCATTAAATCCCTAATTAAAGGTTTTTCTGGATTTTTTGTATAAATTCTCCAATCAATTTTTACCTCTGGCCTTCCTTTATTTGCCTCAAGTACACTATTTACTATTGTATATTTATCACTTACTTTTTTTTCTGAGATTACATTAATTTTCGGATCAGTATAATCCACCAAACGACTGGAGAAACTTTTAAGAAAATAACTTTTAAATAATTTTTGATATTTTGACTTATCTTCCTCTGAAATTGACTTTCTATATTTGCCAAGTGTGTACATACCTATTCCATTAATATCTACACTTCTTTCAGCAATATCATTTAGTTTAATGATTTTAGATTCAACTGGATCATCACTAGATAATATAATTGAAGCTTGATCAACAATTTCCTTAATTAAATCGCTCGGATTTTTGGCATATGTGGGCTTTGATATAACCAAAGAAATTAAGATTATAAATACTATTCTAAGAGAATTCATTTAATTTTACTGGGCGTCAACTTCTTCCCAATCATCATCACTCAATGTTTCAGTAATTTCATCAAGATTTTGTATTTTTTTTCGTCTATCCTGTAAGTATAAACTTCTTACAGAGGAATAAAGATCTAATGAGGTTCTTTCTAAACTATCAAAAGACTCTAAATTTTTGGCTCTAAAATCAACACCACTCATAACTCTACTTAAATAATAATCTGCTTCATTAAAATATTGAGTATCATTAGCTATTGTAACGTTGTACCACGCATCACCTCCCATTATGTTAGCAACAGAGCCTAAAGAATCTCTAACAGTTGTTGGGCCTAATACTGGTAATACAAAATAACATCCTTCACCTACACCCCATGTACCTAGGGTTTGACCATAATCTTCTTTTTCTCTTTTTTCTAAACCATAATATGATGCAACATCAAATAAACCACCAATTCCTAATGTCGTATTAATAACAAACCTTAATGTATTAACTCCTGCATCTTTAATTTGACCTTGCAAAATATTATTTGGAATTGTTACTACATTTCCTAAATTGCCTAGAGCATTGCTTGCTCCAGATCTTACAGGTTGAGGAAGCTTTCTATATCCAGTTGCCAACGGTTTAAAAATTACTTTATCTAAACCTTGGTTGAATGCAAAAATTCCACGATTAACTTTTTCGAAACAATCATTAATTTCTCCAGAACCAGATTTATTTTCTATTTCAAGACTTCCATCAGAACCAGCGTTAGCAATCGAAAACAACATATTGCTAACAAACATTATTATTATGATTTTTAGGTACTTTTTCATAAAACGATTTATATTATAACTAATAATAATATAAACATTAAATTGTTTAAATTTATGCCAAATATTGTTAAAAAAATGACTTTAAATTACTCTCCTAACTTTGATTTAAAGAAAAGAAAAAAATCGAAAATTAAATATTTGATATTTCATTACACGGGAATGAAGAATGATAAATCTGCAATTGAAAAACTGACCGACATAAACTCAAAGGTGAGCTGTCATTATTATATTGATGAAAAAGGTCAAATTATTCAAATTGTACCAGATTTATATGTTGCTTGGCATGCAGGTAAATCATTTTGGAAAAACGACAAAAATCTAAATAAAAGTTCTATTGGTATTGAAATTTCAAACCCAGGCCACAATCATAATTATAAAAAATTTAGCAAAAAACAAATTGTAAGCTTAATAAATTTATCAAAAAAATTAATTAAAAATTATTCAATTAAAAATAAAAATATTTTAGGACACTCCGATATAGCTCCTTTAAGAAAAAAAGATCCTGGTGAATTTTTTCCTTGGTATTTATTATATAAAAAAAATATTGGGATTTGGCATAAATATAAAAAAAATAAAGAAGATCAATTCACGATACTTAAATCTAAAATATTAGAAAAAAATTTTTTTTTAAATTTGAAAAAATTCGGATATTCAATTTTATTTGAAAATTATTCAGAAAAAAAAAAATTGATAAAAGTATTTCAAATGAGATTCAGACCTGAAAATGTTAGTGGTATTTTAGATCTTGAAACCTTTAATATCTCAAAAACCCTTAAATAGCTTACATTTAAAAATATTGAAAAATTTCTAAAAATTAATATTTTCCTACCGCCAGATAAATGACTTATCGCTTTAAGAAATTAAAGAGGAAAGTCCGGGCTCTACAAAGACACAGTGCCAGTTAACGGCTGGCGGGGGAGACCCCAGGGATAGTGCCACAGAAAATAAACCGCCTTATCAAGGCAAGGGTGAAAAGGTGTGGTAAGAGCACACCGGCTAAGTTGGTAACAGCTAGCGCATGGAAAACCCCACTGAGAGCAAGACTGAGTAGAGATGACATTGTTAGAAATAACTAAAAGCAGTCTTTGGCTAGTCATCAGGGTTAGTTGCTTGAGCTTTAAAGTGATTTAAAGCCTAGATAAATGATAAGTTTTAACGACAGAACCCGGCTTATAGTTTATCTGGCATAAATCAATTCAATCAAAAAAATACTTAACAAATAGAAATATAATCAAAGCTTATATTTAGCTTGGAAACAATATTTGACTATTTTTCTAAATGCCCATATATTCCCATATATTCCCATATATGGAAATATTAAATATATATAAACATGTTTTTATCTACCTTCGAAAACAAATTAGACAAAAAAGGAAGAGTTTCAGTGCCAGCATCTTTTAGATCTTATCTTTCCAATGTGGGCTATAACGGAATTATTTGTTATCCCTCATTTAATAATCGATCTATTGAAGCTTGGCCACAAGATAGAATAGAAAAAATTTCAAACACCATAGACACTTTAAATCCTTTTGAGGAAAAAAAGGATTATTTTGCAACATCAATTTTATCTGAAAGTATCAATTTACAATTTGATAGTGAAGGCAGAATTTTACTTACAAAGAAATTACTTAAACATGCAAATATTAAAAGTAGCATGATATTTGTTGGACTTGGAAAAACTTTCCAAATTTGGGAACCAACAAATTTTGAAAAATTTAGGGTAACGGCAAAGAAAAAATCTAACATCAATAGAGCTAGCCTTAAATGGGAGCGACAATTTAATAACTAAAAGGGAGATATATGACTATAAACTTTAAAACACCAGATATTAGAGAGTTGAAACCAAGAATACTAGTTCTTGGAGTTGGAGGAGCTGGAGGAAATGCTATTAACGGTATGATAGATGCTGGACTCCAAGGTGTAGAATTCATTGCAGTTAATACTGATGCGCAAGATTTAAGATTGAGTAAAGCTCAAGGAAAAATTCAAATGGGTTTAAATCTTACAAAAGGTCTAGGTGCAGGTGCAAAATTAGATATTGGAGAGGCAGCAGCCGATGAATCTCTAAATGAAATTGTAAATATACTACAAGGTGCAAATATGGTTTTTATTACAGCAGGAATGGGTGGTGGAACTGGAACTGGAGCTGCGCACGTAATAGCAAGAGCTGCAAAAGAACTTAATATTTTAACAGTAGGTGTAGTTACTCTACCATTTTTATATGAAGGTCCATCAAGAATGAGAAAAGCTCAACAAGGTTTGGAGGAACTAAGAAAACATGTTGATACGATTATTGTAGTTCCAAATCAAAACTTGTTTAAAATTGCAAGTGAGCAAACTACTTTCGAAGAGTCTTTTGAATTATCGAATGATGTTTTATTGCATGGGGTTCAAAGCATTACAGATTTAATGGTCAGACCGGGTTTAATAAATTTAGACTTTGCAGATGTTGAGACAGTTATGAGTTCAATGGGCAAAGCAATGATGGGTACTGGTCAAGCTGAAGGAGAAGGTAGAGCGGTAAAGGCTGCTGAAATGGCAATTAATAATCCCCTAATTGATGATTACACATTAAAAGGTGCAAAAGGATTGCTTGTTAACATAACTGGAGGAAAAGATTTAAAACTGTTTGAGGTAGACGAAGCCGTGAACAAAGTGAGAGCTGAAGTTGATCCAGAAGCAGAACTTATCATTGGAGCAATTACAGATGAAAATTTAGATGGACTTATGAGAGTATCAATTGTTGCAACATCACTTGATGGTCAACAACCTGAACCAAAATCAGTTATCAACATGGTGCACAGAATACAAAATAGAAATCCTGGTTATACAGATTTTTCTAATACAGGTTCATCTCAATCATTTACATTTTCAAATCCAACTAATTCAATAATAACTAGTGGAGCGAATGCGCTTAAAATTGAAGAAGAGATAAAAAGTGAAAATTTAGATGTTAGTACAAATGAGATGAATACTTATCAAGATAATTCAAGTGAAAAAGAGACTTTTCAAAGTCAAGAAGTAGAAAACAGTTCAAATACAGTAGAGAATGATTTTTCATCAAATGGTCTTGAGAATTTCAAATTTAATGAAGAAGAAACTCCCGAACTTTTTAACTCTGATACCGAGGCAATGAATGAAGAAAGTTCAATTAAATCAGGAGAAGATCAAATTTCCGAAGAGGATGATCTAGAAATACCAGCATTTTTGAGAAGACAAAAAAATTAATGTTCTTCAAAAAAATAAATGAATGCCACCATAAATCTGGAAAAAAACCATTTTCCAGTTTTGCTAAATGAATTAATTAGCATTATTTCCCCTCTTTATGGTGGCACATTTATAGATTGCACCTTAGGTCAAGGCGGATATTCAAAAGAAATATTAAAAACAAAATCAAATAAAGTAATTTCTCTGGATAGGGATCCAGAAGTTTTGCAGATTGCCAAAAAAATAGAAAAACAAAATAAAAATCGATTTAATTTTTTTAATAGTAAATTTTCTGAAATCGATAAATTAAATATTAAAAATAATGATCTTAAAGCAGTAATATTTGATCTAGGCTATTCTTTA
>CACKVV010000013.1 GCA_902603665.1 uncultured Pelagibacteraceae bacterium | reverse complement strand
AAACTTTTTAATACGTCTGCCATTAGATCAATACCAATTAGATCATAAAGACCAAAAACTCCTGTCTTTGGTATTCCCATAGGTCTACCAAAAACTGCATCTGCTTCTTCAATAGTAAGCTTCATTTTAAATGCTTCTGTCATTGCAATTTGCATTGCATAAACGCCAATTCTATTCCCTAAAAAACCTGGAGTATCATTACAAACAATGGCTCCTTTTCCTAAATCTTCTTCGCAAAATATTTTGAGTTTTTGAATTTTATCTAAATCAGTATTCTCGTTTTTTACAATTTCGAGTAAATCCATATATCGAACAGGATTAAAGAAGTGAGTGATACAAAAATCTTTTTTATCATCCTCTGTCAATTTTTCAGATAAAACGCTTATCGGAATTGACGAAGTATTTGATGAAACTACAGAGCCTTTCTTTCTTTGCTTAAAGATTTTGTCATAGATATCATGTTTAATATCAATACGTTCTACAACTGCCTCAACAATCCAATCAGCCTCTGATACAATATTAAAATCATCATTAATATTTCCAACTTTAATCCCATCTATTTTTGATTTATCAATTAATAGTGGGGGTCTTGATTTTTCTATTCTCTCTTTGGCTTTTTGACTGATCTCTGTTTTTAAATCTAATAAAGTTACTGGAATATTTGCATTACATAGTTGCGCTGCTATTCCGCTGCCCATCGTTCCTGAGCCAATGACAACTACATTATTAATTTTCATAAAAAACTTTTATATAAGATTTAATTTTGTGTGTAACAAAAAAATTGTCCTAATTGATATTTTGTTGTTTTTTTAAATCCTCTACTTTTATATGGCAACGAATTGAGTTTCCATTTTCACCAATTTGCCATGGTGGGACCTCGTTTTTACAAATATCACCAAGAATTCTAGGACATCTGCCTTGAAAAGAACAGCCTTGTTCGGGTGGCTTTTCTTCAACTATATCTTCAGCAACTAATTTTGGTTTTACATCTGGATCAGGCTCTAAAACTGCACCCAATAAAACTTCTGTATACGGATGTGATGGTAATTGATAAACATTTTTTGAAGGTCCGATTTCACATAGTCTTCCTTGATATAGAACTGCAACTCTATCACTAATAGCTCTTACAACTGCTAGATCGTGAGATACAAATATATAAGTTGTACCAAAATCCTCTTTTAATTCTTGAAGTAAGTTTAACACAGCTGCTTGAACTGAAACATCAAGTGCAGAGGTTACCTCATCACAAAGAATAATATCTGGTTTTGCAGCAAATGCTCTTGCAACAGCAACTCTTTGTTTTTCACCTCCTGACAATTGTCTTGGGTATCTTGTTAAATAAAATTCCCCAAGTCTAACTTTTTCAAGCACTTCTATAATTTTTTGTTTTAGTTCGTCTCCCTTTAATCCAAAATATAATCTTAAAGGCTGTGATACTATTTCTTCAACAGTATGATTTGGATTTAAAGATTCATCTGGATTTTGAAATATCAATTGAATTGCTCTTAAAAAACCTGGATCTCTCATTTTTAAATCATTTGATAAAACTTTATCTTTATCAAACTTTATCATTCCATCTTTTGTTTTTAATAATCCTGCAATTGATTTTAATATAGTTGATTTCCCACTACCAGACTCCCCTACTAGCGCAAGAGTTTCTCCTTTATTGATATTAATATTAATATCTTGGACTGTTGGATTGCTATCATCAATTTTATTTAACAACTGATCGATAAACTTTTGTTTAGCATAGCTAATTGAAACTTTTGAAATATCTAAAATTTCGTTTTGTAAAACATCATTGTTTATTGATTTTACACTGTCTAGATTTGTTTCTTTAACATTAATTAATTCTTTATATTTAAAACATCTAACGCTCGTATTTAAATCATCAATGTATTCTAAAGTTGGTGAATTATTTTTACATTTATCTTCTGCAAGATTACATCTCTCATAAAAACTACACCCTGTTTTAATTGTTCCTGGCTGAGGTTGGCTACCTGACATAGAGTCTGGTAAACCTGGAGAGGTTAGTTTTGGAATAGACTTTAATAATCCAAATGTATAAGGATGAATTGGGTTTTTTAATATACTTCTTACTGGACCATCTAAAACAATTTCACCAGAATACATAACAATTACTCTATCGCTAACTTGTGCTATTGCTCCAAGATCATGACTTACATAAACCATTGAGGTTCCTGTATCTTTCGCAATAAAATTTAATAATTCTAATACATGGGCCTGTGTTGTTACATCTAATCCCGTTGTTGGTTCATCTAATAATAAGAGTTCAGGATTACCTGCTAAAGCCATTGCAACAGCTACCCTTTGTTGCTGTCCGCCTGATAATTCATGCGGATATCTTTGGGCCATTATCTCGGGCGAAGGCAATCTAACTTTATTCAGTAATTCTGATATTTTTTTATCTCTTTCCTCTTTTTTTAAATCTGTATGTAATTTTAAAGCCTCATCAATTTGATATCCAATTTTAAGATTAGGAGTAAGTGATTGACCGGCATTTTGTGGGATCATTGCTATTTTTCTACCCCTTATATTTTCTAGATCTTTATTTTTCATTTCTAGAAGATTATTTGAATGGAATAAGCACTCTCCAGAAATGGTATAAAGGCCGTGTTTTACATAGCCCATCATAGCTAAAGCTAGAGTACTTTTTCCTGAGCCAGACTCTCCAACAATCCCAACAGTCTCACCTTTTTTAATGGTGGTTGAAATATTTTTTAGAATGGAAATCTGTTTTCCTTTTTGACTTTTAAATCCAATTGTAAGATTATTTATTGTTTGAACCGCACTATCCATTTTAAACGGGTGCCTTTGTTGATCTGTCTATTCCAAGTGCTTTTGCAAATGCATCAGCTGTTAAATTAATTCCAATGATTAATGAACTTAATCCAAATATTGGAGCTAACACTGCCCAGTAAGCAAAAGACATCAATCCTCTTGCATTTGAAATCATTAAACCCCAATCTGGTGTTGGAGGACTTACTCCAAATCCTAAAAAAGATAATGAACTAAATCCAAGTAACATCCATGACCATCTCATAGCTCCTTCGACCATAATTGCATCTCTTACATTTGGTAAAATTTCATTCCAGATTATTGATAAGTTGCTATGACCTCTTGCTCTTGCTGAAACTATAAAATCTTTAGCAATTACATCGTGTGTTGCTGCCCTTGCTACTCTAACAATGCCTTTACCGTAAAAGAAACCGAGCGCTGGAATTAAAACAAGTGTTGTAGTTCCTAATAATGAAACAATTAAAAGCATTGCTAAGATCCATGGAATAGACAAAAACGCATCTATAATTCTCATAACAACGTCATCTATTTTTCCACCAACCAGTCCACAAAATATTCCCAATGCACCACCCCAAAGTAACGCAATTAAAGAACCAAAAAATGTAACTGTTAAAGCAGTTCTGCCTCCTAAGATGGTCCTAGTAAAAACATCTCTTCCTAAACTATCAGTTCCAAACCAATATTCAGATGATGGTGCTTGAAGCATTAACGAAGGATCAATCGCTTTATAATCATAAGGTACATATAAAGGACTTGTTATTGCAAGTATCACATGGAACAACAAAATACTTAAACCAATCAAACCTGAAGGTTTTGAAGCCATAGTTTTTATTACCTCATATACTTTTTGTAGATTATTTTTCTTTTGTTCTTTTTCTAATGTCATTTATTTTTTAATCTGTAGGGATTTAAGTCTTGGGTTGAGCATTAACGTCATAAGATCTGCAATTAAATTAATGCTCACATAAATTGATGCTAAAATAATCGCTAGAGCTTGAACAACGGGCAAATCCCTATTCGAGATAGATTCGATTACTAATCTACCAAGACCTGGGTAGTTAAAAACTACTTCCGTTACAACAACTCCCCCTAACAACCATGCAATTGTAAGAGCCACTACATTTATTGCTGGTAGTAAAGCGTTAGGAAGCACGTGCTTAAATACCATTGTCCAATATGGAACTCCTTTTAAAATTGCCATTTGAACATAGTCACTTGCCATAACTTGAATAACACTTGATCTGACCATTCTTGCCATGTGCGCAGTCATAATCATTGAAATTGCAATGACTGGTAAAATGATATTTGGCAACAATTCTGAAATTGATGCACCTGTGGGTACAATTACAATTCCAGGAAGCCACTCTAACCAAATAGCAACAATTAAAATTAATAATGTTGCACTAATAAATTCAGGAATTGTCATCGAAAAAATTGTAATTGTTGAAATTATAATATCTGGAAGTTTATCTCTCCAAAGAGCAGTTATAATTCCAAGTAATAAAGCAATAGGAATTCCTATAAGTATAGAGGCAGATGCAAGAACCATAGAGTTTTTAACTCTTGGTCCTAAGACATCGTTTATTCTCATTTCACCACTTAAAGAATAACCAAAATCACCTTGAAGAACTCCAGCTGCCCATGAAATATATCGTTCATACGCTGGTGTGTTTAAACCTAATCTTTCATAACATGCCTCTAAAGCTGCACCGTACGCTTCTCTTTCAAGATAAGTTGTACATGCATCTCCGGGCAAAACCTCAACACCAGAAAATGTAATTAAAGAGACAATAAAAAGAGTGATAAAACCAAGAAGTATTCTCTTTAATACTAATAATAACATTGTTTAAATTTAAACTAATTAAAAAAATTTTAAAGGTAGAAGAAAGTTTACAGGCCTAAATAATTAGGCCTGTAAATTAATTAAGTATTATTTCATTTTTACTTTATGCCAACGCACTGAGAAAACTTCAACTTCATCTAAATTTTTAACATTTGAAGAAGTTACAACTAACTTAGATACGTGGTAAGGAATCATAGTTCCAGATTCTTCCCATAAAGTCTTTTGAGCATTTTGATAAGCTTTCTTTCTTTTATTAAAGTTAAGCTCACCCCTTGCTTTTGCTAAATTGTCATCAAAAGCAGGATTTTTAAAGAATGACTCGTTCCATTTTGCGCCACTGTGATAAATTTCATGTAACGCACTGTCTGCTGGTCTTTCATTCCAACGTGTCATAGCAACAGGTTTTTTCATCCAAGTTTCTTTCCAATAACTCTTTGATGGAGTCATTTTCACTTCAGCTTTGATGTTTGCTTTTGCTAATTGTTGTTGAAGAACTTCAGCAATAGTTGGCCAAGTTGGTTCTTTTGTAGAAACGTGAATTACCATTTCAATTCCGTTTGGATATCCAGCTTCTTTTAAAAGACTTTTAGCTTTTTTAATATTTTGAGGACACTTCATTTTCAAACGATATTGATCTGAAGGAGCTACAGGAGTATCGCACGCAACAGTTGCTGCTCCACCCATAACTAAATCCACAAGCTCTTGTCTATCTACAGCTAAACGAACAGCTTTTCTCACTTTTGGATTATCAAAAGGAGCTGTGTCTGTTCTCATAACCATTCCTCTCCAGTTTCCAGTTGGAACAACTGAAACATTAAATTTTGAATTTCCATCAAAAATTTTCTTTTGGCTAAATGGTACATATCTGTTCATATGAATTTGACCAGTTAGAAGGGCTTGAACTCTAGCTTCACCATCTGGAATTGCGATTACATGCACTTCGGCTAATCCTGGCGCACCTTCCCAATAATCAGGGTTTGCTTTTAGAATTGTTGTTCCCTCTGGATCAAATTTATCTACGATAAATGGGCCAGTACCAACTCCAGTTTTACCAATGGTATCTCCAGATCCTGATGGGATCATTCTTAACCTGTAGTCAGTTAGCAATAATGGAAAGTCAGCAAAAGAAGTGTTTAACTTCATTTTTACTGTATGTGAGTCAACAACCTCAATGTCTGTTACTGAACTCATACTTTTCTTAGCAGGAGATCCAATATCTGGATCTTTAACTCTCATTAAAGAATATTTTACATCTTCTGCATCAAAATCAGATCCGTCATGAAATTTTACACCTTTACGAAGATTGAAAGTCCACTCTGTTGCATCAGCGTTGGCTGACCAATCAGTTGCAAGCTCAGCGGATGTTACTCCTTTAAGGTCTTTTCTTACTAAACGGTTTTGTGTCATTATAACAACCTGAAACAATCTTCCTTTTGAAATTGCATCAAGGTTTGTGTCTTTTCCAAAACCTAAATCATGTGAAAGTTTAAATACTCCACTTGATGCATTAGCTAATGAAAAAGAGAATAACAACGATACCAGTGAAACTGATATCAATTTACAAATTGTTCTCATAATTATTTCCCTTTGTTAAAACAGAAAGTTAACAAGTACGAACTTTGATATCAACATAGAAAACCTATTGAGTTATTTGAGTTTCCTGTTTATCAATTCATAGTATAAACTATCGTAATAATAGAAACTTACATGCACGACTCCCTTAAAAAAGTACGTTTTTCAATAAAACCATCGATGATTGAAAAAGGTAGATCTCTTGAATTAGCAAGAACTTTACCTGTTCATCCTTTAACGTATCAGGAGCTACCATTTGACCCAGAATATTCACAGTACGCAGGAAGATTAACAACTGAAAAATTATCTAATGCAACACCAGATGAAATGTATTGGAAAACAAGACAAGAATTAATTTTAAGACACACTGGTGAATATCCTTATGAAGTTTCTGGTCCAGATGCTCTAAAACTTTTACAAAAAATTTTTCCAAGAGATATTTCAAAAGTAAATGTTGGAAGGTGCTCTTATCAATTTGCATGTTATCACGATGGTGGGATGATTACAGATGGTTTGTTATTAAGAATTGAAGAAAATAAATTTTGGTTTGCACAAGCTGATGGTGATTTATTTTCATGGTACAAAGCAAATGCACATGGATTAAATGTAAATATTACTGATCCAGATGTATGGGTCAGCCAAGTACAAGGTCCTAAATCAATGGAATTACTAGATCACTTAATTGATGAAGACATAGCTAAAACTTGGAAGTACTTTGATTGGACAACAGTTACAATTAAAGGAGAAAAACTAATTATTAGTAGAACCGGCTTTACTAATGAACTTGGTTGGGAGCTTTATTTAAGACCTGAAAACAACACTGAATTAATTGGAGATTTAATTTTAGAAGAAGGAAAGAAAATGGGAATGATCTTGACCGCTACTCCCTCATTTAGAGGAAGGCGTATTGAGGCTGGACTTTTATCAGCTGGACAAGATTTTGATAAAAATACAAATCCATTTTCTGTTGGGCTTGGAAAATTTGTTGATCTAGAAAAGGAAAATTTTATTGGAAAAGATGCTTTAGTTGCTGCTGATAAAAATTGTAAAACTTGGGGAATAAGAATTAAAGATGGAATAGCACTAAAAGGAAACAGTCTTAATATAAAAGACAAATTGGTTGGAAAAGTTACATCAAGCACGTGGTCACCTTACCAGGTTTGTGGAGTTGGAATAGTTCATATGAGTAATTATGATTTAGGACCTGGCGCAATTCTAGATGTAAAATGCACAGATGGTAATATTAGAAAAGGTGAGCTTTGCAAACTGCCAATGTATGATGCTAAAGGAGAAATAGTTAGGGGAGTTAACACAGATATTCCATCACAGCCAAAACCATGGGAAGGCCTTTCTAATAATTAATGGGTCAAAATCATAAAAAAATTATTGCCATAGGCGGTGGTGGTTTTACTCATAGAAGTGATGAAGTTTTAGATAAATTTGTAATTGATCAGTGTAAAAAAAAACAAATTAATTTTGGTTTTCTACCAACTGCTAGCGAAGATAATAAGGATAAAATAAAATTATTTTATAGTGAATTAGATAAATATAATATTCAACTTTCACACTTTGAATTATGTTCCTCAACTAATGGATTTAAAGAATGGCTAGTGGCACAAGATATAATTTATATTGGAGGTGGTAATACAAAGTTTATGATTAAAGTTTGGGAGGACAACAATCTCGTAAAATTATTTAAAGATGCTTATAACTCAGGAATTATTTTGTCTGGAATAAGTGCTGGTGCTGTTTGTTGGTTTGATTGGATCTTATCAGATTCTGTGGGACCAGGTTACAATCCACTGAGAGGCATAAATATTTTATCTGGTAGTTGTACCCCGCACTCATCAGTGTCAGAACGTATGACCCAATACCAATTGGATATTAAAAATAGTAAGTTACCACCCGGCATAGCAATTGATGATGGTGTAGCAGTATTATTTGTTGATGGTTCTGCTAAAAAAGTTTGTACTGCTAGAAATGGTTGTGATGCTTATTTCATTGATAAAAACAGTAAAATTAGTCTTAATGAGTATATAAATAAATTATGACCAACGTCAGCCCAAGTAAAAAAATTCATAGTGTCGAAGAAGCAAGAATAGTTGCAAAAAAACGTGTACCTAAATTAATGTTTGATTTTGTTGATGGTGCATCTGGTGATGAAAAATTATGTGAGAATAACAGTAAAGCTTTAGATCAAATAAGACTTCAACCTAAAGTATTAAGAAATGTTGAAAAAAGAATTATTAAAAAAAATATTCTAGGTTTTGAATACGATCAGCCTTTTGGATTTGCTCCAATGGGTATGTGTAATTTAACCTGGCCTGGTGCAGATAAAATGTTAGCTGAAGAAAGTTTGTCCAACAATATACCTATGTGTGTTTCAATGGCATCATCAACTTCATTAGAACAAATGTATGAGTATTCAAAAGGTCATGTTTGGTTACAACTTTATAATTTCCAGGATGAAGAATTTGTAATGGAATTATTAGAAAGAGCTGAAAAAACGGGTTACAAAGTTGCAATTCTTACTGTTGATGTGCCCATTCAATTTAGGAGAGCTAAAGATAATAGAAATGGATTTACCGTTCCTTTCAATCTTGGAGTTAAACAATTTATAGATTTTGCAACTCATCCAAACTGGTCAATATCTACATTGTTGGGTGGCATCCCAAAACCAATGAATTATGAAACTTCAAAGAGAGGCAATAAGTTTGTTAGAAGTGAAAGTAGAGGAGCTACTGATTGGGATACTTTAAAAAGAATTAGAGAAAAGTGGAAAGGTAAACTAATTATTAAAGGAGTAATGTCTGCTGAAGATGCTTTAAAAATAAAGTCTGAAGGAGCTGATGCTATTCAGGTATCTAATCATGGTGGAAGACAATTAGATAGCGCCACTTCTTCAATAGAAGCACTTCCAATAATACGAAATGCCTTAGGTAAAGATTATCCTATCATATTTGATAGCGGTATAAGAGGTGGAAGCGATATTGTAAGAGCTTTAGCGCTAGGTGCAGATTTTACAATGGTAGGAAGACCTCTTATGTATGGTATTGGAGCTGATGGAGCAAAAGGTTTAAAGAGAGTTGTTGATATTATTAAAGACGAATTAAGTACTGCCTTGGGATTGGTAGGTTTAACTGATATAAAAGATATTTCTTCAGATATAATTGCAGAAAGGTTTATAAGGGATTTTAAATATTAAATGTCAGAAAAAAAAATTAGAGGCGGATCATTAATTGCACGAGCTTTAAAAGATAAAGGTGTTCAACATGTTTTTACTTTGTCAGGTGGATTTTGTAACCCTGCACTTGAAGGATTTATGGAATGCCAGATGGAAGTAATTAATTGTCCTCATGAACAAATAGCTGGTCACATTGCGGATGGACACACAAGAATAACTAGAAAACCCGCAGTTTGTCTTGTTGGTCCAGAAGGATTTGCTAATGCTGTTCCATCTATGATGGAAGCATGGGGGGAGAGATCACCTGTAATTTTTATAACTGGATCAAGTAGTTTGAAAAGACAAGGATCAGGTGGATTTAAAGAAATTGATGACGTTGCAATTGCGGCTCCATTAACAAAATATAGTGCAAGTATAACTGATGGGACAAGAATAAGAGAGTTTGTCGACAAAGCATATAGAATTGCAACAAATGGATATCCAGGTGCTGTTCACTTAAGTATGCCGGTTGATATTATGTTCTCATCTTTTCCAGAAGACGCAGGACTTGAAGAGAGACCTTTTTCTCATCAAACTAAACCAATTGCAAAAGCATGGCCTGATCCAACTCATATGGCAGAAGTGCTAGAGCTTGCTTGTAACTCAAAAAAACCTGTTTTAATTGGTGGGCATGGAGTTTGGTGGTCTGGATCTGAAAAAAAACTAGAAAAGGCAGGAAGTAATTTAAATATTCCAATATTTAATATTCCTTATCACCAGAAGTTACTTGGTGAAGAAGCTAATGCATATATGGGTCTTGCTGATATTCATCAATATCCACCTTCCAAATTTGCATTAAATGAGTCTGATTTAGTTCTAATGGTTGGAGCAAGATTAGATAATCAGATGAATTTTGGAAATCCACCACTATTTCCTAAGACAACTAGACTTGTTTGTATAAACGGATCTCATGAGGAAATAGAACTTAATAGAGCAGCAGATATAAATTTGTTATGCGATCCTGGGGTATTTTTTGATACCCTTAATAAGCTTAAGACAAACAATAAATGGACTTTGGGTAAAGATTGGTTTGATCTTAACAGAGAGAAAAAGCAAGAATGGGTTGATAAAACTTTAAGTGATTTAAATAAAGAGACAAAAGAAGCAGAAGCAAATGGAGGTAAAATGCATCCACTTCAATTAGCTTTAGATGTTCAAGATGTTGTTGGTGAAAATGATTGGCTGGTTATAGATGGGGGAAATACACACTTCTGGTCTGAAATTGCAATTAACATTGCAGGTTCAAAAGGAAAAAAATTGGGAGGAATACTTCATCCAGGTACATTTAGCATGTTAGGTGTTGGAGTTCCCTTTGCGCTTTCTGCAAAAAATATAAACCCTGATTCAAAAGTAATTTTAATAAGTGGTGATGGAGCTTTTTTATCTGGAGGATTATCAATTGAAGCTGCTTTTCAAGAAAATAAACCAATAATTGTTGTAATTGATAATAATGGAGGTCTCGATTGTATATCTCAACAACAAGAAAGATTATTTGAGAGCGGTAAACATTTTGCAACAGATTTTAGAGATATACCTTTCCATAAAATATTTGAAGGCTTTGGAGGACATGGGGAGCTTGTAACAAAAAGAGAACAGTTAGCACCTGCATTAAAAAGAGCTATCGAAAGTGGTAAAACTGCATGCATCAACGTAAAAGCAAAAGGTGTAATTAGCCCAATTGTTGCAGCGGTAAGTGATAAAAGGGATAAAGCATCAATTGAATAAATTATGGCAACTTTATCCTCTCATCTTTTAAACTCAGTTAACGGAACTCATGCTGAGGGAGTTAAAGTTATAATTTATCAGATAAATTCTAATGGAGATAAAAAAAATTTCTTTGAAACTGAAACTAGTAAAGATGGAAGAATTCTGAAAGATTTTGATTTATCAAAAGAAGATTGCGAATGTGATTACGAGATGATTTGCAAAACTGCAGATTACTTCTCAGAGAAAAAAATAGTTTCAGAAATATCAGTAAAATTTAGAATGGAAGATCCTAATAAAAAATATCATATACCAATTATTATTTCACCAAATGGATATTCTATTTGGTGGTCTAAATAATAAAAACATAAAACTATGTCAAAAAATATTAAATTAAATATGTCACGAAGAATAAGAAGAACTCCTTACACAAATATGGTTGAAGAGCATGGAGTTTCTGATTTTACAGTAGTAAATCACATGCTACTTCCAAAGGGATTTAAAAATACAGTTGAAACAGATTATTGGCATTTAAGTAAAGATGTTCAAATATGGGATGTGTCTTGTCAAAGACAAGTTCAAATAAGTGGACCAGATGCATCTAAACTTGTTCAAAAATTAACGCCTCGCTCAATTCAAAAAATGGAAACTGGAAAATGTTTTTATATTCCAATACTAAATGAAAGTGCTGGGATGATTAATGATCCTGTATTGTTAAAACTAGATGATGACATGTTCTGGATCTCTATTGCAGATTCAGACATTTTGTTATGGGCAAAAGGATATGCGATAGGTTTAAACCTTGATGTGAATATTGAAGAACCAGATGTATACCCACTGGCAATTCAAGGACCAAAATCTGAGGATCTAATGGTGTCAGTCTTTGGAGAAGATATTAAAAAAATAAAGTTTTTTAATTACAGAGTTATGGATTTTATGGGAACAAAACAAATCATTGCAAGATCCGGTTACAGTAAACAAGATGGATTTGAAATATATTTTAAAACTCATGATAAGCATTTTAATAATGTTGAAATGGGTGAGGAACTTTGGAAGACCTTATGGCAAGCTGGTCAAAAATATAATATATCACCTGGTTGTCCTAACTTGATTGATAGAATTGAAGGAGGACTGATGTCTTATGGAAATGATTTCAACAGTGAAAACAATCCTCTTGAATGTAATTTAGATAAATATTGCAAAACTGAAGATGATCATGATTTTATTGGAAAAGTAGCACTGCAAAAAATTAAAAAAAATGGAGTTAAGCAAAAAATTAGAGGAATATTATTTGATGGAGAGCCTTTAACTGGAATTGGTCAACCATTACCAGTTTTATCTAATGAAAATAAAAAAATTGGACAAATAACTTCTGGTATCTACTCTCCTAGAATAAAAAAGAACATTGGTTTATCCATGATTTTAAAAGACTATTGGGAGATAGGTGCAAATATTATTGTCCAAATGTTAAATGGAGAAAAAAAGAGTGGAACTATTACCACTTTGCCATTTCCTAAATAAAAATATATAAAAATTTATTTAAAAAAATGTTTAAAGCAGTTATCGCAGGTTACTCAAGATCCCCTTTTACAATGGCAAGAAAAGGTGCGCTTATAGATGTAAAGCCAGTTAACATGCTTGCAGAAGTTGTAAAAAGTCTCGTATCTAAATCAAATATTAATAAAGAAGATATAGAAGATATTGTTATTGGATGCGCATTTCAAGTAGGTGAACAATGTTTTAACATTGGAAAATTAGTTACGTTTCTAACAGATATGAAAATTCAAACATCTGGTATGACTGTAGACAGATGGTGTGGATCCTCGATGGAAGCAATTCACATTGCTGCTGGAAAGATTGCAATGGGTTCAGGAAAAGTTTTTATTTGTGGAGGCGTTGAAAGCATGACTAGAGTAAATACTGGTTTTGACTCTTTACCGTATCCTTATGACGGCAAAGATAATCCTAATGTTTATTTTTCAATGGGCACAACTGCTGAAAATGTTGCAAAAAAATATAATATTTCAAGAAAAGAACAACAAGAGTTTGCAATTCAAAGTCATACAAAAGCACATGAAGCTCAATCAAGTGGAAAGTTTAAAAATGAAATTGTTCCAATAGGTGATTGTGATGTTGATGGAAATATAAGACCGAACAGCACACAAGAAAAATTAGATGGATTAAAATTAGCTTTTGATCAAGAAGGTACAGTAACAGCTGCAACTTCTTCACCACTGACAGATGGAGCATCTGCAGTTTTAATATGTGAAGAAAATTACGCAAAAGAAAACAATTTAGAAATTTTAGGTAGAATTGTATCTACTGCTGTTGAAGGTTGTAAGCCAGATTATATGGGGTTGGGACCAATTGGTGCATCTAAAAAAGCTTTACAAAGAGCAAACTTAACAATTGATAAAATAGATATTGTCGAGATTAATGAAGCTTTTGCATCTCAATCAATTGCATGTGTAAAAGATTTAGGAATTGATCTTAAAAAAGTAAACTTAGATGGTGGTGCTCTAGCTTTAGGTCACCCATTGGGTGCAACTGGATCAAGAATTACAGGTAAAGCATCTGAGCTATTGATCAGAGAAAATAAAAAATACGCATTATCTACCCAATGTATAGGATTGGGTATGGGTATTGCAACTATCATAGAAACTGTTCAGTAACATTAATGGAACATATCCCATTCGATAAACGATCTGGAAAAATTTGGTTTAATGGTGAACTTGTTGAATGGCAAGATACTAAAGTGCATGTAATTAGTCATGGAATGCATTACGCAAGTTTAGTTTTTGAAGGTATTCGAATTTATAATAAAAAAATATTTAAATTAGAGGAACACACAAAAAGACTGTTTCACTCAGCAAATATCATGGACATGAACGTTCCCTATTCGGAAGATGAGATGAATATTGCAACAAAGGAACTTGTAGAAAACCAGGGTATAGTAAATGGATACATTAGACCTTTTATTTGGAGAGGGAGTGAGATGATGGGTGTTTCTGCACAAAAAACAAAGATAAATGTTGCAATAGCAATATGGGATTGGCCAGCCTATTTTGATCCAGAATTAAAGAAAAAAGGCATAAAGTTAAATATTTCTAGATGGCAAAGACCTCCACAAAATTCATCTCCTTGGAACAGTAAAGCTGCAGGTTTGTACATGATTTGTACGTTGTCCAAACATGAAGCTGAAAAAAAAGGTTTTACAGATTCTTTGATGCTCGATCATGAAGGAAATATTGCAGAAGCAACAAGTGCAAATGTTTTTTTTAAAGATAAAAACAATGAATTAAATACTCCAATACCAGACTCGTTTTTAGATGGCATTACAAGAAAAACAGTAATTGATATTGCAAAGTCTAAAAATATAAAAGTTAATGAGAGAAAAATTTCAACAGATGAATTACAAAATTTTACTGGATGTTTTATTACTGGTACAGCAGCTGAAATAACTCCTATTGAAAGTATTCAAGATTATAAGTTTGAAGTTTGTGATCTAATTTTAGATTTATCTTCAAGTTACGAAAAATTAGTTGGAAAAGACTAATTAAAATTTTATCTATTAATTCCTCTTAATCTTTCAGATCGTCTTCTTAAAAGTTCAGCACTAACAAGAATTAAAGTTGATAGAACAATTAAACATGTTGCTACAGCTAAAATCGTTGGACTTAATTGTTCTCTTAGACCAGTCCACATTTGTATTGGAATTGTGGTATTTTCTAAACCCGCAAGAAACAATACAACCACCACTTCATCAAATGATGTAACAAATGCAAATAATCCACCTGAAATTACACCTGGTAAAATTAATGGAAGTGTAATTTTCATAAAAGTATTTACAGGATTGCTTCCAAGACTCGAGGCTGCCCTTGTAACACTATGATCAAAACCAGTAAGAGTTGCAGTAACTGTTATTACTACAAATGGTGTTCCCAAAATAATATGTGCGAGCACTATTCCTGTATGTGTTGCAGCTAATCCAGCTTTTGCCATAAAGAAAAATATTGCAACACCAGAAATAATTAATGGAACGATCATTGGTGAAATTAAAGTTGCCATGATAATTCCTTTATAAGGCATGTATCTACTACTTAAACCTAAAGCAGCGAGAGTTCCTAATATGATTGATCCTATCGTTGCAAAAATTGCAATGATGAAACTATTTTTTGCAGCTAAACCCCATGGGTTTTTAGTTCCATAGATCATGTCTTTATACCATCTTAGTGAAAAAGCATCTGGGTCTAAATTTTTCATACCCTCAGAGAAAACTAAAAATTCTTCTGCATTAAAAGATAATGGAAAAATTACAAATAATGGTGCTATTAAAAATATAAAAACACACGCACAAATAAATAAATAGGAATAATGCCAAACTCTGTAACGTGTTTCTGTATATTTTGGTAAAGCCATATTTATCCTAATTTAATATTATCAACTCCAACTAATTTATTATAAACCCAGTAAACTACCAAAACACCTGTCAGCAACATTAGTCCCATCGCAGATGCAAAACTCCAATCTAATGTTGTCTTCATGTGATAGGCAATTTGGTTACTAATCAATGTTCCAGAGGCTCCTCCAACTAATGCAGGGGTAATGTAATAACCAATTGCAAGAATAAATACTAATAAGCAACCAGCTCCAATACCTGGAATAGTTAATGGAAAGTATATTTTCCAAAAAGCAACAAACGGAGTTCCGCCTAGAGATTTACCAGCTCTCATTAAGCTTGGCGATATTGTTTTCATCACACTGTAGAGAGGAAGTACCATAAATGGTAATAAAATCTGGGTCATTGCAACATATGTGCCTACTTTATTATACATCATCTCTGGCCTATTATCGTCCGCAACAAGACCTATCATTACAAAGAAATCATTAACGATTCCTTGCTGCTGTAATAAAATCATCCAACTTGCGGTTCTTACCAGCAATGAAGTCCAGAACGGCAACAACACACAAATCATTAAAAGGTTGCTGTATTTCATAGGAAGTGTTGCAAGCAGATGTGCAATTGGATACCCCATTAAAAAACTGAATAAAGTTACAAAAAAAGCAATTTCCAAAGTCCTTAACCATAAAATTCTATGAATTCTTCTGTCCTCGTCAACCTGCATGATATTTCCATCAGGACCATAATACATATCCATTCCTTTCAGATATTTCGCAGTTGTGTAAGGGGGTGCTGTTCTTTTTATCGCCTGCCAATATTCAACATCTCTCCATCTTTTGTGAACTTTCATTATTTGTTCTTTAATACTTCGCCCCTCATCAATTTTGTTTCTTTGAACTTGTCTAAATAATTTTTTAATAATCGAATTAAATCCATTTTTTTCTTTATTTAATCTTTGGGCTAACTTTCCATGTTCTTTATTTTGAACTAAGATTTTAAAGTCTGAGTAAAATCCTGCGAAAACTTCCTCTGGGGGCATTTCTTTACCATCCCATTTTTCCATAGCAGTAAATGTTTTAGGTAACATGTTTGTTACCATCTTATCGTCTATGCTTCTCATAAACATATCACCAATGGGAAGGATGTAAGTAATAATTAAAAATAGTAATAAAGGTACGACTAGTAAAAAAGCTTTTATTTTATTTTTTCTTTCAGCTTTTTTCAAACTTACTGAAAGAGGTATACCATCAGTCGTTAAAATCTGTTGTGTTTCGCTGCTCATAAAAAAAGGGCGGCTATTAAACCGCCCTTAAATATATATCTTATTTTTCTTTAAATTAAATTTTTAATTTAAAGTTGCTTTCATTGCTTCCCATTTTTCACCAATCTCAGTGCCGTTATCAGCCCAATAGAAAGGGTCAACTAGGAAGTAATTTTTAGTGTTAGAAGGAGCTGTAGGCATTTGAGGCATCATTTCTGTTTTGCCATCTTTGTACCAAGGTTCACCAGCTTTAATTATTTCGAGCGATGATTTTCTCCAAGGAGCATATGCAATATACTTAGCACTTCCAGCTAACATTTCAGTATTAGTCATCATTGCTAAAGCTTTCTTAGCATTCGCTTCATCTGGACCACCTTTAACAAGTGCGAAATATTCATAGTCAAGACCTTGACCATCCCATACTTGTTTGATCGGTGCACCTTCACCTATTTCAGCATTAAAGAATCTTCCGTTCCAGCCAGTTGCCATTACTACTTCACCTGAAACCAATAATTCTGGTGGTTGAGCACCAGCAGACCAAAATACACATCCTCCGTTTGGATCTGTGCAAAGTTTTTTGATCTTATTCATTGCTCTATCTATTCCACCCTCTTGCTCAAGTCTTTTGTAGATTAGTTCTCCACCTTTACCCATTTTTACACCATCAGCAGCTAAAGCGATCTCTAAATTTGTCAAAGCGCTTGTGTAGATAGCTCTTTTGCCTGGGAATTTTTTTGTGTTAAAGAAATCTTTAATAGTCTTTGGAGTACCTTTAACATTTTCAGTGTTATAAGCATAGTTCCATGAATATAAAATATTTCCTACAGCACATTTACTTGGCATACCAGTAAAGAAATCTTCACTTGCAGGCGTTCCATCTGGAGCAGCTGGGAAATCTTTGTCAAAATCAAATTCAACAAATAAACCTTCGTCACATCCATTAATAGTATCGAACGCGAATAAGTCTATAATATCCCAAGTAATTGCTCCTGCTTCTTTTTGAGCCTTAATTTCAGATAATCCGCCTGAGTAATCTACCCAGTTGATATCAATGCCCAGTTTTTTAGCAGTAGGATCACCATACCCTAACTTTTGCGATTCAGTATAAGCTCCACCCCAAGATGCAATAGTAACTGCATAAGATGATGAAGTTATTGAAAGAACAAAAGAAAGTGCAAGTAATAATTTACTAAGTTTTTTCATTTTTCCTCCGTTTAAACGTTATTATAAATTAATTTATATAACCAAAATTACAACAAATAGGACCGTCGAAGTCAACAGCTCATTTTTATGATAAATGTTAATGAGTAAATTATTTTGGATCTAAAGCTCTAGCATCTTGGCTATTCCAGCCAATATTAATTTTATTCCCAAGTTTAATATCTAAATTTTTTGAACTGTTTGGAACTTTTAAAATAAATTCAGAATTACCCAATAAATTTAATCTCACTCTTGTGTGGTCACCGTGATAAATTACTTCTTCAATTGTTCCAGCATGGTTATTATCCATTTTATTTTCAGGATTTATTAAAGCTCTTTCAGGTCTTATAGAAACTGTTGTTCTATCTCCTTTTGATTTTACTGAAATTGGATTTGCAAATATTTCTCCATGACTTAACTTTACTTTACATGTGCCATTTGAAAGATCAATAATCTCTCCTCCAAATGTATTATTCTCTCCGATAAATTCTGCAACAAATGAATTTACCGGCTCCTCATATAATTTATCAGGAGACGATAATTGCTGAACTTTACCATCATTAAAAACTGCAATACGATTTGACATTGTTAAAGCTTCACTTTGATCATGCGTAACATATACCACAGTTACACCTATATTTTCGTGAATATGTTTAATCTCATACTGCATACTTTCTCTTAAATTTTTATCCAATGCTCCTAAGGGCTCATCCATTAAAACGACCGTTGGGTCAAAAACCAATGCCCTTGCAACAGCAACTCTTTGTTGCTGACCACCAGAAAGTTGTGCTGGCATTCTATTTTCAAATCCAGACAGCGAAACCATTGATAAAGCTTTATCAACTTTTTTATCTATATCGTCTTTTGAAATTTTTCTAACCTTTAGTGGAAATGCTAAATTTTCATAAACTGTCATATGTGGAAACAATGCATAATTTTGAAATACCATCCCAATACCTCTTTTATGTGGAGGAATATTAGAAATTGGATTAGCGTCTAAATAAATTTCACCGTTAGTTGGAGTTTCAAATCCTGCTAACATCATCAGACATGTAGTTTTACCTGAACCAGAAGGTCCAAGCATTGTTATAAATTCACCTTCAGCAATATCTAAATTAAGATCTTTAACTACTAAAACTTTACCATCGTAACTTTTATCTACTTTGTCGAACTTAACGAATTCTTGGTTTTTAGACATGAGCAGGATTTAAAACACTTGTAAGTATAATTTTCAATAGCTAATTAACTCTTTATATGTAGCTCTTTTGGAAAATTGCAGAATAATTCAGAACCATTCTCCGTAACTCTTATAGACTCTGATGCTTCAACTCCCCAATCTCCAAACTGCATTACAGCAATCATGTGAAAACAAACATTAGGTTCAAGAATAGTCATATCACCTTTATATATATTTAATGTATGTTCTCCCCAATCAGGTGGATAACCAATTCCAATAGAGTAACCAGTTCTAGATTTTTTCTCTATTCCATATTTGTCTAATACTTTCCAAAATTCTTGTGCAACATCATCTGCAGTATTTCCTGGTTTTATAACGCTAATGCCTGCATTCAATGCTTCTATTGTTTTATTCATTGTATCAATTTTTAATTGATTGGGTTTTCCAAGTAATACAGTTCTAGCCATAGGAGCGTGGTATCTTTTATAAACTCCAGATAATTCAACGATTGTTGCGTCCCCTTCTACAAATTTATCTTGTGTTGCAGTTAAATGTGAAGCTGAAGTTCCTTTTCCGGTTGGAAGTAAAGTTGCAATACTTGAATATTCACCACCAAACTCCTCTGTTCCATAAAATAAAGTTTTTTGTATTTCACCAACAGCATCACATTGCCTTACTCCTGGTTTTATAACTTCCATTGCTGTTTTCATACCGAGTTCTGATATTTTAGCAGCTGATTTCATAAAGCTTATTTCGGTATCAGATTTTACTAACCTTGCCCAATTAACTAATCTATCGCTGTCTTTAATTTTAGCGTTGGGTAATCCTTGCTTTAATTTTTCATAACAGAACGCTGTGAAATAGTGGGCATCCATTTCAACTCCAATAGAAAGTTTATCCCAGTTTTTCTCTTTAATTATTTCTACTAAATAATCGTAAGGATGTTTTGGCCATTTATGAATATAATTTTCATCATAAACTAATACACTTTCATTTTTTAAATATGTTTTTATATAAGCTCCTCCAGCATCCTGGGCTCTAACAAAACACAGGGGTTCTTCTACATCTATGTGCACGATTGCACATTGGGCATAGTAAAAAGACCAGGCGTCATAACCTGTTAAGTAATTCATATTATTAGCGTCATGAGAAATTAAAAGATCGATACTTTTTTCTTGCATCATCTTTTTAACTTTATCTAATCTTTGTTTATATTCTGCTTTTGAAAAGAGCATCTAATTAGTTTGGAATAATTTTCCAAACCCCTCTACTGAATTATTTTTTTTGATTTGAACTAAGGTGTCCCAAATCAAAGCCTGGTTGCTTGATAATACAGTAGTTTGTAATTTTTTTTCTAATTTATCAATTATTGGTAAAACAGGTAAGGCAGTGCAAGAAACAAATAATGCATCTGCTCCATTAAGATCTAATTTAGATAAAACATCATATAGATAATTTTGATCAACTTTGCCTATGTCGTAATCTGCTTCAATATCAAAATAAGAGTTTGAGGTAATTTCAAATCCTTCGGATTTAAAATATTCTAAAACTTCATTATTAAGTTTTTTGCTATAGGGTGTAAAAATACAAAGTTTTTTAACATTTAATTTTTTTAATGCTTTGATGGCTGCAGTACTAGGTGTTGTAACTTCAGCCATTGGTTTTGCAGCCTTTACCTTTTGCTCTATAGAATTATATCCTGCTGCAATAGTACCAGAAGTGCACCCATAAACTACACAATCAATATCTTGCTCGGGTAAAATATCTTTTGTAACCTCGGTTACTTTATTAGACATTTTTATTAGATTTTCTTTTGTAAGTGGATTGTAACATTCAATGCGATTAACAAAGAAATCAATTTCTCGATCTTTAATTACATTTATAAAATCTCTCTCAATCATAAAATCACTTGCAAGTGCAATTAGACCAACTCTTGGGTTTGATTTGGTAATGTACTTTGGTTCTATTTTTGTTGAATTCATATTTTAAAAGGTGAATATACCATAAGTTCTTTAATTATCATTAATATTAAAAGACTCTATGAATTTAAAAGATACTCTAGTTGCATCACTAGTCCCAATTTTTTTAGGCTTTGGTTTTGTAATTGCTAAACCAGCATTTGAATCTTTTCCACCAATATTATTAATGGGAATAAGATTTATATTTGCAGCTTCGATTTTAATTTGGTGGTTTCCAATACCAAAAGGATATTTAAAAAAAATATTTATAGCTTCTTTTATTGCTAATACTTTGCAATACAGTATTACTTATACTGGTCTTAATTATATTGATGCATCTGCTGCTGTGCTGTTAGTTCAAACAGAAGTCCCATTTGGTGTTATTTTTGCTTATTTTATGCTCAAAGAAAAACCAACTGTTAGAGCTTTAGTTGGAATTGGAATTGCGTTTGTTGGGGTTTATATTTTAACAGGATCTCCAAATCTAGATGGAAAATTTTTTGGTATAGGATTAACAATTTTAGGTTCAGCAATATGGGCACTGGGTCAAGTTATTGTCAAACCGTTAAGTAAAGAAATTAATCCATTAGCATTAGTTGCCTGGCTTGCATTATTTTCTGGCCCAACTTTAATTTTTTTATCAACAATAATTGAAGGGAATACTATCGATCATTTAACAACAGCTGAATTTAATCATTGGATGATTGCATTTTATATTGGTTTCATCATGCAACCAGTAACTTATGGTTGTTTCTATTACGTATTAAAAAATAATCCGTTGTACAAAGTTCTTCCAATTGTGACTATGGGTATTCCACCAACTGGTTTACTTGCAGCAATTTTTCTGCTTGGTGAAAAGCCAACAACAGAACTATTTATAGGCGGAACTGTAATAATTTTTGGAGTAATAATGATTTTATATAAAAAGAAAGGTGAGGTTTAATTATGAAGGTAGGTTTTATTGGTTTAGGCAATGTTGGAGGGAAACTTGCTGGAAGTTTGTTAAGAAATAAATTTGATTTAACAGTTAGAGATTTGGATGAAAATTTAACGAAACCTTTTGTTGAGCAAGGAGCTAAAATTGCAAATACCGCTAAAGAACTAGCAGAAAAAGTTGATTTAATTATAACTTGTTTGCCATCACCAGAAATATGCGCAGAAGTTATGGAGGGAAGTGATGGAATTTTAAATGGATTATCGGAAAAAAAAATTTGGCTAGAAATGAGCACTACTGATGAGGCTGAAGTAAAAAGAATAGGACAAAAAGTAATTGAGAAAAAGGCTATTCCTTTAGATGGTCCTGTAAGTGGTGGATGTCATAGAGCAGCAACTGGAAATATTGCAATATTTGTTGGGGGAGAAAGAGAAGCTTTTAATAAAATATTACCTGCACTAACTGTAATGGGTAGAAAAATTTTACATACCGGCGAACTAGGCAGTGCATCTGTTTTAAAAGTAATTACAAATTATTTGGCTTCTGTCCATTTGGTTGCGTTAGGTGAGGCATGGACTGTTGCTAAAAAATCAAATTTAGATTTAATTAAAGCATATAAAGGTATAGCAGTTTCGTCTGGCAATTCTTTTGTTCATGAAACTGAAAGCCAGGTAATTTTAAATGGCTCCTACAATATAAATTTTACAATGGATCTTGTTTTAAAAGATACGGGTTTATTTGATGAGTTAGCAAAAAAGCTAAATGCCCCTTTAGAAATTTCTCCAAAGATAGTTGATATTTTTAAAGATGGGCAAAAAAAATATGGTTCTAGAGCTTGGTCATCTATGATTGTGAAGAGAATGGAAGATATAAATCAAATAAACTTTAGAGCTGAGGGATTTCCAGAAGAATTGGTAGATAATGAACCTGAGAACAGAGGTTATGAAATATAAATTCTTTATGTTCGATTTATGCATTTAATTCATAGAGGAATAGTCAGTAAAAAATATCACGAAAACCTTCTCAAATCTTTTGAGCAATCTTTTAAAAAGGGTTTTGGAATTGAAACAGACATTCATGCAACAAAAGATAATGAGTTTATTTGTTTTCATGATTTTACTTTAACAAGGATATTTAAAAGGAAAGAAAGTGTAAAAAACTTAAGCTATTTACAGATAAAAAATATCAGCGAAAAACAAAAAAAACCAGTTCCAGCTCTTAAAGACCTCTTAA
>CACKVV010000012.1 GCA_902603665.1 uncultured Pelagibacteraceae bacterium | reverse complement strand
AATTTTTAACCGGTACAGACGAACACGGTTTAAAAATTCAAAGATCTGCAGAAAAAAACAATATGAAGCCAAAAGATTTCTGTGATCAAATATCTAAAACTTTTGAAAATTTGTCTAAGACTCTAAATTTATCAAACACTGATTTCATTAGAACTACCGAACAAAGACATATTAAATCTGTTCAACATTTATGGAAAATTCTTGAGGACCAAAATCAAATTTATATGTCTAAATATGAGGGCTGGTATTCCGTTTCTGATGAAGCATTTTATCAACCTGATGAAATAGAAAGTAGAGAAAATAAGCATTTTGTAATAAGTTCTGGTTCCCCAGTAGAGTGGGTAGAAGAGGAGTCCTTTTTTTTTAAATTATCTGAATGGGAAAAACCATTACTAAAGTTTTATGATGAAAATCCAAAATTCATCTTACCAGAGGGAAGAAGAAATGAAGTCATTAGTTTTAGACAGAATATAATTTAGAAGGTGTTTAGATAATACGGCTTTCCCTATTCCTTGTGTCCCACTTAATAATAATTTATTTGGAAGTCTATTTGAATTATGTAAGTTAATTAAATCATTCAAAACATCGCCTAAGCCTATTAGTGTATTGGACATTTAATTATTTTGCTATTTTTTTAAATTCATTGATAATTCTATTTAAATTTTCAGTAGGTGTCGAATTATTCGAATCTAATAAAACATATTTTTTTTTATTTTTTGATAATTTAAGAAAGCCATTTTGAACTTTATTATAAAAGCTAATGTTAAAATTATCATATCTATTGTTATTTGATCTTTTTTTTAATCTGTTATTCATATTCTTGTTATTTACAGTACATAAGAAAGTAAGATCTGTTTTAAATTTACCAATAATATAAGAATTTAAATTTTTTATTATATTCAAATTTAAACCCATACCATAATGTTGGTAGGCTACTGTAGAATCAGAAAATCTATCTATTAAGATTATTTTTTTTTGGTAATTTTTGTAAATAATTTTTGAAATGTTTTCAGATCTAGAAGCTAATATTAATAATAAATCAGTTTTTTTATCTAATTTATTGGTCTTTGATAACATTATTTTTCTTATTTTTTCTGAAAATTTTGTACCCCCAGGTTCTCTTATCTTTATAAATTGATATTTATTTTTTTTTAAAAATTTTGAAAAATTATTAATATTTGTTGATTTTCCTGAAGCCTCTATACCTTCAAAAATTATTACAGGGTATTTTTTTTTATACATCGCCCCATATTAAAAAATTTATTGAGCTTAAGATACGGGAAATTATATTTTGTTTTTGAACACTTTCCGATGCAAATAAATCATAGTTACCAACTACCTCATCTTTATAAGTAATTTTCATTTTTCCAATAACATCATTTTTTTCTATCGGTGCCTCCAGAGGTCCTTCATAATTAACTGTTACTTTTAGATATTTTTTTTTTGCCTTAGGAATTGTTTTATAGATGTCCGATGAAATATATGCTTTAACTTTTTTCTGTTTGCCTTGCCATACATCTAACTCTGATATCACATCGTTTTTTTTGCCAATTAAAATTGTATCAAATTTTGTTAATCCCCAAGTCAACAACTTTGCGGATTGCCTAGATCTATCGTTTTTTGAATTAAAGCCACTTCCAACTGCAATTAATCTTCTGTTCTTTTTTTTTATTGAGGATGCTAATGAATATTTTTCAACTGCAAGATAACCAGTTTTAATTCCATCAGCTCCCATATTTTTATACAATAAAGGATTTCTATTTCCTTGAGTAATAGGATCACCACCGGTTCTATCCCATGTAAATTCTTTTTCTTTGTAGTAATGATAATATTCTGGGTAATTTTTGATTAAGTAATTAGACATTATTAAAATATCTCGAACTGTAGAGTAGTTATTTGGGTCATTGATACCTGATGAATTTGAAAAATTAGTATTTTCCATCCCTAACTCAAGCGCCTTTTCAGTCATTAATACTGCGAATTCCTCCTCAGTACCAGCAATACCCTCTGCCAATGCAATGCAGGCATCATTACCTGATGCAACTATTATACCTCTTAAAAGATTTTCAACTGATACTTCATCTCCAACCATTATAAACATAGACGAATATCCTGCTGTAGATAGTCTCCAAGCATTTTCAGATACTATAAATTTTTCATCTAGTGTAAGTTCTCCTTTTTTAATTAAATCAAAAGCAATAATTGAAGTCATAATTTTTGTCATGGATGCAGGATATATTGAAAGGTCTGCATCCTTTTCATAAAGAATTTCACCAGATAAATAATCTTGTAGTATTGCAGTTTTAGCATTTACGCTAATTATTGCATTTGATTTGGATGAAAATAAAATTAAAGAAAATAAAATTAAAATAAGTTTTATAGAATTTTGCATTTTATAATTTAATTATATCTATATTATCAAAGTCCATTAGATTTATTTTATCGAACTCAATTTTAATAGACTTTATATTATCAAAGGGTCCTTTATAAACCCTATAAACATTATTATTTATCTTATCTATTGAAATATTACTTAAGTTGTACTCATCAATTAATCTTTTTTTTAGAATTAAAGCCGAATCTTCAAAATATAAGTCTGCAAATTTAATGATATAATTAAACTCCTTCTTTTTTAATTTTAATTTATTTGTTTTTTTTAATTTATTTGTTTCATCACCCAAATTTTCAATAGTAATGCCATCTACAGGAGCTTTATCTGCTACTTTTTTCTCTTCTTTAAATGTTTTAGCTTTCTTTGCAACAAATGCACCACTGGTATTTATTGTTTGAACGGCAATATACGGCTCTGAAAGATCAATTTCTAATTCTTCTGCTATTCTTTTAGATATAACAGCATTATAAAAAAAAGGATATTTAGATTTTTTACCTATTTTAGCTAAAATATATTTTCCATTTAATAAATTTGTTACTTTTACTGGAGTATCATATTTCAATTTATTATTAAAAATTATAAGCGATCTTTCATCTATTTTTTTATTAACAATTTTATTTTTATAAAGTTGCTCATCATAAATTAAGGCAAACCCTTTGTTTGAAAAGTTCTCAAAATTACTGTTATATTCTAAATTAGTATACCTTTGTTCGCAGGCAAATAAAAAAGTTAAAAAAAGTATAAGAGGAAATTTATAATTCATCTTTGAATTTATCTCTTAAGGTACAAACAGCTAATGCAAATCTTAATGACCTGTTCCATTTTAATATTAAATCATAATTATCAAAAACTATATAAGCAGGTGAAAACTTTTTTGCATTTTCAACAATGTCAACATCAGGTGTAATAATTGCTGAATTAAGATTATTAAATTGTTTTAAATAATCACCATTTTCTATGTACTTTGAAAAATATTTTACTTTTCTTTTATTATTTAGTTTTTTTGCTGAAGTATTTAAAAATTCTAATGGGATATCATCTTTAAGATTTATTTTATAAAAACATGGAATATCATTATTCCACCCTAAATTTTTTATATAATTAGCAGCTGATGCAAATGAGTCTTCAATATTTTTTAAATCAATTTTTTTATCATTGTTATAATCAATTGCGTGGTTAGTAATTGTTGACGGCATAAATTGAAAATTTCCAAAAGCACCAGCCCAAGATCCAAATAAAGTGTCAGGATCAATTACATTTGCATCAACTAATTTTAATAAAGTTATGAGTTCAGATGTAAAAAATTTGCTACGTCTTTTATCAAAACTAAGTGTAGCTAACGAAGAAACAATGTCCATTTTTCCAAGATATGTACCAAAATTAGTTTCTATACCCATCAACGCTAATAAAAGATTTTTATCAACTAAAAACTCGTTAGATACAATTTCAATTAATTTTTGATTTGAATTATAAAGATTTCTGCCCTTGGCAACTTTTTTTTGAGATGTTCGTTTTGATATATAAGTATAAGTATCCTCATAAAATTCAGGTTGATATCTGTCATATTTAATTACATCAGGAAGAAATCTTGAATTATCTATTACTCTATTTAGTGTTTTTATACTAATACCTTCATCTAGAGCCTTTTTTTTAAAGTCAATTTTCCAATTTTCAAAATCTGAGGCAGTTAAAAATTTAAAGCTAAATAAAAAAAAGATTATATTTATTATAAATACTTTAGTTATTTTCATATAAATCTCTAAGATAAATGAATACAGCAATCCATATTAAAATAAAACTAACTAACTGGTTAATATTGAAAGGCTCATTGAACAAAAAATACCCTAAAATAAATTGTAATGTGGGTGTAATATAAAAAATCATACCTGTAGGTCCAAGACCACACAATTCTACACCTCTTACATATAAAAATAATGGAATCACTGTCATTGGGCCTGCCATCATAAGAATTAACATCAAAATAGGATTTGATAGTGAGAAGTCATTAACGTTATTTTGAGTAATAAAATAAAAAACTATTAGTATAAAAGGTAAGATAAATAAACTTTCTATAAATAAACCAATATCTGTTGACACTGAAATTTTTTTTCTGAGTAAGTTGTAAAAACCCCAACTTAAAGCAACTGATATTCCAACCCATGGTATAGATTTAAAGTCAATCAGAAAGATATAAACTATTGAAACTAAAACTAAAGAAATAGAAATAAATCTTTTCTTATTTAATTTTTCTTTAAAAAAGAAATATCCTAAAAAAACACTTAATATCGGCATGATAAAATATCCAAAACTTGCATTTATAACTTGATTGGATGAAACTGCATAAATCCAAACTGCCCAATTTAAAAATATTAATATCCCTGATAAAAATAAAATAAATAATTGTTTTTTATTTGATATAATTTCCTTAAAAATCTTCCATTTTGAAAAAATGATTGTTGTTACTAAAAGTGTAACTGCAGTCCACAAACTTCTATGCACAACAACTTCTATATGACCTGCAAAAGAAATATACTTAAAATATAAAACACCAAAAAAACCCCACCAGAAAGATCCAACTGCACTTAAAAACAAACCTTGGTTAAAACTTTTTTTATCCATAAAGAAATTATTATTAAAAAGATTTTGATTAATAACTTATCTATTTTATTGTTGAAATATATATTAATACTTATAAAACCTAGCTCACGGAGAGATGGCTGAGCGGTTGAAAGCACCGGTCTTGAAAACCGGCAAAGGGGTAACTCTTTCCTGGGTTCGAATCCCAGTCTCTCCGCCATTAATATTTTTCTTTAAATTCTCGCAATTTTATTATGACTTTGGATAAATTTTGGTTATCTTTTGACTCAGAAATTTTAATTAATTCTTCATCATCAAGATTAATTAATTTATTCAAATCTTCTAATTCTTCAAAATTTAAATTATCAACAATTTCATTTACGAACTTATAAACAAATAGGTCCATTTCTTTAGTGCCTCTATACTGAGCTCTATATTTTATTTTATTAATAAGATTTTGCCTGATTGAATCCATATAATATAGATTTATATATACTTTATGCAGGATTATGAATATTTTTTATCAAAAATTAGTAGCATTAAAGGAATAGGTAAAAAAACTGCACAATTATTTTTTAAAAAAAAAATATTAAATATTTTTGACCTATTATGGCACGCACCTATTTCAAAAATAGAAACTTCAAAAACGGTAAACATTGATCAATTACAAATAGGCAAAACTCAATCAATACAACTAGTCCCGAAAAAGTATAATTTTCCTAGAATTAGAAATTTGCCCAATAGGGTTAATTGTTTATCTTCTGAAAAGAAAATAGATTGTATTTTTTTTAATAGTTTTGAAGGCTACATAAAAAAAATACTTCCTCTGAATCAAGAAATAATTGTTTATGGAAAAGTAGGTTTTTATAAGGGTAAATATCAAATAACTAATCCAAAATTAGTGTCAGAGACAGAGGATGGAAATATAAAAGATATAAATACTTATAGTCTGACGGAAGGACTCACAGCTTCAAAATATAATAAAACTATTGAGATCATATTTAAAAATATGCCTGTACTTAAAGAATGGCATAACGCAGAAATTTTAAACTATTTCAATCATGTAAGTTGGGATCAATCAATTAGAAAGATTCATAGTGAGGAAATTGAAAATCTTCAGAATTCAGATTACCTAAGAAGATTAATTTTTGATGAAATTATCTCAAACTTTTTAATCTCATCTGAAATAAGAAAAAAAATTAAGAAAATAAAAAAAAAAGAAAAGATTTTTGATCCAAATATTTGTCAGAAATATTTAAAAAAATTCAAATTTATACTTACAAATGATCAAATAAAGGCAATGAAAGAAATAAATAATGACCTCAAATCAAAACAAAGAATGTTTAGGTTGCTTCAAGGTGATGTGGGATCAGGAAAAACAATAATTGCATTAATTGCTGCATTGAATGTTATAAAATCAGGTTTTCAGGTAGTTTTGATGGTTCCTACTGAAATACTAGCTAAACAACACTATAATTTTGCATCAGATTTATTTGGAAAAGATATATCAATAGAACTATTAACAGGAAAAACTGAATATAAACAAAAAAAAAGTACATTAGAAAATATAAAACAAAATAAAATAAAATTGATCATTGGCACACATGCCCTTTTCCAAAAAAAGGTAGATTATAAAAATCTTGGTTTAATTATTATCGATGAACAACATAAATTTGGTGTAAGACAAAGAAAAGAATTGTCCGACAAAGGTGGCAATAATTGTGATGTACTTGTCATGTCTGCAACTCCAATACCTCGTACTATGATAATGACAATCTATGGAGATATGGATGTTACTTTAATTAAAGAAAAACCAAAAAATAGAAAAGCAATAACCACTTATAGTAAATTAGAAACAAAAGTAGATGAAATTATAAAATTTTGTAAAAAAGAAATTTCCTCTGGTAATCAGATATTTTGGGTTTGCCCACTTATTGAAAAATCACAGAAACTTGATCATCAGTCTGCTGTTGAAAAGAGTAAATTTTTAGAAAAATTTTTTAAAAACAAAATTGGTCTAATTCATGGATCAATGGAAAAAGATGAAAAAAATAAAGTGCTTGATGATTTTTTAAATAAAAAAATTGATGTGTTGGTGTCAACGACTGTTATTGAAGTAGGAATTGATTTCCCAAATGCAAATGTAATCATCATTGAAAATGCAAATAAATATGGGTTATCACAATTACATCAACTCAGAGGCAGAGTTGGAAGAGGTGACAAACAAAGTACATGTATTTTAATGTTTAAGTCAAATTTAAGTGAAAATGCAAAAAAAAGAATAAATATTTTAAAGAGCTCAAATGATGGTTTTGAAATTTCAGAACAAGATATGGTTTTAAGAGGTTATGGAGATGTCTTAGGTTTTAAACAAAGTGGTTTAAAAAAATTTAAATTGGCAGATCCTATTTTACATAAAGATCTTTTTATATTAGCAGAAAACGAGGTTAAAAAAATTGAGCTAAAAGATAAACAGATTGGTGAGTATTATAAATTACTTAAACTGTATGATCGTGCTTCAATCTTAAATGATATTATTTAGCTTGAGGGTTTGAGGTACCTGCAGAAACAATAAACTTAGACGCCTCCTCAAAACTCATATCTAAATATAAAACTTCGTCTTTAGGAAACATTAGTAAAAATCCACTGGTTGGATTTGGTGTTGTTGGCACAAATACATTAACAAGATTTTTGTTTGTTTTTTTTGAGATTTCACCTTCATTGTCTTTAGTTGCAAATCCAACTGCCCAGCTTCCTTTTCTAGGATACTCAATTAAAACTACACTTTTTCTATCTCCCTTTTTAGGAGCTAACGACTCTGTCATCTGTCCTATTGCTGAATAAATAGTTCTAAGAATAGGAATTCTTTTAAATAAATCGTTTACGAATTGTAAAATTTTTTTTCCTATAAATGATAAAGATAAACTTCCAACTAAGGTTATAAAAATAATTGCAAGAACTATTTCAAGACCTGGGATAGCAAATGGCAAATATGTGTTTGGGTTTAGCTCATAAGGTATTAGTTTAGAAGAAACAGAGATAAAAAATTTTGTTAAATAAAGTGTAATACCAATTGGAATTAATACGACTATTCCTGTGATAAAATAATTTCGTAATTTAGCAAATAAAGATATGCTTTTTCTTTTAAATTTTGCCATATTTTAATTATAACTTGAGTAAATTACAAATGATACTGCAAGAAAAAATAAGAAAACTAAAATCTTGTTATTTAAAATCATATAGTTGTTTATTAGTTACATGTAATATAATTGTGAGTAAAAGTGAATAGAAGAAATTTCATATATTTAATGGGGTGTGGATGTGCATCTTTTGGTCTTCACGCCTGTACAAGTGTTCCAATAACAGAAAGAAAACAGCTAAGACTTATACCAGAAGCAAAACTTAATGCTCAAGCAGAACAATTATACGAAAAAGTAAAAAAAAAAGAAAAGCTTAGCAAAGATATTGCAACTTTAAATAAAATAAAAAATATTGGCTCAAAAATTGAAAATTCAATAACTGAATATTTTGTAAGAAGTAATCAACCGGATCCAACAGCTAATTTTAGATGGGAGTATATTTTAATAGAAAACAAAAAAGTTAAAAACGCATGGTGTATGCCTGGTGGAAAAATTGCGGTTTATACAGGTATGCTTGATATTACAAAAAATGATAATGGATTAGCTGCTGTAATGGGTCATGAAATAGCTCATGCTGTAGCAAAACACTCGGTTGAAAGAGCAAGTAGAGGAACGTTATTAAATGTGGGCACAAAAATTTTAGATATTGCAACTAAAGGTGCTGTATCTAATGTAAATAGAACAACTGGGATGGATACAGTTGGTTTGTTATCTCAAATTGGAATTATGAATCCTTTTAATAGAAAACAAGAAAGTGAAGCTGATTACTTAGGTTTAATATTTGCTTCATTATCTGGTTATGACATAAGAGAGACAGTAAGAATTTGGGAGAGAATGCGAGAAGCTAATAAAGGTAAGGAACCACCGGAATTCATGAGTACGCATCCATCCTCAACCAATAGAATAAATAACATCACCTCTTGGATAAATGAGGTAACTTTAGAATATCCACCAATTTCTTAAAATTGGTGAGCCGTGATGGACTCGAACCATCGACCCATTCCTTAAAAGGGAATTGCTCTACCAACTGAGCTAACGGCCCAACGGGGGTCCTTATATTGATTTTTATCCATTTATCAATGGATAATTTTTACAGAATGTTAATATACTTATCGTGAAATTCTTCAAAAGTTCCATTTTTAATATTTTTTCTTATCTCACTCATCAACTCCTGATAAAAGTTAATATTATTTAAAGTTAACAGCATAGACGCTAACATTTCATTAGTATTAAATAAGTGATTTAAATAATTTTTTGAGTATTTATTTAAGTCAAATTTAGAAACATTTAAATCTAGAGGCGAATTATCGTTTTGGTATTTTGCATTTCTTATTTGTACTCTCCCATTCCATGTGAATGCCAAACCAGTTCTGCCAGATCTTGTTGGTAATACACAATCAAACATATCAATACCTCTTTTAACTGCGCCAATAATGTCTGAGGGAGTACCAACGCCCATAAGATATCTAGGTTTATCTTTTGGTAAATAGCCTTTAACTCCATCCAATACATCAAACATTTCTTTCTGGGTTTCTCCAACCGCCAAACCACCCATCGCATAACCATCAAAATCAATATCTATAAGTTGCTCTAGTGATTTTAATCTTAAGTTATTAAACAGACCGCCTTGAACTATTCCAAATAAACCTTTGTGAGGATTGTCGCCAAATGCATTTTTTGATCTTTTTGCCCAATACATAGATAAATCCATTGATTTTTTAATTTTCTCAAAATCATCAGTTTTTTTTGGACATTCATCCATTACCATTACTATGTCTGAGTTGAGGCCCTTTTGAACTCTAATACTCTCCTCAGGACTTAAAATAAACTTATTACCATCAATATGAGATTGAAAAATAGCACCCTTCTCTCTGTCGATTTTATTAAATTTTGATAATGACATTACTTGAAATCCACCAGAGTCAGTTAATATAGGAAGGTTGCAATTCATAAATTCATGCAAACCTCCAACACTTGAAATTCTATCAACACCTGGTCTTAACATTAGGTGATAGGTGTTTCCCAATATTATTTCGCTTCCAGTTTGAACTACATCTTTTATGAATGCGCCTTTTACAGTCGCCTGTGTACCAACAGGCATAAAAGCAGGTGTATTAATATTACCTCTATGGGTTTCAATAACTCCTACTCGTGAATGGTTTTCAGTATGATTAACATTAAAATTAAATTTTTTTAATGCCATTCATTTTTATTCAGACTTAAAACTAATTATTTTATCTGGTTCAGAAACTGATCCGTTAGGACCATCACCTTTTTTAATTTTATCTACAAACTCCATTCCTTCAATAACTTTACCAAAGACTGTATAATTTCTATCTAAATAAGACGCTGACTCAAAACAAATAAAAAATTGACTATTAGCGCTGTTTGGATCAGAAGATCTTGCCATAGATACAGTGCCACGTTCATGGGGCAAATCATTAAATTCTTGTTTTAAATCAGGTAAGTCAGATCCGCCCATTCCTGCTCTTTGCAGATTAAAATCGGATGATGAGGAATTTCCAAATTTTACATCTCCCGTTTGAGCCATAAAGCCGTCAATAACTCTATGAAATACTACATTATCATATTTACCACTGTTAGCTAACTCAGTAATTCTTTTTACATGATTAGGGGCAACATCTGGAAACATTTCTATTTTAACATCTCCATCTTTTAATTTTAAAATCATTATATTCTCCTTTGCATTTAGTTTTGAAGTTAAAGTTAATAAAATAAAAAATAATATATTTACATATTTAAGCATATCTCTCCTTTAAAGATTTGATTGTACTCTTAGTTGTAAATTTTTTTAAATCTCCATTATGTTGAGCAATTTCTTTTACAAATCTTGAAGAAATAATTTGGTTTTCAACATCAGACATTAAAAATATTGTTTCTATTTTATTGTAAAGTTTTCTATTCATTCCAGCTAATTGAAACTCATATTCAAAATCAGAAACAGCTCTAAGACCTCTTAAAATAATATTTGATTTATATTTTTTGCATAAATCTGTTGTTAATGAATTAAATGTAATAACATCAATATTTTTTTTGGTAAATTTAAGATCAGAGAACAAAGCTTTCTTAACGATATCTACCCTCTCATCGATTGGAAACAAAAAATCTTTTTGGTTTCCATCTGAAATTGCTACAATTACTTTATCTACAAATTTTAAAGCTTTTTTAATTACATCTATATGACCAAAGGTTATAGGATCAAAAGTACCGGGATATATTGCAATATTTTTCATTAAATTAAATTATCATCTAATTTAATAGCCGAAACTACTTTTTCATCTCCAGAAAGTTTAATAATTCTAACTCCTTGAGTGTTTCTTCCTGCTACTCTTATCTCTTTAACAGTAGTTCTGATAACTCTACCTTTGTCAGTTGATATTAATATTTGATCACCCTCAAAAACTGGGAAAGATGATGATACATTTCCATTTCTTGATGAGTTGACAATACCAATTATACCTTTTCCACCTCTATTAGTTACTCGAAAATCATAATGGGAAGTTCTTTTTCCATAACCATTCTCTGTAATTGAGAGTATAAATTTTTCTTTAGCCTTTACCTCAGATGATCCATCTTTTGAAGATTTTTTTGGAATTTTTTGATCATGATCAATTATAGATAATGATACGATTGCATCTTTGTCAGATAAATTTATACCTTTAATGCCTTTAGAGGATCTACCTTTAAATACTCTTAATTTTTTAGACTCAAATCTGATGCATTTTCCAAACTTTGTACTTAGAATAATGTCTTGATCATCTTTACAAATTTTTACACCAATAATTTTGTCATCACTATCTAATTTCATAGCAATTTTACCTGATTGATTAATTGAACTAAAATCCTCTAAATTATTTTTTCTAATTTTTCCTTTGGCTGTAGCAAAAATAATATGCATTCCTTTTGTATCAACATTTTCATCAGGAAAAGGCATAATTGAGCTAATAGATTGGTGATTTTTAAGTGGTAGAATGTTGAATAAAGATTTACCTTTTGATGATGCAGATCCTTCAGGTATCTTCCAAGCTTTAATTTTGTATGCCAATCCCTCTGTAGAGAAAAATAGAACTGAGGTATGTGTATTGACTGATAAAGTTTGAACTACTGAGTCTTCATCTCTGGTTTTAATACCTGTTTTTCCTTTTCCACCTCTTTTTTGTTGTTTTACATTACTTAATGCACCACGTTTAATATATCCTTGTAACGTAATTGTAATGATAACAGCCTCTTTTTGAATAGTTTCTTCAATATCATAATTTAATACAGCATCAATTATTTGCGTTCTTCTTGGTTCAGAAAATTTATCTTTGATTTGTTCTAAGTCAGCACTAATGACTTTTAGTAACTCTGCTTTAGAGTTAATAATTTTTTTATATTGAGTTATTAATCCAGCTAATTTTTTTATTTCTACTTCAATTTCGTTTATTCCTAAGGCAGTAAGTTTCTGTAATCTTAACTCAAGAATAGATACAACTTGCTCATTAGATAAACTATAGGTTCCTTTATAATTTTTATTATCAACTAATTTAATCAATTTTGCTGACTTGTTTATCTTCCACTTTGTTTTTAATAGAGAATTCTTAGCCTCTTCAGGATTTTTGGATTGTCTTATAATTTTTATTACTTTATCTATATTTTCAACACTGACAGATAATCCAATTAAAATATGAACACGATCTTCTGCTTTTTTGAGATCATATTTGGTTTTTTTTATTACTACATCTTCTCTAAATTTTAAAAAATTTTCTAAAAAATCTTTTAAATTACAAGTCTTTGGTTTGTTATCTACAATAGCTAAAGTATTGAAACCAAAAGAGCTTTCAATGGATGTATATTTATATAATTGTCTTTTAATTGTTTCAGGTTCAACACTTGATCTTAAATCAATTGCAACTCTAATTCCTTCTCTATTAGACTCATCTCTTATATCTCTAATTCCCTCAATTTTTTTTTCTCTTACTAATTCAGCTATTCTCTCATTTAAAACAGATTTGTTTACTTGATAAGGTATGGAGGTTATTACCAATCTTTCTCTACCTCCTTTAGCTTGCTCAATCTTAATATCACCTCTGATTTTAAAAGAACCTCGGCCAGATTTATAACCTTGTTTAATAATATCTTTGCCAATAATAATACCACCAGTTGGAAAATCTGGACCAGGGACATGTTTCATCAATTCACTTAATTTTATGTCCTTATTTTTGATTAAAGCCAAAGTAGCATCCACAACTTCACCTAAATTATGAGGAGGTATACTTGTTGCCATACCAACGGCAATTCCTCCTGCTCCATTAACTAATAAATTTGGATACTGTGCAGGAAGAACATCTGGTTCCTGTTCAGTTTCATCATAATTACTTTTGAATGAAACTGTATCTTTTTCAATATCGTCTAATAAAAATTGAGCTATTTTTGCTAATCTTGTTTCTGTATATCTCATAGCGGCTGGTGGATCACCATCAATAGAACCAAAGTTTCCTTGGCCATCAATTAATGGAAGGCTCATTGAAAAATCTTGAACCATTCTGACTAAAGCATCATATACAGCTTGATCACCATGTGGATGATATTTACCAATTACATCTCCTACTATCCTTGCAGATTTTCTAAATTGTTTTGACCAATCAAAACCTCCCTTATGCATTGCATACAAAATTCTTCTGTGTACTGGTTTTAAACCATCTCTTACATCAGGTAGAGCTCTACTTATTATAACGCTCATTGCGTAAGACAAGTATGACGAACTCATTTCATCATACATTGAAATTGGTTTGATATTTAAATCTTTAGGTGCCTCGTTTTTTTTGCATAAAAACTAGAATGGAATATCATCATCCATATCATTTTGAGAAATGCTATTGTCGTCAAAATTTTGTTTATTATCCTGCGAGGAAATAGAATTTTGATTTCCACCACCTAACATTGTCAAAGAAGAGTTATAGCCTTGTATTAAAATTTCTGTCGAATATTTGTCTTGTCCAGACTGTTCGTCTTTCCATTTTCGTGTTGAAAGTTGTCCTTCAACGTATACTTGTGCGCCTTTTTTAAGATACTGTTGAACGACATTAACTAGTCCCTCGTTAAATACAACTACCCTATGCCATTCTGTTTTTTCTTTTTTTTCTCCTGTATTTTTGTCTTTCCAGGATTGACTAGTTGCAAGGCTTAATCTTGCAACACTTTTGCCATTTACCATTTGTTTTACCTCAGGATCTGCGCCTAATCGACCGATTAAAAGTACTTTATTTAAACTACCTGCCATAATATTTTATATCTGATATGTTTAATTATATCACTTATTAAGTTGAATATTAATTTTATTAATCTAAAGCAACAAAAATTATGCTTAAAAAGATAGTTATTAAGGGTGCAAAAGAGCACAATTTAAAGAACATCTCTGTTGAGATTCCAAAAGATAAATTTATTGTTATTACTGGTCTGTCTGGTTCTGGAAAATCGTCTCTAGCATTTGATACTATATATGCAGAAGGTCAAAGAAGATATGTGGAAAGCTTATCTGCATATGCAAGACAGTTTTTAGATAAAATGAAAAAACCAAATGTCGACTTGATAGAAGGATTAAGTCCAGCTATTTCAATTGAACAAAAAAATACATCAAAAAATCCACGATCAACCGTTGCAACTGTAACTGAGATTTATGACTATATGAGAGTACTCTATGCAAGAGCAGGCGTACCCTATTCACCATTTACAGGTAAACCAATTACATCTCAAACTATAAGCCAAATTGTTGATAAAATTAAAGAACTGCCAAAAAAATCTACAATCTTTTTATATGCGCCAGTTGTTAGAGGTCGTAAGGGTGAGTATAGAAAAGATATTTTAAATTATAAAAAAAGAGGTTTTAGAAAAATTAAAATAGACGACCAGCTTTATGAAATTGATAATGTACCAGAATTAAATAAAAAAGTTAAACATGATATATCTATATTAGTAGATAGAATTGTTATTAATTCCTCACTTGGAAATCGATTAGCCGAAAGTGTCGAAACTGCTGTTAATTTAGCAAATGGATTATTGTTTGTTGAATATGAAAACGAAACATTGCCAAAGAAATACCGAAAAATAGAAAAACTAATTTTTTCTACAAAATTTGCTTGTCCAGAAAGTGGATTTACCATTGAAGAAATTGAGCCTAGACTTTTTTCATTTAATAGTCCCTATGGTGCGTGTGAAGAGTGTGAAGGTATTGGTATAAAACTTAATGTAGATCCAAAATTAGTTGTTCCAAATGAAAAGAAAAGTATTGCAGATGGAGCAATTGAACCTTGGGCAAAATCCTCATCTATGTATTACGCACAAACTTTAGCATCTTTGGCAAAACATTATGGGTTTTCACTTGATGAAAAATGGTCAAAACTTTCAAAAAAAATTAAAGATGTAATTCTTTTTGGATCAGATGATGAGGAAATAAAATTTACTTATGATGATGGTTATGAGAAATATTCTCATAAGAAAACTTTTGAAGGTGTTGTTAATAATTTAGAGAGAAGATATTTAGAGACTGACAGTGATTGGAAAAGAGAGGAAATAGCTCAATATCAATCTGATACAAAATGTGAAAGATGCAACGGTCAGCGGTTAAAAGATGAGGCTTTATGTGTCAAAATTAACGAACTTAACATTAGCGAAGTAACAGAAAAATCAATTTACGATGCCAAAGAATGGTTTAGATCTCTAAATAACAATCTAGATAAAAGACAATTAAAAATTGCGCAACACATATTAAAAGAAATCAATGAGAGGTTAGATTTTTTATTAAACGTTGGTCTAGATTATTTAACACTTTCAAGAGAGTCTGGAACTCTATCAGGTGGTGAAGCTCAAAGAATTAGACTAGCGTCTCAAATCGGTTCAGGACTAACAGGAGTTTTATATGTTTTGGATGAACCATCAATCGGATTGCACCAAAAAGACAATGTTAAATTAATTGATGCTTTAAAGAGATTAAGAGATCTTGGTAACACTGTGATTGTTGTTGAACACGACACTGAAACAATGGAAAATGCAGACCATATAATTGATCTTGGGCCCGAGGCTGGGAACAAAGGTGGTCAGGTAGTTGCGCAAGGATGTTATGAAGAAATTTTAAAAAATAATGATAGTATTACTGGAAGATATTTATCAAACAAAAGCTTCATACCAATTCCAAAAAATAGAAGACTTGCAAAAAATGGAAGATTTTTAGAAATCAATGGAGCAAGTGGTAATAACTTAAATAATGTCAATCTCAAAATTCCATTAGGTAGTTTTACTTGTGTTACAGGAGTGTCAGGAAGTGGTAAATCGACTTTAGTTCTTCAAACTCTTTACAATGCTTTAAACCTTACACTAAACAATAATAAGTCTAGAAAAATTCCTCAACCTTTTAGAGGTTTTAAAGGTATTGAGTTAGTTGATAAAGTTATTGATATTGATCAATCTCCAATTGGACGAACACCAAGGTCAAATCCAGCTACATACACAGGTGCATTTGGGCCTATAAGAGACTGGTTCACAAATTTACCAGAGTCTAAAAGTCGTGGTTACAAACCAGGTCGTTTCTCTTTTAATGTTAAGGGTGGAAGGTGCGAGGCTTGTGAAGGTGATGGGGTAATCACATATGAGATGCATTTTTTACCTGACGTATATATTACTTGTGACGATTGTAAGGGTACGAGATATAATAGAGAAACTTTAGAAATTAAATTTAAAGATAAAAGTATTGCTGATGTGTTGAATATGACAGTTGATGAAGGTTGTGAATATTTTGAGAATATATCAAATATTAAAACAAAACTTCTAACACTTAAAAAAGTTGGACTTGGCTATATAAAAATTGGACAACAAGCAACTACTCTTTCAGGCGGTGAAGCACAAAGAATTAAGCTGGCAAAAGAATTATCAAAAAGATCTACTGGAAGAACAATGTATATCTTAGATGAACCTACAACTGGTTTACATCAACATGATATTAAGAAATTGTTAGAAATTCTACACACATTTGTTGCTACAGGAAATAGTGTAGTTGTTATTGAACATAATTTAGATGTAATTAAAACTGCCGATTATATTATTGATATGGGTCCAGAAGGAGGTGTTAAGGGAGGAAATATTATTGCTGAAGGAAAACCTGAAGATGTGGCAAAAGTTGACAGTAGTTACACAGGAAAATTCCTAAAACCTCTTTTAGACACAAAATTTAAAAAAACTGCTTAATATTTAAAAAAAAATATTGTATAATTAACTATATGACTTCAATTCTACAATCATTATCAAAAACAGTACATTTATCATTAGGAATATCTGTTATTCTTTTTTTGGGTTTATACTTTGGGAATGGTGGATTTGATATTGATGTATTATTCTGGAGTTGGGTATTCAGATATATTCACGTGATTGTCGCAACAATGTGGATTGGATTACTATGGTATTTCAATTTCGTTCAAATACCTAACATGCCAAAAATACCAGATGAACAAAAACCTGCTATTGGAAAAGTAATAGCACCATCTGCCTTATTCTGGTTTAGATGGGCGGCTTTAGTTACAGTGGTTTCAGGTTTAATTCTTGCATATTTAAATGGATATGTTCATCAAGCTATGACTTTAGGTATTGGTTCTGGTGGTGGTAAAAATACAGCAATAGGAATTGGTATGTGGCTAGGATTGATTATGGCTTTTAATGTTTGGTTTGTTATATGGCCTAATCAAAAAAAAGCTTTAGGTATTGTTGAGGCTGAACCTGAAATTAAAGCAAAATCTGCAAAAACTGCAATGTTATTTTCTAGAACAAATACCCTTCTTTCGTTGCCTATGCTGCTTTCAATGGTAGCTGCTCAAAATTTATATTAATCTTTATCCTCTTTTACTATTGTTCGTTGCGATACTTTTAGGACAACTAAAATTGGATTTGCAATATAAATTGAAGAATATGTTCCAAATATAACACCCAATATCATTGCTAATGAAAATCCTTTAAGAATTTCACCCCCAAAAATAAAAATTGATAAGAGTGCTAATAGAGTAGTAGCGGAAGTAATAATTGTTCTAGATAGTGTTTGGTTAATTGAAATATTTGTTAATTCAAAAATTTTAATATCAGAAAATTTTCTTAGATTTTCTCTAACTCTATCAAATATTACAACTGTATCATTCATTGAATATCCAACTATGGTAAGCACTGCAGCTACAATTGATAAGTTTATTTCTAATGAAAAAAGGGAGAAAACTCCAAGTGTAATTATTACATCATGAAAAAGTGCAACAATTGCTCCCAAACTAAATTGCCACTCAAACCTTATCCAAATATATAAAAGCATAGCTGCTAAAGATAGAGCAATTGCTATAATGCCTGATTGCAGAAGTTCTGCACTTACTTTTGGACCAACATTTTCAACTCTTCTAAAGTCTACGGTTCCAATTGAGCCTGAAAGTTTAGTTTTAATATTATCTATAAATTTCGGGTCATTTGAATTTTGTTTTTCAAATTTAATAATAAAGTCAGTGTCATTTCCAAAGTTTTTGACTGACACATCTCCAAGATTTAATTGATTAAAAATGTCTCTAATTTTTTTAATATTTGCAGAATTTAAATCTGTTCTTAATTCAATTAATGTACCTCCCTTAAAATCAACACCATAATTTAACCCTTTAAATGTTAATAGAATTAACGATGTAACAATAAGAACAATTGAGAGAATATTGAATGATTTGTAAAACTTATTAAAGGATAATTCTCTCATTAAATTAAACTCTCCTTTTCCTTATTTTTAATTACATAAAACGCAGTAAAAAGTCTTGCTATGAAGTATACAGAGAATAGAGTAGTTAGAATTCCAACACCTAATGTTATTGAAAATCCTTTGATTGGACCAGATCCCATAAAAAATAATATTACAGCTGCTATTAATGTAGTAATATTTGCATCTAAAATTGTAGTTCTTGATTTTGTATAACCAGAATCGAAAGCTATAATTGGATTTCGCTCAGATTTAATTTCTTCTTTTATTCTCTCAAAAATTAAAACATTTGCATCAACTGCCATTCCAACAGTTAAGATTATTCCTGCTATACCAGGCAATGTTAGAGTAGCTTCGAATAACGTTAATACACCAACTAGTAAAAACAAATTTGAAATTAATGCTAAATTCGCAATGACACCAAAAACTCTATACTTATAAATCATGAATAGTACGACCAATATAAAACCAATTATTAATGACATTATCCCAGCATCAATGGAGTCTTGTCCGAGATCAGGTCCTACTGTTCTCTCCTCAATAATGTTAAGAGGTGCAGGTAAAGCTCCAGATCTTAATAATAAAGCTAAATCTGTTGCTGATTGAAATGTAAAATCTCCTGATATTTGACCTGATCCACCAATTATGGGCTCTCTCACTGATGGTGCACTAATAATTTTACCATCAAGTATAATTGCTAGTCTTTTTCCAACTCCTGTACTAGTTGCTTTTCCAAATTTTTTTGCACCTACTCGATCCAAAGTAAAAGATACAACTGTTTCATTAGTTTGTGAATTCATAGATGGTTTTGCATCTACCAGGTTGTCACCACTTAAAATAATTCTCTTACTAACAACTGCATTCTCAGAGCCATCTTCAAATTCTAATTTTTCAGTTCCAAAAGACTCCTCAGTATTTTGAGTAATAAATTGAAAAGTCAAATTAGCAGTTTTTCCTAATAAAGATTTTATTCTTCCAGGATCATCTAAACCTGGCAATTCTACTAAAATTCTATCATTGCCTCTTTTTAAAATGTTTGGTTCATTGGTTCCAACCTCATCAACTCTTCTTCTTACAATTTCAATTGCTTGATCTAAAGAAGCATTCTTTAATAGAACAAGTCCATATTTAGAGAGAGTTAATTTGAAAGAGTCTTGATCTTTTACGAAGTCAAATTCATGTGACTTGTACTGTTGATAGTAAGGATTAATTTCACTTTCATCGTCATCTAAAATATTGTTTAATTCATCAGATTTGTCTGGGGTGGTATCAAAAATAATTGAATTATCATCTACGGTATAATTTCTTGTAATAATATTTTTATCCTTAAAAAAATTTTTTAACTCCATAACTTTGTTTTGAAGTTTTTGAGTAATTACAGGCTTATTATCAATTTCGAGTAGTAAGTATGAACCACCTTGTAAATCTAATCCAAGTTTTATATTTTTTGAAAAAAAATTATCATCTATTTTAAAAAAGTTTGAAATAGTAAAATATGATAAAATTAAGGTAAATATTATTACACTAAATATTCTTAATTTTGAAAAGTATAACATTTAAGTTAATGTTATTTTTTTGGTTCAGCAGTATTTATTAAACCTTGTATTCCAGTAGCTCTAACTACCTCGACATTAATATTTTCGGCGATTTGTACTTCAACTTTATCGTTATCAATTATTCTTTCAACAGTACCAACAATTCCACCTGAAGTTACAACTTTGTCTCCTCTTTTTAAATTTTCAACCATTGCCTTATGTTCTTTAACTTTCTTTTGTTGTGGTCTAATCAAAAAGAAATAAAAAATAACAAATATTAAAATTAACGGTATAAATTGTCCAATTCCACTGTCCATATGATCCTCTAAAGTTTAAGATTATTTATACTATCTAATTTTTAATGACAACTCCTAATTGTTCGAAATCTTATCAATATTTCCCATATAAGGTTTCAAGACTTCTGGAATTATAATTGAGCCGTCCTCTAGTTGATAATTTTCAAGAATGGCTATCAGAGTTCTACCTACTGCTAATCCACTGCCATTAAGAGTACCCACAAATTCGATATTATTATCTTTATTTTTATATCTAGCTTTCATTCGTCTGGCTTGGAAAGATCCACATGAAGAACAGCTCGAAATTTCTCTGTATTTGTTTTCTGAAGGAAGCCAAACTTCTAAATCATATGTTTTTTCTGCTCCAAAACCCATGTCACCGGTACATAAAATAATTTTTCTGTAAGGTAATTTTAGATCATCTAATATTTTAGTTGCACATTCGGTCATTCTCTCTAGTTCCTGCATACATTGATTATTTTCGACAATGCTTACAAGTTCAACTTTATAAAATTGATGTTGTCTAATCATTCCTTTTGTATCTTTTCCATAACTGCCAGCTTCTTTTCTAAAACAAGGTGTTGATGCAACTAACCTCATTGGAAGTTTTTTTTTATCAATAATTTGGTTTTTAACCATATTTGTTAATATTACTTCAGCTGTTGGTATCAAAAATTTTCTGTCATTTTTATCATCAAATTTAATTTCAAATTGATCATTTTCAAATTTTGGTAATTGTCCTGTTCCAAACATAGTTTCATCGGTTGCCATTAAAGGAGGTGATATTTCTGTATATCCATTTTTTTGAATATGTGTATCAATCATAAAATTAGAGATTGCTCTTTCAAGAGCAGCTAATTTATCTTTAACAAATACAAATCTAGAACCAGTAGTTTTTGTAGCTAAATCAAAATCTAACATATTAAGTTTTTCTCCTAACTCATAATGACTCAATGGTTTAAATTTGAAATCTTTGATTTCACCAGATTTAGTAACCTCAACGTTACCATTTTCATCTTTACCAACAGGAACTTCATCCAATGGTAAATTCGGTATTGAACTTAGTAAATTATCAAGTTCGTTTTTAATAATTTTTTGTTTTTTTGACAAATTTTCAATTTGATTGGATATTTCTTTAGATTTTTCAAATAAAGATTCATCTTTTGATTTAGAGATATTTTTTTTCTCCATCTCAAATTTTTCTTTTTCTTGAATTAACTGTCGATTTTTTTTATCAAGATCTAAAATTTGATCATAATCGACTTCAGAATTTCTATGACTGAGTGATGTTTTAAAATGTTCTAAATTTTCCCTTATTTCTTTTAAATTATGCATTTTTTTCTTCTGCTTTTTTCTCAATTATATTTACAGAAAAAATTGATAATTCATATAAAATAAGCAGCGGAACAGCTAATCCTATTTGTGTAATTGGATCTGGAGGAGTTAAAATTGCTGCAGCTGCAAATATCATAACTACAACATATTTTCTTCTCTCTTTTAAAAAAGTTGAATTAATTACTCCAATTCTTGCTAATAAACTTAAAACTACAGGGAGTTGAAAACTCAAACCAAAAGCAAATATCAATTTCATTACTAATGATAGATATTCATTAACTTTTGCTTCAAGTTGAATAGGTAAATTTGTACTTGCTCCTAAACTTTCAAAAGATAAAAAAAACTTAATCGCAAGCGGCATTATTAAATAATAAACAAGCATTCCTCCTAAAAGAAATAAAATTGGTGTAATAATTAGATAAGGCATAATTGCTTTTTTTTCATGAGTATAAAGTCCAGGTGCAATAAATTTCCAAATCTGTATTAAAATAAATGGACTAGTGATAAAAAAAGCTGCAAAAAAAGATACTTTTAAATAAGTTAAAAAAGTTTCTTGTAAAGCTGTAAATATTAATCTTCTTTCAATACCATCATCTCTAACTGCTTCGGCATATGGGTTAACTAAAAACCCATAAATGTACTCTGAAAAAAAATAACAAATTACAAACAATACAGATAAAAATATTAATGAATGTATCAATCTTTTTCTAAGTTCAATTAAGTGACTTATGAATCCTGTTTCTTTATCCATTTGTATCTTTTATGTTTTCATTTTTTTCAGATGATTTTTTAATACTATTTTCATCTTCTATTGAGTTATCTGTAATTTCTGATACTTGATTTTGTACATCACTTACATATCTTTTAATTGATCCAATCCAAGATCCCATTTTTTTTAACATTAAAGGAAAGTCTTTAGGTCCTACGACAATGATTGCTATAGAAACTATTATTAAAATTTCTAACCAGCCAATTTGTGGCATTTATTACTCTTTGTTATTGGAGTCTTGATTATTTGAGTCTTCGTTTTCTGTAATATTTTTTGGTTGTGTATCTTCTGTAGCGTCAGTTGCCATACCTTTTTTAAAACTTTTAATTCCTTTAGCGACATCACCCATCAAACTAGAGATTTTACCCCTCCCAAACAGTAAAACTACTAGTATAACTACAATTGCTATCTGCCAAAATCCTATACTCATACTGAATTTATACCCTTAATAGTTGTTTTTTTAAAGAAACTTTTTCACTCATCACTTTCTGGTTTGAGAGTGCTATTTAACATTTCATCGATATCAGAATATATGTTTTCCTTTTTGTCTTCTTGCTTTTCCTTATAAAACTTTCCGGTACCAAATATCGATGCATCAACAGAAGATGTATCAATAAGTCCAGCAGTCCCCAGTTCATCCACTGTTGGAAGATCAGATAATTTTTGAAGATTAAAATGGCTTAAAAAGTCATCTGTAGTTCCATACTGAATAGGTTTGCCAGGAATATCTTTTCTCCCTTGTGGCTTAACCCAATTTAATTCCATTAGGATTTCTAAAGTATTGGTACCAAAGGCAACACCCCGTATCTCCTCTATCTCCGCTCTTGTAACAGGCTGGTGATACACAATGATTGCTAAAGTTTCTATAGCGGCTTTTGATAATTTTTTTTCAACAGTTTTTTGTTGAGACATTAATGATGATAAATTTAGTGCTGTT
>CACKVV010000011.1 GCA_902603665.1 uncultured Pelagibacteraceae bacterium | reverse complement strand
TCCAAACTCTTCCTTGTCTTTTCATATGTCTTGTTAAAGCAACTCTGGCTGCTTCTATTTGCTTTGAAATCACTCTTTCTGGCTGTATAGCTTTAAGTCCGAATGCTCCATAATTCATTACATTACATCTGGACGCATTCCCATGTATTCTTCCTTTGTGAGCTTTTCTAAATTTTGTTCTAGTTGGTTGCAACATAATTAAGCTTTATTCCTCTCCTGGCTAAATTCTTTTGTAAATATTTCACCTTTATAAATCCAGACTTTAATTCCAATTATTCCATATGTAGTTAATGCCTCTGCTTCAGCATAATCAATATCAGCTCGTAAAGTATGTGATGGAATACTACCATCCCTTAGCCACTCTGTTCTTGCAATCTCATTGCCACCAAGTCTTCCACTAACAGAGACCTTAATTCCTTTAGCACCCAATCTTAAAGCCGATTGCATAGCTCTTTTCATTGCTCTACGATATGAAACTCTTTTTACTAATTGTTGAGCAATATTTTCTGCAACTAAATAACTATTTGTCTCAGGTTTTTTTACCTCTTTGATGTTTAGGACAACTTCATTTGTTGTAAGATTTGAAAGTTTTCCTTTAATTTTTTCTATATCACTTCCTTTTTTACCAATTACAAACCCAGGTCTTGATGTATATATTGTCACAAAACATTTCTTTGAAGTTCTCTCAATCATTACTTTAGAGACACCAGAGTTAATTACATTTTTTTTTATGTATTCTCTGATTTTAAAGTCTTCAATTAAATAATTACCAAAATCTTTTTTCTTAGCATACCAAACAGAGTCCCATCCCCTGTTGATACCTAGTCTTAAACCTATTGGATTAACCTTTTGCCCCATCTCTCTCCGTTTGTTTTGTTTGTTCTGTCAAAATAATCGTCACATTTGAATAAGGTTTCATAATTTCAGCTGCTCTTCCTTTTGCTCTAGCTCTAAATCGTTTCATTGTTATTTGTTTTCCACAATAAGCTTCTTTTACTATTAAATTATCAATATCGTATTGATAATTATTTTCTGCATTTGCGACGGCAGATGAGATAGTTTTTTTAACATCCTTAGAAATTCTTTTTTCAGAAAAAGTAAGGTCTCTCATAGCCACGTCCACTTTTTTTCCAACTATAGATTTTAAAATTGGTTTGAGTTTTCTAACACTTGATCTGACGTTTTTATTAACAGATTTTACTGTTTTGATATCAATCTTTTTATCTTTTTTGCTCATTTTGTTTACTTACCTGTACTCTTTGCGCCGCCTTCAACTTTTGCTTTTTTATCAGCTGGTGTATGCCCAAAAAATTGTCTTGTCGGTGCAAACTCACCAAATTTGTGACCAACCATATCTTCTGAAACTGTAATTGGGATGAATTTTTTTCCATTATAAATTAAAAAACTAAAACCAACAAAATCTGGAATAATTGTTGACTTTCTTGACCATGTTTTAATTGGTTTTCTATTTGGATCATTTTTAACTTTTTCAACTTTTTTAATTAAACTTTCTTCTACAAAAGGTCCTTTCCAAACTGATCTTGCCATAATTTATGCTCTCTTCTTCTTTCTTCTTCTGATTATAAATTTATCTGTTCTCTTATTATCTCTTGTTTTAAGACCTTTGGCAGATTGTCCTGTAGGTGAAACCGGATGTCTACCACCAGCTGTTTTTCCTTCACCGCCACCATGAGGGTGATCAACTGGATTTTTGACAACCCCTCTTGTATGAGGTCTCCTTCCTAACCATCTAGATCTGCCTGCTTTTCCAATTTTAATATTTTTCTGATCTGGATTTGATAAAACACCAATTGTTGCTAAAGATCTTGAGTCTATTCTTCTGACTTCACCAGAACTCATTTTTATAATTGTATAATTTCCATCAATTCCTGAAATAGTAACGGATGAACCAGCAGCTCTTGCAATTTTACCACCTGCTCCTGGCTGTAATTCAACATTATGTATATTTATTCCTACCGGAATATCCTGAAGAGATAAACAGTTTCCAACTTTTATCTCAGAATTAGGACCATTTTGTATTTTATCTCCAACCTTTACATCTTGGGGTGCTAAATAATATGCTCTTTCACTATCTTCGAATTTTACTAACATGATATGACATGATCTATTTGGATCATATTCAATTCTCTCTATCTCTGCTGACATACCAAATTTTTTTCTATAAAAATCAATTTTTCTATATTTATGTTTGTGACCACCTCCATGGTTTCTAGAGGTAATTCTTCCGTAGTTATTTCTTCCTTTTGAGGCATTATTTGCAGAAGTAAGTGGTTTATAAGGTTTACCTTTCCATAAGCCCTCTCTACTTACTAATACAGTTCCTCTTGTTGATTTTGTGTATGGTTTAAATGTTTTTAAGGCCATATTTTAAATTCCTGTTGTTAGATCAATATTTTGACCTTTTTTAAGTGTTATGATTGCTTTTTTAAATCCTCTTACTTTTACTTTTTTTCCTCGAGTGATCTTGGTTCTAGTTTTTTTATTTATAATATTAATCTTAGTTACATTTACTTTAAAAATTTTTTCAATATTTGATTTAAGGTTTTTTTTGTTTGCCTTGGATGGAACTTTAAAAATTATTTTATTTTGCTCTGAAAGGTTTGTTGATTTTTCAGTAACAATTGGAGCCAAAATTTTATCGTACAGATGAACTTTATTCATTATTGATACCTTTTTTCTAATTCTTTAACTGAGCTTTCTGTAAAAATTATTTTTTTATATTTTACAAGATCAAATGCACTAAAATGTCCAATATCTGTAATCTTTACATTTGGAATATTTCTTGTAGCTTTTTCAATATTCTCTTTTGATTTTTTATCCACAATTAATATCGAATTTTTTGCATCAAACTTTAGTAAAATTTTATTTACATCTTTTGTTTTTTGAATTTTTTCATTAAAATCATTAAATACTAAAAGATTATTATTTTTATTTTTTTCAGTTATTATTGAGGCAATACTTAATTTTTTTTCACTTTTATTTAATTTTCTAATCTTATAGTTGCTTTCTCCTTTTGGACCATGTGCAACACCACCTCCAACAAATATAGGTGCTTTTTTACTAGCATGTCTCGCATTTCCAGTCCCTTTTTGAGAATATATCTTTGCTGTAGATCCAATAATTTCATTCTTTTGTTTTGTTTTAGCTTTTCTCCCTTTGTAATTTGCATTGGTTTTATACAATACATTGCTTACAAGTTGCTTATTAATTTTAGCTGAAAATATTTTATCCAAAACTTCTATTGAATCTTTTTTTCCATCTAGGTTTAATTTATCTATTTTCATTTATTTCTTCTTTTTGTCTGCAGACTTTTTCATTTTCTCAATCTGTTCTATTTTTTCTGACATTGTTAGTTTTCTTAAATTTTTGACAGCCTTTTTAATGACTACCTCAGCATTTTTTGCGCCAGGTATAGAACCTTTTAAATACAATAAGTTATTGTCTTTATCTGATTTGATTATTTCAATATTTTGCATTGTTCTGATTTTATCACCCATGTGACCAGCCATTTTTTTTCCTTTAAAAACTTTTCCTGGATCTTGTCTTTGACCTGTGGATCCATGTGAACGGTGAGAAATTGATACACCATGTGATGCTCTTAAGCCTCCAAAATTATGCCTTTTCATAGCTCCAGCAAAACCTTTTCCTATTGTCTTTGATTTAACATCAACAAATTTGATGTCATTAAATATCTCAAGGCCAAATTCATTACCCTCTTTATAATTCTCTGTTGAATTAACTTTGAATTCTTTCAACAATTTTTTTGGTTCAGTATTCTTTTTTGCAAAATAACCTTTCATTGCTTTAGACAATTTATTATTTTTAATTTTACCAAAACCAATTTGGACTGCTTTATATCCTCTCTTATCTTGCTCAATAACCTGTATCACTCTTCCAGTTTCCATTTTAAGAACTGTTACTGGAACTGATTGACCAGTTTTATAAAACTCTCTTGTCATTCCAATTTTTTTTCCAACTAGTGCTATCTCGGACATTAAATTTTTATCTCCACATCTACACCTGATGCTAAGTCTAACTTCATTAAAGCCTCTACAGTCGCGGGTGTTGGTTCAATAATGTCAATTAATCTTTTGTGAGTTCTGGTCTCAAATTGTTCTCTACTTTTTTTATCAATATGTGGGGATCTCAAAACAGTGTATCGTTCAATTTTTGTTGGAAGAGGTATAGGTCCTTTTATATTTGCGCCTGTTCTTTTTACAGTATTTACAATTTCTTCAGTAGATTGATCTAAAACTTTATTATCGTAAGCTCTGAGTTTAATTCTAATATTTTGTTTGTCCATTTTATCCTGTTTTCTTCGTTACCTCGTCTTGAACATTTTGTGGAACTTTATCATAATGATCAAAAAACATTGTGTATTGAGCTCTACCTTGAGACATTGATCTTAAATTATTTATATAACCAAACATATTCGCTAATGGCACCATTGCTGTAATTACAGTTGCATTACCTCTTTGCTCTTGGGTATTTATTTGACCTCTTCTACTATTTAAATCACCAATTACATCTCCCATGTAGTCCTCAGGTGTAACAACTTCAACTCTCATTATAGGTTCAAGTAATTTTAAAGTGCCTCTAGTGCATGCCTCTTTAAAACACTGCCTAGAAGCTAATTCGAATGCAAGAACGCTTGAGTCTACGTCATGATGTAGTCCGTCTAAAATTGTAACTTTATAATCTATCAGTGGAAATCCAGCTAATATTCCACCATCTGCAACAGTTTCTACACCTTTTTCTACACCAGGTATAAATTCTTTTGGTATTGCTCCACCTTTAATTTTGCTTTCTACTTCTCTTCCTTTTCCTGGTTCAAGTGGCTCTACTGATAGCTTAACTCTAGCAAATTGACCTGCTCCACCACTTTGTTTTTTGTGCGTATAATCGAATTCTGCTGCACTTAATATTGTTTCTCTATACGCAACTTGTGGTGCTCCAACATTTGCTTCAACTTTAAATTCTCTTTTCATTCTATCTACAATTATATCTAAGTGTAACTCTCCCATACCTTTAATAATAGTCTGTCCTGACTCCTCATCAGATGTAACTCTAAAAGATGGATCTTCCTTAGCTAGTCTGCCTAACGCTTCACCCATTTTTTCTTGGTCAGCCTTAGTTTTTGGTTCAACTGCTATTTCAATTACTGGATCAGGAAATTCCATCGGCTCTAATAATACAGGCGTGTCCTTGTTCGCTAAAGTATGACCAGTAATAGTATTTTTTAGTCCTGCTAAAGCAACTATATCACCAGCATTCGCCTCTTTAATATCTTCTCTAGAATTAGCGTGCATAAGTAACATTCTGCCAACTCTTTCCTCTTTATCTTTAGATGTATTATAGATCCCTGTTCCAGACTTAACTGTCCCAGAATAAATCCTAATAAATGTTAAACTTCCTACAAATGGGTCATTTGCAACTTTAAACGCTAACGCTGAAAAAGGTGCGTTATCTTCAAATTTCATTTCCATTTCGTCATCAGATCCTTGTTTTGTACCAGTTATAGAACCTATATCTTTAGGGCTGGGTAAGTAATCAACAACTGCATCTAAAAGTGGTTGAACACCTTTATTTTTAAATGCAGAACCAGTAAGAACTGGAACAAAATCAAAATTTAAACAACCTTTTCTTACACATTTAATTAGATCCTCTTGGCTAATTTCTTCACCACCTAGATAAGCTTCCATTAGTTTTTCATCCTGTTCTACTGCAGTTTCAACTAGTTCTTGTCTATATTTGTCACAAATTTCTTTTAAATCTTCAGGTATATCTTGTTCTTCCCACTCTGCACCTAAATCTTCATTTTTCCAAACGATGGCTTTCATTTTAATCAGATCAACAACACCTTTTAAAGATGCTTCGATACCAATTGGAACCTGCATAACGAGCGGCTTTGCACCCAATCTATCTTTAATCATTCCAACACATCTAAAAAAATCTGCACCAGTTCTATCTAATTTATTAACAAAACAGATTCTTGGTACTTTGTATTTATCAGCTTGTCTCCATACTGTTTCGGATTGAGGCTCTACTCCAGCTACACCATCGAAAACAGCAACAGCGCCATCTAAAACTTTTAATGATCTTTCTACTTCAATTGTAAAATCTACGTGTCCAGGTGTATCAATAATATTAATTCTATGTTCTCTCCAAAAACAAGTAGTTGCAGCAGACGTTATTGTTATGCCTCTTTCTTGCTCTTGTTCCATCCAGTCCATTGTTGCAGCTCCGTCATGAACCTCACCTATTTTGTGACTTTTTCCTGTATAATATAAAATTCTTTCAGTTGTTGTGGTTTTGCCTGCATCTATGTGAGCCATGATGCCTATATTTCTATATTTATCTAATGTGTGAGTTCTTGCCATTGATTACCACCTAAAGTGTGCGAAAGCTTTATTGGACTCCGCCATTTTATGAGTGTCCTCTTTCTTTTTTATTGCTGATCCTCTGTTTTGATATGCATCAAAAATCTCATTGAACAATTTATCAGACATATTTTTATCTTTTCTTTTTCTTGATGCATCAATAATCCATCTTAAAGCTAAAGCTTGAGATCTTTTTGCTTTTACTTCAACAGGAACTTGATATGTGGCACCACCTACTCTTCTTGACCTAACTTCAACCGTTGGTCTAACATTATTTATAGCATCGTTAAAAACAGTGATTGGTTCATCTTTAGATTTTGATTTAATTTTATCAATTGCATCGTAAACAATTTTTTCAGCTACAGTTTTTTTTCCATCGTACATGATTGAATTTATTAATTTTGGAATAATTACAGATTTGTATTTAGGGTCTAAAACAGGAATTTTTTTGGGGGCTTTTCTTTTTCTAGACATTCTTATTTACCCTTTTTCGTTCCGTAAAGTGATCTTCTTTGTTTTCTATTTGCAACACCTTGAGTATCAAGATTACCTCTTAAAATATGATATCTTACACCAGGTAAATCTTTTACTCTTCCACCTCTGATTAATACTACTGAGTGTTCTTGAAGATTATGTCCTTCGCCTGGGATATATGCTGTAACTTCAAAACCATTTGAAAGTCTAACTCTTGCAACTTTTCTTAGTGCTGAGTTTGGTTTTTTTGGAGTTGTTGTGTAAACTTTTACACAAACTCCTCTTTTTAAAGGTTGTTTTTGTAAAGCTGGAACTTTATTCCTTGCTATTGGTCTTGTTCTACTTTTTCTTAACAACTGGTTTATTGTTGGCATAAATTTAAATTTTTTTATTTTTGATGAAATAACTGTCAGGTTATTTGTGGCAGCGTTTAGTGATCAAGTCACTACATTCCAACCAAAAACATGGCCAAAATACATTAGAAATTATATTTGTCAAACTAAAAGCAGTTAAATTTTGCTTAATTTTATTGATTAATTTGAGCTTCTGATGATTCTGATGTCTCTTGTTCAGTTAGGAATTTTTTATCATCATCTAGCGCTTTTCTATTCCAATTGTTTTTAATTGAACCTGTGCCAGCAGGAACTAGTCGTCCAACAATAACATTTTCTTTCAATCCAACTAATTTATCAACTTTACCTTTAATTGCAGCATCAGTTAATACCCTTGTTGTTTCTTGGAAAGATGCGGCAGATATAAATGATTCTGTTTGTAGTGATGCTTTAGTAATTCCCATTAAAACTCTCTCGCCAACTGCTGGTTTTTTATTGTCAGCTTTTAAATTTTCATTAATTTGTTCAAATCTTATTCTATCTATTACTTCTCCAGGTAATAGACTGCTATCTCCAGGTTCTTTAACCTCGATTTTTTTTAACATTTGTCTTAAAATTACTTCAATATGTTTATCGTTAATTATAACTCCTTGAAGTCTATAAACATCTTGAACTTGATTAACAAAGTATTCGGTTAATTCCTCAATACCTAAAATTCTTAAAATGTCATGAGGCAAAGGTTGACCATCTAACAGATATTCACCTTTTTTAATTTTTTCACCTTGATTAAAATTGATATGCTTTCCTTTAGGTATTAAATAACTTGAAGTTTCACCGTTCTCGGACTCAATTGTTACTCTTTGTTTGCCTCTTACCTCTTTTCCAAAAATTACTTTTCCATCATTTTCAGCAATTATGGCACTGTCTTTGGCTTTCCTTGCTTCAAATAATTCTGCTACTCTTGGTAAACCTCCAGTAATGTCTTTTGTTTTAGTTGTTTCTTTAGGTAATCTAGCAATAACATCTCCAGCTGAAATTTTTTGGCCATCTTTTACTGATAAAATTGAGTCTGGAACTAAATAATATCTAGCTTCATTATCATCTGCTTTTTTAATTACATTACCTTTTGCATCTCTAAGTGTAATTCTTGGTTTTAGATCGGTATTTTTAGATTGAGTTTTCCAATCAACAACTGCTTTTGTTGAAATTCCCGTAGCATCATCAACAGTTTCAGCAAGCGACACTCCATCAATTAAATCAACGTAATTAGCAATTCCATCCTTTTCTGCAATAACAGGTGTAGTGTATGGGTCCCATTCACATATCTTTGCACCTTTTTTAATTTTATCATCGTTTTGAAAAAATAGCTTCGAACCGTATGGAACTTTGTAAGAAGCAACTTGTAGTCCGTTTTCATCTTGTATTGAAAGCTCAGTATTTCTTCCCATAACTATCTGATTTTTTTTGGAATCCTCTAATAAATTGGTATTTACAATTTTCAATATTCCATCTGAGCTCGATACAATTTGTGAATCTTGTTTTACAGAAGCAGTACCACCAACGTGAAATGTTCTCATTGTTAATTGTGTGCCTGGTTCACCAATTGATTGCGCAGAAATCATACCAATAGCTTCACCAACGTGTACCATTTTACCTCTTGATAAGTCTCTTCCATATGAAGTTGCGCAAACACCCTCTTTTGCTTGACATGTCATTACAGAGTATACATTTATACTTTTTACTCCAGCCGCATCAATTTTTTCACATCCTACTTCATCTATCATTTCATTTTTCTTTATTAAAATGTCACCAGTTAGTGGATTTTTTACATCTTTTGCTGCAACTCTACCAAGAGCTCTTTCAGATAAACTTACCATTATGTTTCCACCTTCTAAGACTTCTGTGAGTTTAATAGATCCACATTTCATATCACACTTGGGTTTTGTAATAGTTAAATCTTGAGCAACATCACATAACCTTCGTGTCAAATATCCTGAACTTGCAGTTTTCAAAGCTGTATCAGCTAAACCTTTTCTAGCTCCGTGTGTTGAATTAAAGTATTCGAGAGCAGTCAAACCTTCTTTAAAATTTGAAGTAATGGGTGACTCGATAATTTCACCTGATGGTTTCGCAATCAAACCTCTCATTCCAGCTAATTGCTTCATTTGTGCAGCAGATCCTCTTGCACCACTGTCTGCCATCATGAATACTGAATTTATTTTAAGTCCATCTTCTGTAACCTCTGTCGCAGAAATTCTCTTCATCATCTCAGATGCAACTCTATCAGTACACTTTGACCATGCATCAATTACTTTATTATATTTTTCACCTCTAGTGATCAATCCTTCAGCATATTGGTTTTCATAATCTGAAATTAATTTTTTTGTCTCATCAATTAATTGTTGTTTATTATCTGGAATAACTAGATCATCTTTACCAAATGAAATTCCTGCTTTAAATGCGTGTTTAAAACCTAAATCTTTTAACTTGTCACAGAATATTACTGTACTTTTTTGTCCTGAGAACCTGAACACGTGATCAATAACTTCTGAAACAACTTTTTTAGGTAAAAGTCTATCTACTAATGAAAATTTATTATTTACATTTTTTGGTATTAAATTTGATAATAAAAATCTTCCTGCTGTGCTAATGTGTTTTTCAAATTTAGTGTTTCCTTTATTATCAACAGTTTCAAATCTTGAAACTATTCTTGAGTGGACTTTGATTTGACCGATTTCAAGTGCATGTTCTATTTCTGATGTGTTTACAAAATAGCCTTCTACTCTATCTTTTTGATACGGTGGCTGAGATAAATAATAAATTCCTAAAATCATATCCTGACTAGGAACAATTATAGGTTTACCATTTGATGGACTTAAAATATTATTTGTAGACATCATCAATACTCTTGCCTCTAATTGCGCTTCTAAACTTAGTGGAACGTGTACTGCCATTTGATCACCGTCAAAGTCTGCATTAAATGCAGCGCAAGTTAATGGATGTAGTTCTATAGCATTTCCTTCAATAAGTTTTGGTTCAAAAGCTTGTACTCCCAATCTATGAAGTGTTGGGGCTCTATTTAAAATGACCGGGTGTTCTCTAACTATTAACTCTAATGCATCCCAAACTTCATTTCTCTCTCTTTCAACTAATTTTTTTGCTTGTTTAATTGTTGATGCTAAGCCTAATTTATTTAATCTTGCGTACAAAAATGGTTTAAATAATTCAAGAGCCATCTTTTTTGGAAGACCGCATTCATGTAGTTTTAGATCTGGCCCAACGACAATTACTGATCTTCCTGAATAATCTACTCTTTTACCTAATAAATTCTGTCTAAATCTTCCTTGTTTACCTTTTAACATTTCAGCTAAAGACTTTAATGGTCTTTTGCCTGTTCCAGTAATAACTCTACCTCTTCTTCCATTGTCAAATAATGCATCAACAGATTCTTGAAGCATTCTTTTTTCGTTTCTAACAATAATATCTGGAGCTTTAAGATCCATTAATCTTTTTAGTCTGTTATTTCGATTTATCACCCTTCTATATAAGTCGTTCAGATCTGAGGTTGCAAATCTACCACCATCTAATGGTACTAAAGGTCTTAATTCTGGTGGAATAACAGGAATTGTTGTTAAGATCATCCATTCTGGCTTATTTCCAGTTTCTATAAATGACTCAATTAGTTTTAATCTTTTTATTGATCTTTCCTCTGATACTTTTGATTTAGTTTCTTTAATTGTTTTTATAAGACTATTTTTTTCTTCTTCAAGATTAATTGATTTTAAAATTTCAAGTATCGCCTCTGCACCAATTCCTGCAGTAAAAGACTCTTCTCCATATTCATCTTGATATTTTATTAATTCCTCTTCACCAAGTAATTGATTTTTCTTTAATCCAGTTAGTCCAGGTTCAATAACTATAAAATTTTCAAAATAAAGAACTCTTTCAACCTCTTTAAGTTTCATATCAATCGCCAATGAAATTCTGCTGGGAAGGGACTTTAGAAACCATATATGGGCTACAGGGGTTGCAAGGTTTATATGGCCCATTCTTTCTCTTCTCACGTTTGATTTTGTTACTTCAACGCCACATTTCTCACATATAATTCCTCTAAATTTCATTCGTTTGTATTTTCCACACAAACACTCGTAATCTTTTATTGGGCCAAAAATTCTCGCACAGAACAAACCATCTTTTTCTGGTCTAAAAGTTCTATAATTTATTGTTTCAGGTTTTTTAATCTCACCATATGTCCAAGATTTAATTTTTTCAGGGCTTGCTAATGTAATTTTAATACTATTAAAATTTTGTGCTTCTGAAACTTCAGAACCTTTAAATAAATCTGTTAATTCTTTACTCATATTAATTTAACTCCACATTTAGTGCTAATGACTTTATTTCTTTTACTAAAACATTAAATGATTCCGGTATTCCAGACTCAAAGTTTTCTTCACCTTTAACTATCGTTTCATAAACCTTTACTCTGCCAGCAACATCATCTGATTTTACTGTCAGTATTTCTTGTAAAGTATATGAGGCACCATATGCTTCTAACGCCCAAACTTCCATCTCACCAAATCTTTGCCCACCTAATTGTGCCTTTCCGCCGAGTGGTTGTTGAGTAACCAAGCTGTAAGGTCCTGTTGATCTTGCATGTATTTTATCTTCCACAAGATGATGTAATTTAAGCATGTAAATTGTTCCAACAGTAACTGGTCTGTCAAACTTTTCACCTGTTCTTCCATCCCATAAGTGTGTTTGTCCAGAATTTGGAAGTTCAGCAAGATCTAGCATGTTGGTTACATCCTGTTCTTTGGCTCCGTCAAAGACTGGTGTCGCTATAGGAACACCATTTTGAATGTTATCACATAAATCTTTAAATTCTGTATTTGTTAATTTGTCGATATTTTCTTCATAAACTTCATCACCATAAACAGATTTTAAAAATGCTTTCATTTTTTCTGTTTTTTCAATCTTCTTTTGATTTTCATTAACTAGATTTTTTAATTTTTCACCAAGCTCAGTACAAGACCACCCTAAATGAGTTTCTAAAATTTGACCAACATTCATTCTACTAGGTACTCCAAGTGGATTTAAAACTATATCTACTGGTTTTCCATTTTTCCTGTATGGCATATCCTCTACAGGAACAATTTTACTAACCACTCCTTTATTACCATGTCTTCCTGACATTTTATCACCTGGTCTAAGTCTTCTTTTAATAGCTACAAAGACTTTTACCATTTTCATGACACTTGGTAATAAATCATCACCTTGTCTAATTTTTAATACTTTATCTTCAAAACGATCCTGAATATCTTTTTTTGCGCTATTATATTGTTCTTTAAGTTGTGATAGTGCGTCTGAATTTTTTGCATCATTTGTAGTTATTTTAAATAAATCAGAAATTAATAAACTATTAATTTTATCATCATCTAATTTGGTTCCAGCATCTAAGTCTTTTATTTTTTTATCTAATGAAGAGCCAGCTAGGAATGTTGATGCTCTTTGTTTAATACTTCTCTCTAAAATTTCTTCCTCAACTTTTTTATCCTCTTGAACGCTTTCTATCTCTGCTCTTTCTATTGTAATAGATCTTTCGTCTTTCTCTATACCATGTCTATTAAAAACTCTTACATCTACAACAATTCCACCACTTCCACTTGGCATTTTTAAAGATGTATCAGTAACATCGATTGCTTTTTCCCCAAATATTGATCTTAATAACTTTTCTTCGGGTCCAGAAGCTGAGTCACCTTTTGGAGTTACTTTTCCAACCAATATATCGCCAGGTTTAACTTCTGCACCAATATAAACAATTCCTGACTCATCTAAATTTTTTAAAGCTTCTTCATTTACATTCGGTATGTCTCTCGTGATGTCCTCCTCACCTAATTTTGTATCACGAGCCATCACTTCATACTCTTCTATGTGTATTGAGGTAAATACATCATCAGTTACACATCTCTCTGATATAAGAATTGAGTCTTCAAAATTGTAACCTTGCCAGGGCATAAACGCTACAGTAACATTTTTACCTAGAGCAAGTTCACCAATTTTGGTTGATGGGCCATCTGCTATAATATCTCCTGATTTTACTTTATCACCAACTCTAACTAATGGCTTTTGATTTATACAAGTATTTTGATTTGATCTTTTAAATTTTTGTAAGTTATAGATGTCAACACCTGATTGAGAATAGTCTTTTTCATTTGATGCTTTTATTACAATTCTTTTTCCATCAATTTTATCAACAACTCCATCTCTTCTTGCAACAATCGTAACACCAGAATCTAAGGCTACATCACTTTCAATACCAGTCCCAACTAGAGGTGCTTCTGGTTTTAATAAAGGCACTGCCTGCCTCATCATATTTGATCCCATTAATGCTCTGTTGGCATCATCATTTTCTAAAAATGGAATTAATGATGCAGCAACTGAGACCAACTGTTTTGGCGATACGTCGATGTAATCAATATTTTCTGGTTTTGATAAAATAAAATTTAGATTTTCTCTACAAGATACAAGATCTTCTTTGAATTTTCCATTTTTATCAATAACAGAATTAGCCTGAGCTATTGTAAATTTTGTTTCCTCCATTGCAGAAAGATATTCTATTTTGTCTTGAACAATTCCATTTTCTACTTTTTTGTATGGGCTTTCTATAAAACCATATTTATTAATCTTTGAATAAGTGGAAAGGCTATTAATTAAACCAATGTTTGGCCCCTCAGGAGTTTCTATTGGACATATCCTTCCATAATGTGTTGGATGAACGTCTCGGACTTCAAATCCCGCTCTTTCTCTTGTAAGTCCACCAGGTCCTAGAGCAGACACTCTTCTTTTATGAGTAATTTCTGACAACGGATTTGTTTGGTCCATAAATTGAGAAAGCTGAGAGGTAGCAAAAAAATCTTTTAAAGAAATCGTTAAAGGTTTAGCATTAATAAGGTCCTGTGGCATTGCTGACTCAACATCTAGCGTAGTCATTTTTTCTTTAATCGCTCTTTCCATTCTGTAAACACCAATACGAGCTTGATTTTCAACTAATTCACCAACTGACCTGACTCTCCTGTTGCCAAGATGATCAATATCGTCAACTTCATCTTTTCCATCTCTTAAATCTAACATTTTTTGGACAATGGCTAATATGTCGTCGTTTCTAAGAATTGTTATTTTATCTGAACAATTAAGATTTAATCTAGAATTCATTTTTACTCTCCCAACATCTGACAAGTCATATCTGTCTGAGCTGAAAAATAAATTATTGAAAATTTGAGTTGCAATCTCAATAGTTGGTGGTTCTCCCGGTCTTAAAACCTTATAAATTTCAGTGATGGCATCATTTTTAGTTTCATTCTTATCATTTAATAAAGTTAATAATAAATATGGTCCTTTTGTAATAGAATTTGTTTTAGAAATTTCGATAGATTTAATGTTTGCTTCAATTATTTTTTGAACAATAGTATCATTTAATTCTGTACCTATTTTAAATAAGTCTTCACCTATTTGGATATCTTTATGCATAAACTTTCCAAACAAAGACTCACTAGATACGAATATCTCTTTAAGTCCATCGTTTGAAAGTTTTTTTGCAGTTAAAAAATTAATCTTTTCGCCTTGTTTGACAATAACTTTATTGTTTTTGGCATCTATTACTTCCTCTGAAAAATTTTTAGATTTATAATTTTCAGGATTAAATTTAGTTTTCCATTTATTTAATTTTTCATCAAAATTATAAATATCTTTTTCATAAAATTCGTTGACTATATCGTTCTTTGAAAATCCAAGTGCCTGGAGTAAAGTTGATACTAATATTTTCTTCTTTCTATCAATTCTAAAATAAAGAAAGTCTTTAACATCATATTCAAAATCTAGCCAAGAGCCTCTATTTGGGATTACTCTGCAATTAAATAGCAGTTTTCCACTTGCATGAGATTTACCTTTGTCATGATCAAAAAATACACCAGGGCTTCTGTGCATTTGATTAACAACAACTCTTTGAACTCCATTAGTTATGAAAGTTCCACTATTTGTCATCATTGGAACTTCGCCCATATAAACTTCTTGTTCTTTTGCTGATAAAATATCTTTTGTATTATTTTCCTGATCTATTTCGTAAACAACTAATCTTAATGTGCATTTAAGAGCCGCAGAATAGGTTAAACCGCGTGTGATGCATTCCTCAACATCAAATTTTGGTTTTTCTAATTTATATGAAACATATTCTAATGTTGCTTTGTCGTTCAAATCTTCAATGGGAAAAATGCTTTTAAAAACTCTATCAAAACCTTTAATTAAATGTTGTTCAACATCATGTTTGAATTCTGTTAATTCTTTATAAGAATTTTTTTGAACCTCAATTAGATTTGGTATAGATAAACTTTCCTTTAGTTTACCAAAACTTTTTCTAATGTTTTTCTTTTTAGTAAAAGATAATTGCATCACACTTACTGATTTAAAAGTTTTAAATCAGTAAAAAATCCTGTTTTAAATTACTTAAGTTCTACTTTTGCGCCAGCTGCTTCAAGTTTCTGCTTGATTTCTTCAGCTTCTTTTTTGTTAACACCTGATTTTATTTCTTTAGGTGCTCCTTCGACTAAATCTTTAGCTTCTTTTAATCCTAGAGCAGTGATAGCTCTAACTTCTTTAATTACATTTATTTTTTTATCACCTGCTGCTGTAAGCATAATTGTAAAATCGTCTTTTTCTTCTGCTGGCGCTGCACCTGCTGCTGCCGCTGGTGCTGCTGCAACTGCTGCCGCTGCTGTTACACCCCATTTTTCTTCAAGTTGTTTTGAAAGTTCAGCTGCTTCTACAACAGTCAAACTTGATAAATCTTCTATAATTTTATTTAAGTCAGCCATATTAGTCTAATGTCCCTGGTTATTTTTTTGATTTTTCGAGCGCTAAAATAGCGATTTTTGACGCCGGCGCAAGTAAAATACTTGCAATTTTTTGTGCTGGAGACCTCAAAATACCTACTATTTTTGCTCTTGCTTCATCTAGAGATGGTAATGTCGCAACATTTTGAACTCCTGCAACATCTAAAACGTCAGATCCCATTATACCACCTAAAATTTTTAAATTCTGATTCTCTTTGGAAAATTTTGTTAGTATTTTTGCAGATGTAATTGCATCCTCAGACATTGCTACAGCTGTTGGGCCACTGAATAAATCTGACAAATCTTTACATCTTGTTTTTTCTAAAGCTAATTTTGTAATTCTATTATTAGTTATTTTAAATTTAATACCATGTTCTCTCATTTGTTTTCTTAATTCATCTAACTGAGAAACTGTTAAACCTTGATAATGAGTAACTATTACAGCCCCAGATTTATCAAACTGAGTTGACATATCGCTAATGTACTGCTTCTTTTGCTCTTTATTCATCATAATTAAATGCTCTTACCTAATTTTACTTTATAAGAAACTCCCATAGATGATGTTATAAATGCTTGTTTAACCAAATCACCTTTAAGAGTATTGTTTGCTTTTTCTTTTTCTAATGCATCAATGATTGCATTATAATTTTTAACTAATTTTTCATCATCAAAAGATTTTTTTCCTATGCTGACACCAATATTTCCATCTTTATCGTTTCTAATCTCCACTTGTCCAGACTTTGCATCAGAAACAGCTTTTGCTAAATCATTTGTTACTGAACCAAGTTTAGGATTTGGCATTAAACCTTTTGGACCTAAAACCTTACCTAATTTCGATAGTTTTATCATCATACCTGGGGTACAGATTAATTTTTCAAAATTTAATTCACCACCTTTAATTTTTTCTACAAACTCATCTCCTCCAACAATATCTGCACCAGCGTCTTTTGATTCCTGAGATTTATTATCCTCACAAACAACTGCAACTTTTACAGTTTTTCCAGTTCCACCGGGTAGATTAACAGCAGTTCTTATATTAATTTCACTTTTTTTTTGTTTGTTATTAATTTGAAAACTTAAATCAATAGATTCGTCAAATTTAGTTGTACAATTCTGTTTAACTAATGATATTAATTTCTCAAAACTCTCTGATGGTAGAGTATTAGTGTTCTCTGGTAATTTTTTAAATCTTTTTGATGGCATTATTCTTTAACCTCAATTCCCATTGATCTTGCTGATCCCGCAATAATTTTTGATGCTTCCTCTAAGTCATGTGCATTCAAGTCTTCCATTTTCTTTTTAGCAATTTCTTCAAGTTGTTTTTTTGAAATTGATGCAACTATATTTCTCCCAGGTTCCTTTGAACCACTTTTAAGTTTTACTGCTTCTTTAATAAAATGAGATGCTGGAGGTGACTTTAAAACAAAGTCAAATTTTTTATCTTTATATACTGTAATGATTACTGGTACAGGTTTTCCAGCAAAAGATTTTGTTTTCTCATTAAATGCTTTACAGAATTCCATAATGTTAATTCCTCTTTGACCCAATGCAGGACCAACAGGTGGTGCGGGATTTGCTTGTCCACCATTAATCTGTAACTTTATGTATCCACTAATTTCTTTTTTTGCCATTAACTTGCTTTCTCTACTTGGTTAAATTCTAAATCAACAGGTGTTGGACGACCAAAAATTGAAACCGAAACTTTAAGTCTTAGCTTCTCTTCATCAATATCTTCTACAAGACCACTAAAGGATGCAAAAGGCCCATCGATCACCTGAACTTTTTCACCAACGCTGTACTCTATAGCAGATTTTGGTTGGGCTACACCATCTTTTATTTGTCCTAAAATTTTCTCAATTTCTTTATCTGAAACAGGAATTGGCATCCCTTTTGAACCCAAAAATCCACTTACTCTCTTTATTCCTTTTATCATATGGTAAAGTTCGTTATCCATTTCACTTTTTATAAGCACATAGCCAGGAAAATACTTTTTTTTTCTTTGAACTCTTTTTCCTCTTTTTACTTCAGTAATGTCATGGGTTGGTACAATGATTTCCTCTATTTTATCAGAAACTTTTGCTTTTTCAGCCTCTTCTTTGATTAATCCAGCAACCTTATTTTCAAAACTAGAGTGTGATTGAACTATGTACCAATTTTTCACTATAAACTCACCTTAAGAACTAATTCTAAAAAGAATTTTAAAACTTGATCAAGTAATAAAAAGAACAATGATGCAATTATAGCCATTGCAACGACCATAAGAGCTCCTTGCAGAGTTTCCTTACCTGTAGGCCAAGTAACCTTAAAAGCCTCTTGCTTTACATCTTGAATAAATTTTAAAGGGTTTTTCATAATTTTATAACTTTTTTGGCAGGAGCGGAGGGAATCGAACCCCCAACCTCCGGTTTTGGAGACCGGCGCTCTACCAATTGAGCTACACTCCTATGGAGTTTACTCTATAATTTTAGTTACTACTCCAGCTCCCACTGTTCTCCCGCCTTCTCTAATCGCAAAGTTTAATTTCTCATTCATCGCAATTGGTGTAATAAGTTTAACAGTAAATTTAGCATCATCACCAGGCATTACCATTTCAGTACCTGCAGGTAACTCAACCTCACCAGTAACATCTGTTGTTCTAAAATAAAACTGGGGTCTATATTTTGTAAAGAAAGGAGTGTGTCTTCCACCTTCTTCTTTTTTTAATACATAAGCCTGAGCTTCAAATTTTGTATGTGGGGTAATTGATGCAGGTTTACAAAGAACTTGTCCTCTTTCTACGTCAGTTCTTTCAACTCCTCTTAAAAGAGCTCCAATATTATCACCAGCTTCTCCTGAGTCTAGAAGCTTTCTAAACATTTCAACTCCTGTACAAACTGTTTTTTTTGTTTCTCTTATACCAACTATCTCTATTTCATCTCCAGTTTTTATTACACCAGACTCTACTCTACCTGTTACTACAGTACCTCTTCCAGAGATTGAAAAAACGTCTTCAACAGGCATCAAGAAATCTTTATCCTTAGGTCTATCTGGTTGTGGAATAAATTCATCAACAGCCTTCATTAAATCCATAATTGAATTTTTTCCAATTTCATCATCTCTTCCTTCAACAGCTGCAAGTGCAGAGCCTTTAACGATAGGTGTCTTGTCACCTGGGAATTTATATGATGTTAATAAATCTTTAATTTCTTCCTCAACAAGATCGATCATTTCTTTATCATCAACTTGATCAACTTTGTTTAAGTAAACAACAATAGCAGGTACACCTACTTGTCTTGCCAAAAGAATGTGCTCTCTAGTTTGAGGCATTGGACCATCAGCAGCATTAACAACTAAAATTGCTCCATCCATTTGAGCTGCACCTGTAATCATATTTTTTACATAGTCAGCGTGACCTGGACAATCTACGTGTGCGTAGTGCCTGTTAGCTGTTTCATATTCTACGTGAGCTGTTGAAATAGTAATTCCTCTCTCTTTTTCTTCAGGGGCTTTATCAATTTGATCATAAGCAGTAAATTGTGCACCGCCTGACTCAGCTAAAACTTTTGTGATCGCAGCTGTTAATGTAGTTTTACCGTGATCGACATGACCGATTGTACCGATATTACAGTGCGGTTTATTTCTTACGAACTTTTCTTTTGACATTACTTGTTTACCTCTTTTTTCTTTATATTACTTTTATATTTAAATTTTTGGAGCGGGTAAAGGGAATCGAACCCTTACATCCAGCTTGGAAGGCTAGCGTTCTACCATTGAACTACACCCGCATCACCCAAGTACACTCCTAGTTATTTAAAATTATATTGAATGGTGGAGGGGGAAGGATTCGAACCTTCGAAGACCGAAGTCAACGGGTTTACAGCCCGCCCCATTTGACCGCTTTGGTACCCCTCCTAAATCGTTGGGGAAGCGTCCCCTTGTTCAATAAGCTTTAAACAACACGCGTTTTATATATTTTTATTGTACAAAAGCAATAGGTGAAATATTGGTAAAATTCTTAAAAAAGCTTATAAAAATCAATAATTATCATGAACAAATCATCTTTTTTTATTGTTGGTAAACACGCTGTTTTTGAAGCTTTAAAAAATAAAAAAAGGAAGATTTTAAAAATATTTTTAACTGAAGAGAGTAAAAAAAATATACACCGATTAAGTCCAAAAAAAAATTTATTAAAGGATGTCAAAATATATTTCAAAACTAAGAAAGAATTAGATAAATATTCTAAAAATGAAGGCATACTTCATCAAGGCTATGTTGCAGAAATAGAACATTTAGAAAAAATTGAGTTAAAAGAATTTATATTGGATAAAAATAATTTAACTTTTGTATGTTTAGACGAAGTGACTGATCCAAGAAATATAGGTTCATTAATCAGAAGCGCTGCATCCTTTAATATAGATGGATTAATTGTTAAGGAAAGACATTTTCCAAAAGAAAGTAAATTAATGTACAAATCTGCTAGTGGATGTGTTGAACATCTTAATATTTTTGAGGTTTCAAATATAAATACAACTCTTAAATTTCTAAGAGATAAAAATTTTTGGGTTTATGGTTTTGACTCGAAAAGCAATAAAGATTTTATGGATATTAAATGGGAAGGAAATAATATTTTACTATTTGGTTCTGAAGGATCTGGAATTAAACATCACACAAATAAATATACTGATTTTTCAGTAAAAATTAAAATAAATGAAAATGTAGAAAGTTTAAATATTTCTAATAGTGCAGCAATAGTTTTTCATCATATAAATCAACATAAAAAAAATCTTGATAATAAAAAAAATCATATTACAAAACTCAAGATGCCCTTGTAGCTCAGTTGGTAGAGCAATTGATTTGTAATCAATAGGTCCGCGGTTCGAATCCGTGCGGGGGCACCACTAAAATCTCATTTATTTTCAACAAACTCAAACTTTACTTAGTTTTTTTTAAAAATAAAAATCGTTGAATTAAGCTATAGAAAGGATGGGGATAGAACTAAGTGAAGTGAATTTGAAGTGAATTGCAATTTAAATTATATTACACAATTAATTTAGGAAGTTTTTTTATTAATTTTTGAGTTTCAAGAGAAACTGTAATTAACTTTTGGATCAATTCTACCTGATAATTAAAATTACCAATTGTATTAATTGAATAATCATTAGGATCATCAATTATATTTGTATCATTGTGTTTAGTTAGAGTTTGTTGGTCCATCACCCAATGAATTCCACTTTTTTCATTAACTTTGTAATCGTAAGCTTCTAGGGGAATATTTTCTAAAGTAATGAAATTGTTATATATAATTTTAGATCTATCCTTTTTTCCATTTAATATTGGATGTTTCATTTTTTCAACTCTATATAAATCTTTATCTTTAATATTTGATCGGTTTGAAAATTTGATACTAACTGGATATTTGCTAGCATCTAAAAAATTTAAATGTAAGGTTGATAAAGACTTTCCTATTTTTTCAATATTATTGAAATCTATAAAATTTTTAACGTATGGTATTCTTGGAATCTCTTTATTCAGATTATTTCTAAACATGGATCTATAATCTTCAGAATGAAGTATTCCATAAGTGTAGAAAAATATTTGTTTTGGCTTTATATCCTGTTTATAAAATTTTTTTAGGTCTAGAATTATTTCATCTGTAATGTTGTTTTGTTTAATATTTTTTTCTGTAATACCGCTTAATAAATTTTCATTATTATCGGTCTCATTATTTTGATAAGTATATAAAGGGAAATGTTGACCATTATATAAAGTTTTAAATTCAGGAATATGACTATGCATTAAGCAACTAAATTCCTTATTTTCACCACTACCCATAACTGAAATGATCAAGTTTTCTGAATTTTCATCAGGTAATATTTTTGGTACTCTATATCTAAGTTCATTTAAATATTTATCAAAATAAATCCATTTGAATGTGAATGGTCTATATAGAACCTTACGAATACTCTTATCTGATGTTTTAATTTTTATTTTATTAACAAAGTAATTTTTAAAATTTCTACTCCAATTAAAATTGCTTACATCATAATTAATATGTTTATTTAAATTTTCTTTGTTTATCTTTATATTTTTCTTGTCATTAATTAGTTTATTATAATTTTTAATTAGTTTATCTACATTCTGCATTAATTTAACTTTATCAAAATTAACGCACCATTGATCACGGCTAGTTAAAACACCTTGAGAAAAATCTTTAAATATTTTTATGTCTTTTAACTTTTCCCTTGAACCTAAAACTTTATAATTATTAAATGATTCATTACTTTGATTTATCCACTCATTTCTATTATTGGGTATGATTTTTTTAAAATTTTTGTCCTTAATTATCTTTTCAATAGACGTAAATTGATTTAATTTATTAAGCTTTTGTTTTGTTGAGAGATATTCTCCAATGTCATAATAATTTATATTACAACTCTTGTTATTTGATAACTTATTTTTAATTAAAAATGTTAAAGCAATTGTTGCTCTACTACCTTCAGAAAAAACTGGTCCACCCTCTTTTTTTGAGGCCTCACCAATAGTTCTTTTATTACCTCGTAAATTAACAACATATATATCACTAAATTCTTTTTCAATTGATTTTCGGAAACCATCCATACCTAATGCATCTAACCAACCCCCGTTAGTTACAAATGATATAATTCCATCTTCTGCAATTCGTTCTGTTGCCCATCTAAAAGATCTAATATAATTATCATAAAGACCTTTTTTCATCTTTGCACCTGAAGTCTTAGAATATTTTTCTTCAATCTTAGAGTCGAGATTGGGATATTTAATATTTGCTGCATTATCATTTTCAGAAGCTTGCCCAATTGAATAAGGAGGATTACCAATTATTATCGTAATTTTTCTTTTTTTTTGGTTTGTTCTTCTTTTTGAATTATCTGGTAATAAATCAGCAATCATATCTCTATCTTGTTCATAAAGTTGAAAAGTATCAGTTAAAACAATACCCTCGTAAGGTTTGTAAGAATTACTTTTGACTATATCTTGAAAAACGGACTCTATATTAATGTTGGCAATATAGTATGCTAACAAAACTATCTCGTTTGCATGTATTTCATTTTCGTACTTATAAGTTAAGTTTTTTTTACTTATTAAATCTGATTGAATTAACCTTGATATAAAAGTTCCAGTACCAGTAAAAGGATCAAGAATATGAACATTTTTATCATCAAATTTTTTACTAAAATTTATTTTGCTTAAATAGTCTGTTGACCGCAGCATGAAATCTACTATTTCTTGAGGCGTATATACAATACCTAGTTTTTTTGCAGTAATTGGAAAAGCATTTTTAAAGAATCTTTCATACAGCTCATTTATCAATTTATTTTTTCCTGATGTTGTAACAATACCCTTAGAGCGCCTGTTTACACTTTTGTAAAACTTTTCTAATGACTCATTTTCTTTATCTATATTTGATTTATAAATTAATTTTAAAATTTCTTGCATTGCCCTGGAAACAGGATTTTCATCTACAAAATTATTACCTGTAAAAAGAGTTTCAAAAACAGGTTTGGTGATAATATGTTGCGCTAGCATCTCCACTGCATCATTTTCATTTATCTCAGGATTTAAATCGTCTTGAAGTTCCTTTAAAAAAGTTAAAAATATTTCTCTTTCTTTAGATTTGGATTTTAAAATAATTGCATTTATTCTTGTAATATGAGTTTGAGCAATCTTTGAAATATCAGCCGCCCAATTTTCCCAATAATCTCTAGTTCCACACTTTTGAACAATCTTTGCTTTTATCGCTTGAGACAAATCATCAAGCTCAAATGACATTTGTTCATCTTTATTGGTATTTTCCTCTGCATTTTCTTTATTATCTTTATTAATATTAATTACTTCATCGTCTTTATCTTTTTTATTGGAATTTTTCTTTTTGACATCCTCAACTTTTGCAGTTGTGGCATCTTGTTCTGCTGACATTGAAACTATTTCAATTTTATCAGAAACATCTTCCCCCAAACTTAACATATTAATTTTACTATCTAGTCTTTCATCATGTGTTCTTAAAGCATTAACTATTTGCCAAACTACTTTATATTTTTCATTGTCGTTTAGAGCTTTTTCAGGTGAAACACCTGGGGCAACTGTTACTGGAATTATTACATAGCCTAAATCTTTACCTTCAGCCTTCCTCATAACTCTTCCAACAGCCTGCACTACATCAATCTGGCTTTTTTTGGGATGTAAAAACATTATTGCGTCTAGACTTGGCACATCTACACCCTCTGACAAACATTTTACATTTGATAAAATTCTACAAGTATTTTGCTCTGTTTTTGATTTAAGCCAATTTAAATTATTGTTTCTTTGTTCTGCGTTAAAAGTGCCATCTATGTGTTGAACTTCTACATTCAAATCCAACTTATTAATTTTTTTAATTCTTTCATTTTTTTCGTATTCATTTATTACGTTTGTAAATTCTTTCTCAAAAATTTTGGAAATTTCAATACTTTGTGTAAATGCAAGGGCTTTTTTAATAGGTTTTAATTTTTCATTTTTTTTATTATCAAATCCAACTTTAGCGAGTGCTTTGTAAACACCTATGATTTTAGTTGCATCATTCAACTTAAGTTCACTTCCATCTTCAAAAGA
>CACKVV010000010.1 GCA_902603665.1 uncultured Pelagibacteraceae bacterium | reverse complement strand
ATGTCTATGGCAAAGATATAATTTATACTTTCAACAAATTAAGAACACAAAAGAAAGGCAAGATCCTTAAATCTAATAGTGAAATATTAAGATTTATAAATAATGAAATTCATAATAATGATTATCTTATGGTGAAAGGATCAAATTCGACTGGATTAAACGAAATAATAAAAAAATTAAATTAATTTATGCTTTATATTTTATTATCAAATTTAGTTGATACTTTTAGTTACTTTAATGTCTTTAAATATCTGACTGTCCGAACAGGATTATCAATGTTTACATCAATGATAGTGGTATTTATAGCTGGTGGACCATTTATTAGATATTTTTCTTCAAAAAAAATACACAATCCGATCCGAGATGATGGGCCAGATGAACATATAGTAAAAAAAATTGGAACACCTACAATGGGGGGATTACTAATATTGCTTGGTGTTTTTTCGGGTGTCCTTTTATGGGGAGATTTATCAAATCCATATAATTGGTTTCTTATTTATATTGCTGGTACTTTTGGACTGTTAGGTGCCTATGATGATTACAAAAAAATAAAATTTAACAATTCAAGTGGCGTTTCTTCTAAATTTAAAATTTCAATTCAAATATTTTTAGCAGTTCTTGGGATATTAATTTTATATTATTCAGGTGTATCAGATGAAATAGAAAATCTATATTTCCCATTTTTAAAAAATTTAGTTATTAATTTAGGTTGGTTTTTTATACCATTTTATATTTTTGTGCTTGTAGGCTCATCTAATGCTGTTAACTTGACTGATGGTTTAGATGGTTTAGCAACAGTTCCAGTAATACTCGTAGCATCATGTTTTGCATTGATAAGCTATGTTTCTGGAAATATAGTTTTCTCAGGGTATTTACAAATTCCTTATATAGAGGGTGTTGGAGAGGCCTCAATATTTTGTGGTGCTATAATAGGATCGTGTCTTGGTTTTCTTTGGTTTAATGCACCACCTGCAAAAATTTTTATGGGTGACACTGGATCTCTTTCTTTAGGCGGATCATTAGGAGCAGTTGGGATTATAACTAAACATGAAATTGTTTTAGCTATTACTGGTGGTTTGTTTGTTTTGGAGGCTATATCTGTAATTGTGCAGGTTGTTTCATTTAAATTAACTGGAAAAAGAATTTTTAGAATGGCTCCAATACATCATCATTTTGAGAAAAAAGGATGGCCAGAGTCAACTGTTGTAATTAGATTTTGGATTATATCTATAATTTTAGCATTAATTGGAATTGCAACTCTAAAATTAAGATAATGATATTAAAAGAAAAATTTTTTTTTAAAAAAAAAATTTTAATTTATGGATTAGGAAAATCTGGAAGTGCCTGTTTTGACTTTTTAAATAGAAATAATGATATATTAGTTTTTGACGATAATTTTTCTATAAAAAATAAAAGACATATTAAATACTTTTTTTCTCCAAGTAGAATAAAAAAAATAAATTTCGATTATATTTTTTTAAGCCCTGGAATTGATATAAATAACTGTGTTTTATCAAAGTTTTTAAAAAAAAATAAAAATAAAATAATTAGTGAGTTAGATATTTTTTATAAAACATATCCAAAATTAAATAAAATTACTATTACAGGAACAAATGGAAAATCAACAACATCAAAATTAATTTACGAAGTTTTAAAATACCATAAAAAAGATGTCAGATTAGTGGGAAATATTGGGAATCCAATCTTAAAAGAAAAAAATATAAAAAAAAATACAATTTTTGTTATTGAGGCTTCATCCTATCAAATCGATTACAGCAAATATTTTGAGACCGATATAGCTCTAATTTTGAATATAGCTCCCAACCATTTAGAGAGGCATAAAACTTTTCAAAATTATGTAAATGCTAAATTTAAATTAATTAAAAAACAGAAAAAGAAATCAATAGCACTTATCGAAAAAAATAATGGATTAATTAGAGATATTTTAAGATCGCAAAAGGTTAAATCTAAAATAAAAAATGTAAACTTTAAAGAATATGATAGTTTTTATAAAAAAATAAAAAATAATTATTTTAAAAATTTATCAAACATAAAAAATCTATCATTTGTATTAAAGCTTTCTAATATCTTAAAACTTGATAATTCCAAAATTTTAAAAGTAGTAAACAGTTTCAAAGGACTAAATTATAGACAACAAATTATTTATGATAAAAAAAATTTTTTGATTGTTAATGACTCAAAATCAACATCATTTTCATCAACAGTGCCATTGTTGCAATCATATGAAAATATCTATTGGATTTTAGGAGGTTTAGCAAAGAAGGGTGATAAACTAAATTTAAATAAAAAATATTTTAAGAAAATAAAAGCTTATATCTATGGAACTAATAAAGCATTTTTTTCAAATGTATTGAAAAATAAATGCAAATTGCATTCATCAAAAAATTTAAAGGATATTCTTTCCAAATTATTTTTAGATATTAAAAAAAATAAAAATGGAAAAAAAACTATTTTATTCAGTCCTGCGGCAGCTTCATTTGATCAGTTTAAAAATTTTGAGGAAAGAGGAAGATATTTTAATCAACTGCTTAAAAAATATATAAATGCATAGATTTTTTGAAAATTTTTATGATTGGTGGAAGAATATAGATAAATTAATCCTTTTTCTTATTTCAATTTTATTTTTTTTAGGTCTTTTCTTTTCTTTAGTATCGACATCTTTAATTGCCTCTGACAAACTTGATACAAACTCATATTACTTTTTTATCAAACACTTAATCTTTATTGGGCTTGGAGCTTTAATACTGTTTTTTCTCTCAATCTTGAAAGAAGATATCTTAATCAAAATCTCACTAGCTTTTTTTTTAATCACACTTGTGTTTCTTTTATTGGTTCCATTTGCAGGCATAGAGGTCAAAGGTTCAAAAAGGTGGTTAGATTTAGGGATTTTACCACGCTTTCAACCAATAGAGTTGTTAAAGCCATATTTTATAGTGTTTGTCTCAATTCTGCTATGTTTAAATAAAAATATTTTTTATAAATATTTATTAAGCGGTATTGTTCTTTTACCAGTTATACTTCTTTTAATCTCCCAGCCAGATCTTGGTCAAACATTATTGATTACCATGGTATGGCTAACACTAATATTTGTTTCAGGAATAAACATATATTTATTCTTTTTATTTTTTATTTTTACAATATCAATATCAACATATTTAATATTTTTTGTCTCAAAGTTTGAATACATAAAAATAAGACTTATATCGTTTTTAAATACTAGTAGCGGAAATAATTATCAAGCAGATCGAGCAAGTGATGCAATTTCTGGTGGAGGATTTTTTGGTAGAGGGATCGGTGAAGGAACATTAAATTCAAAAGTTCCTGAAGCGCACACAGATTATATAATCTCTGTTATATCAGAAGAGTTTGGAGCTATTATTGTAATTTTGATAATGATTTTATATTTAGTCTTCTCTTATAATGTGATCAAAAAAATTAATAATACTATTTCAGAAAAAAATAAATTAATCCTAATTGGATGTGTAACATTGATATTGTTACAAACATTTGTACATGTTGGAGTAAATATTAGATTGTTGCCTACTACTGGTATGACCCTGCCATTTTTAAGTTATGGTGGCTCATCTATAATTAGTACAGCTTTAGTTTCAGGTATAATACTTAACTTAACAAAAAGAAGATTATCAGATATATGACAAAAATATTAATCGTAACAGGTGGCTCAGGTGGCCATGTAATACCTGCTCTTACAATTTTTGATCATTTAAAAAATAATTTTGATGTTCGTATAGCCACAGATGAAAGGGGCACTAAATTTATAAATAAACAAGATTACGAATATAATTTAATAAAAGTACCAAACTTATTTAGTAATATTTGGTCTCTACCATTTAAATTATTTAAATTTATTTATGTAATGTACGAGTCATATAATTACTTAAAAAAAAATAATATAAGCAAAATTATAAGCACAGGTGGGTATATGTCCTTTCCATTTTGTTTTGCATCTTTATTTTTAAATTGTGAGATTGTTTTATTTGAACCAAATAGTGTGATTGGACGGTCAAATAAATATATGATTAAAATTGCAAAAAAGATTTTATGTTACGATAAAAACTTGAAATTATTTCCCAAAAAATATTTAAGTAAAATCACATTGATTTCTCCAATTCTGAGAAAAGAAATTTATGAAGCAGAAAAAAATCCTTTAAATTTAGAAAAAGATATTGTTAAAATATTAATAGTTGGAGGAAGTCAAGGATCTATGTTCTTTGACAAACAAATAACTCAATATATTTTAGAATTATCAAAAGAACTAAACATTGCAATTAAGCAACAAGTTTTAAATATAAATGAAAGAAATAAAATTAATGATTATTATCAAAAATCCAATTTTAAATATGAACTATTTGATTTTGATGAAAATCTTCATACGAAAATTAATGATATAGATATCGCAATTACACGATCAGGCGCTTCTGCAATTGCAGAATTAGCACATTTAAATGTACCTTTTTTAGCAATACCATTCCCATTTGCTAAAGATAATCATCAATTTTATAACGCTAAATTATATGAGGAAAATAATTGTTGTTGGTTAATAAAACAAAATGATCTTAACAGCATAAATTTTATAAATTTATTTAAAGATAAGAAAGATCATCAAGAAAAAAAAAATAATTTATCAAAAATTACTAACCAAAACAGTTGGAATAATGTAAATAAAAAATTGATAGACCTTATCAATGAAAATTAATTTAGGAAAAAGAGAGCTAATTCACTTTATTGGAATAGGTGGAATAGGTATGAGTGGCCTAGCTTTAATAATGAATGGACTTGGTTTTAGGGTTCAAGGAAGCGATATTTCAGAAAATAAGAATATTGATAGATTAAAACAAAAAAAAATACCAATTTTTCTAAATCATAATAAAAAAAATTTAAAAAATAGTACTGTTCTTGTAATTTCAACAGCAATTAAAAAGAATAATCCTGAATTAATTCATGCAAAAAAATTAAAGTTACCAATTTATACAAGAGGAGAAATGCTTGGTCATATTGTTTCTTTAATGAAAAATATTGTAGTCACAGGATCTCATGGAAAAACAACTACGACGTCATTACTGTCTAGTATATTTGGAAGCGCCAAGTTAGATCCAACCATAATTAATGGAGGAGTTTTAAATTCATTTGGCAACTCAGCTAAACTTGGAAAAAGTAATTGGTGCTTGATTGAGTCTGATGAGTCTGATGGAAGCTTTTTAAAAATACCTTTTACATATTCTATAATCACAAACATTGATTCTGAACACTTAGATTTTTATAAATCTCTTGAAAATCTAAAAAAAAATTTTTCAAATTTTATTGAAAAAACACCCTCACTAGGAAAAACTTTTTTATGTATTGACGATAAAAATATTAAAGAAGTAGTAAAAAAAACTAAAAATAAAAATTTTTATACATATGGATTATCTAAGGATGCAAACTTTCATATAACAAATACTTTACAAAAAGAAAAATACTCTGAATTTAATTTAAAAATAAAAATACCTGGCAATAAAAAAGAAATTAAAAAAATTAAGATACCCTTAATTGGTATGCATAATATTAAAAATGCTGCTTCATGTGCTGGTATTGCTTTTTTAATTGGTATAAATGATAAGACTATTAAAGAAGGTTTAAGAAATTTTAAAGGTGTACAAAGAAGATTTAATTTTCTTTTTGAAAGAAATGGTGCATTATTTTTTGATGATTATGCACATCACCCAACAGAAATATCTTCTGTGCTCGAGGGGGTAAAAGAAGTTTATAAGAAAAAAGAAATTGTATGCATATTTCAGCCTCACAGAATATCTAGAGTGAAAAATCTTAAATTTGAATTTTCTAAGTCTTTTAAAAAAGCTAATACCGTAATTCTCTGTCCGATATATAAAGCAAGTGAAAATATTAAGCTAGGCTTTGCGTATGAAAAATTTGCTAAATTAATAATAAAAAATTCAAATGTAAGTCTTATTAAAATTGAGAATGAAGGAAGTCTAAAAAAATTAATTAAACAAACAGCATATGGAGAAAAAATTTATATTGGAATGGGTGCAGGAAGTATTTCTAATTGGATGAGAAATTTATAAAAAATATTAATGCAAATTGATGACCTAAAAAACCTGACAATTAATGATGGTGAAATTTATTTTGATTATGATTTAAAAAAATTGAATTGGTTTAATATTGGAGGAAAAACAAAAATTTTCTTTAAAGCAAAATCTCTGACTGGACTAGTAACTTTTTTAAAAACATTTAAAAAAAGAGGGAAAATATTTGTTTTAGGTGCTGGATCAAATGTGCTGATTTCAGATGACGATTTTAATGGAGTGGTCATTAAGCTTGGTAAAAATTTTCAAAATCTTTCAATTTTGAACGAAAACCTAATAATAGCTGGATGTGGAGTATCTCAAAAAAGATTATCTGAATTTTCTAAAGAAAATAGTTTAACAGGAATGGAATTCATGTCCTGTATTCCTGGTTCAGTTGGAGGTGGAATTAGAATGAACTCTGGATGTTTTGGTAATGAATTTAAAGATGTATTAGTTTCTATTCAATGTATTGATTTTGGTGGATCTGTAAAAATGATAAAAAAAAATGATATCAAATTTGAGTATAGAGGCTCCGATTTATCAAAAGATTTAATTTTTCTAAGCGCAACGTTTGAAGGAAAAAAAACTGAGCAAAATAAAATTTTACAAACTATGAGGCAAATGAAAAATAAAAAAGAAAAAGCTCAACCTACCAAAATAAAAACAGGAGGGAGTACATTCAAAAATCCCACAGACCAAACATCAAAAAAAGTTTGGGAGTTAATAAATGAATCTGTGCCAAATTCTTTAGGTTTTGGAGATGCAATTATATCAGAAAAGCATACGAATTTTTTTGTAAATAAGAAGAGTGCAACTTTTAAAGATATGAAAAAATTAATTTATACAGTTCAAGAAAAAGTCCAGAAAAAAACTGGGATTAAAATTAATCCAGAAATAATTATTATAGAATGAAGAAAAAAATTTTAATTGTTGCAGGCGGTTATTCAAATGAAAGAGAAATAAGTTTAAAAACTGCAAGAAGTGTTTACCTAGAATTAAAAAAAAATAAAAAATACATAATAGATGTCGCAGAACCCGACGGAAATTTTGTAAAAAAAATAAATACTTTTAAACCTGATATTGCTTTTAATTTACTTCACGGAAGGTACGGAGAGGATGGTTATATACAGTCAATACTAGAATCACAAAAGATTAAATATACTCACTCTGGTGTATTATCCTCATCTTTAGCGATAGACAAAGAAATTTCAAAAAAAATATATATTAAAAATAACATTCTTACTCCTAAATATATTAAATTTAAATTTAGAGAATTTAATGAAAAAAAAATTATTCAACTAGTTCAAAAAAAACTCAAATTTCCAGTTGTAATTAAACCAATTAATGAAGGATCAAGTGTAAGTGTTTATATATGTAAAAAAAATAATTTCTTAAGAAATTTAAAAAAATTGAAACATTATGATGAAGTATTAATTGAAAAATTTATTCCGGGTAGAGAAATACAGGTAGCTATTCTTGGAAAGGAAAAATTAGGTGCAATTGAACTTAAGCCAAAGAGAATGTTTTATGATTATGAAGCAAAATATAATCCAAAAGCAAAAACAGAACATATTATACCTGTAAATATAAACAAAAAAAATTACGATAAAGTTACCTCTATAGCGTTAAAAGCGCATAAATTGTTAAAATGCAGAGGCGTAACAAGGTCAGATTTTAGACTTAATGGTGATAAATTCTACCTATTGGAGACCAATACTCAACCAGGAATGACATCTTTATCATTAGTTCCAGAAATAGCTAAATATAGAAATATATCTTTTGCACAATTAATTGATAAAATTTTGTTAGATGCATCTATCAATAAATAAAAAAAAGATTTATTTTTATTTATTCACATTCGTATTTCTAAATACAATTTTTAATTTTAAACAAATGAGTAATATTTCAAATATATTTAAATTAAAAGATATTAGTATTAAAGGGTTAGAATTAGACGAAGAGACCTCTTTAAGAAACGATTTAGAATTATTTAAAAATCAAAATATTTTTTTAATTAAAAAAAATCAAATGTACTCGATTTTAGATAATTTTAAACAAATAGAAACTTTTAAAATTAAGAAAATTTTTCCATCTGAATTAAATATAGATATCAAAAAAACAAGTTATGTAGGTAAAACTATGAAAAATGGCAGAGTGTACCTTATAGGAAATAACAAAAAATTTATCGAACAAAAAAAAATTAATATTCAACCAAATGTTCCTTATGTGTTTGGTAATTTTTTAATCGAAGAATTTTTAATTTTACAAAATAATTTAAAAGTTAATAATTTTAACTTAGATGAAATTAAAAGTTATTATTATTTTAAAAGTAGTAGATGGGATTTAAATAAGGAGGATAATATAACAATTAAATTACCATTTTCTAATTATGAGCAATCTTTAAAACAATATAAAATTTTAGAGGATGATGGCAAAATCTATAAAAATAGTATTGTTGATTTGAGAGTTCCTAAAAAAATTATTATCGGCTATAAATGAAATAAACATGGATACAATAATTGATCTTGGATCTTCAAAAGTAAAAATTACAACATTTGATCAAAAAAAAAAAATTGTTTCCCATTTATCAGAAAAAATCTATGATTTAGAAAACTTTGAAGAAATCTCAAGTATAATAAAAAAATTAATAAAGAATTCAGAAAAAAAAATTTCCAATCATATAGAAAATATTAATCTATTGTTTGACGACTCTAATTTTTTTTCAATAGATGTATCAATAAAAAAAAAAATTGATCACATCAAATTACCAAATGACCTAAAGATTGAAGCAAGTCGAGAATGTACTCAAATTATAAATAGCTGCTATAAAGATCTAAAAATAATTCAATATTTTATAAGCTGTATTAAAGTAGACAAAATAGAATTAAAAAAAATACCAAATGATCTTAAAGATCATTCAAATATTATTTTTGAATTTAAATTTTTGTGCATATCTATTGAAAATTATTCTCATCTAAAAAATATTTTTTCTAAAAATAATTTAGAAATTAAAAATACTTTTTGTTCTAGTGTTGTAAGGTCTTTCAATTATATAAATAATTTTAAAAATGAAAAATGTGTCGCTTTTTTAGATATTGGTTTTTTAAGAAGTTCTCTAATTCTATTCAAAAAAGGTAGTTTACACCTATTTAAAAATATACCTGTAGGTGGGCAAAGTATTACAAAAGATATTTCTTATATTATGAAAATCGACCTAAAAGACTCTGAGGAGATTAAACATCTTTTTAATAAATCGGAAACAGATTTTTCTTATTTAAATGAAATAAAACAAAAGGAAGATAATTTAACAAAAAAATTAATTACAAAAAAAATATCAATAGATTTATTGAAAAAAGTTATTTTAGCACGTGTTGAAGAAATTTTTAATTTGTTGTTTGAAGATGTTAAAATTTCAGAAACTATAGATAAAGATGAGATTTTGTTAGTTTTGATAGGTGGTGGAGCAAAGTTGTTTGATAAAAATTCTTTTAACTTTGAAAGTTCTAATAATTTCAAGGACATTATTTTTTATGACGAGACAGATAAAGAGATTTGCAAATCAGGTTTGGAGTATGCTTTAAAATACAACCTAGAAAAGGAAAATTTCGTCAAAAATAACAAAAATAAAGGAATTTTTGAGAAATTTTTCAATCTTTTTCAAAAAATATAGTTGTATTTTGTTGTAATAATACTTGTATGTCTAATTAATAAACCATTCATTATAAATTGCGAGTGTCTTTATTAACTCAAAAAACTTTAAGTAAAAAATTCTCAGTCAGTGGAATAGGCGTTCACACTGGAGCTAAAGTTAACATGAACGTTTTACCTGCTTCAGCAAATACAGGTATAGTTTTCAAGAGAATTGATTTAAAAAATAATAACCTCATTATACCAAATTACAATAATGTAATGGATGTAACGCTTTGCACTACAGTATCAAACCAATATGATGTAAAAGTTTCAACCATTGAGCATTTGATGGGAGCGTTTTATGGATTGGGGGTTGATAATGCTATTGTTGAATTAGACTCACAAGAGGTTCCTATAATCGATGGTTCAGCAAAAAAATTTGTAGAACTAATTTTAAAAGCTGGTTTTAGAAATTATGATGACCCCATCAAATTAATAAAGATTGAAAAAAAAGTAGAGCTTAAAGAGGGAAACAAATCTATTTCAATCGACAAATCAAATGTTACTTCAGAAATTGATTTTGAAATAAAATATGAAAATCCAACTATACAAACTCAAAGAAATAAAGTTAGTTTATTTGAGGATGATCTAAATGATATTTTTAACTCAAGAACTTTTTGTCTTTATGAAGATTTAAAAAAAATAGAGGAACTTGGGCTAGGTAAGGGTGGCAGTTTAGATAATGCAGTTGTTGTAAAAGACAATTCTATCTTAAACAAAGAGGGACTTAGAAATAATTTAGAGTTTGTTAATCATAAAATTCTTGATTGTATGGGAGATCTTTACTTGTCAGGTTATAGAATAATCGGATCAGTAAAATGTTCTCAAGGAGGTCATAGCCTAACAAATAAATTATTGAGAAAATTATTCGCAGATAAAAAAAATTATTCTTTGATAGAAATTAAAGGGAAAAACCTTCCACATTCGTTTGCAAACAGAAGTCAATTAAGATCTATTGCTTAATAATTAGAAATTTTTATAAATTCTGCTAAATTTTCGAATGTCCTTATTTTACAAAATTATAATATTTGTTTTTTTTCTAAACCTTAATTCTTGCACCAAAAAAGATGAGAAAATTTCAATAGTAGAAGAAAAGAATCTAGAGACGCAAATGATCGACGCTTATAACGCAGGACTTGAGGAGTTGGAAAAAAATGATGTCATTTATGCAGCAAGGAAATTTAATGAGGCAGAACTCCTTTACCCCCAATCAATTTGGGCACCAAGAGCAGCATTAATGGCTGCCTATGCTTATTTTTCTCAATTATATTATGATGACACAATATTAGAATTAGAAAAATTTCTACAAAAATATAAAAATCACCCTCGAAGAGATTACGCTTACTACTTGTTAGCTTTAAGTCATTACAATTTAATAGTTGATGAAACTAAAGATTTAGAGGAAATACTCAAGGCTGAAAAATATTTTAAAATTATAATTAAAAATTATCCAAATACAGAATTTGCAATAGATTCAGAATTTAAACTTGAACTTATACAAGAAATACTTGCTTCAAAAGAAATGTACCTTGCAAGATATTATGTAGATAGAGAAAAATGGATACCGGCAATTAACAGGTTTAAGACAGTAATAAATGATTATGAAACAACCATATATGTAGAGGAGGCTCTTCATAGATTGGTTGAATTACATTATAAGTTAGGCTTAGTTGATGAGTCTAAAAAATATGCTTCCTTGTTAGGATATAACTACCAATCGAGTGAATGGTACAAGGAAAGTTACAGTATTTTAAATAAGAATTATGTAAAAACAGCAAAAAAAGAGGACACAGAAAAAGAGCAGTCAATATTGCAAAAATTTAAAGATCTACTTAAATAAGTTGATCAGATGAATAAGGAAGTTGAAAAAATATATAAAAGAAAAGTTAAACAATTTCAAAAACATAACAAATTATATTATGAAAAAAGTAACCCAGATATTTCTGACAAAGAATTTGATGAACTTAAAGCTGCCATAATAAATTTAGAAAAGAAATATTCTTTTCTTAGAAGTGCAAAATCTCCGTCTAATTCTGTAGGTTTTAAACCATCTAAAAACTTTGAGAAGTTTAAGCACAAGGTGCAGATGTTATCTTTATCTAACGCGTTTGATAAAGAAGATCTAATTAATTTTGAAAAAAAAATCTTAAATTATCTAAATGAAAAAATTTCATTAGAATATAGTGTTGAGCCAAAAATTGATGGTATTTCTGCATCTTTGACTTATTTAAATGGCAATTTAACTTATGGTGTTTCTCGAGGTGATGGGAGTGAAGGTGAACTGATAACAAAAAATTTAAAAACTATCAAAGATATTCCACATAAAATTTTAAAAAAAAATATCCCAAAAGAAATAGAAATAAGAGGTGAAGTTTTTATTGAAAAAAAAGATTTTGAAAAAATAAAAGATAAATTTGCAAATTCTAGAAACGCAGCATCAGGATCGCTTAGACAAAAAGATCCTAAAGAAACATCTAAGATTCCACTTAAATTTATTGCTTATACATTTGGATTTATAAGTGAAAATAAATTCAAAAATCAGTCTGATTTTTTGAATGAACTTAAGTCCTGGGGATTTTTAACAAGTGATTATAATAAAGTAATTAAAAGCACTGATGAGCTAGTAGTGTTTCATCAACAATTTGAAAAGAAAAGATTTGATTTAAATTATGATATTGATGGATTGGTTTATAAAATAAATAGTTTGCAATTACAAAAAAGATTAGGATTTACCTCAAATGCCCCTAGATGGGCAATAGCACATAAATTCTCAGCAGATCATGCGTATTCTGAAATTTTAAACATCGATATCCAAGTTGGACGAACAGGCGCTTTAACTCCTGTTGCAAAAGTCAAACCGGTAAATATTGGAGGTGTAGTTGTATCAAATGCAACCTTGCACAATGAAGATGAAATCATAAGAAAAGACATAAGAATTGGAGATACAGTAAAAATTGAAAGAGCAGGAGATGTTATCCCTCACGTTTTAGAAGTAGATCTTAAAAAAAGAAAAAAAACACAAAATAAATTTATATTCCCAACAATATGTCCTTCTTGTGGATCTAAGACAGAAAAAGAATTTAATAGAATTACTAAAAAATTCGATGCGGTGAGAAGATGTACTAATGATGGATATACTTGCAATAAAATTGCAATAGAAAAAATTAAACATTTCATATCAAAAGATGCAATAAATATTGATGGGCTAGGTAAAAAAGTGGTTGAAAAATTTTGGGACTTAAAATTTATAAAATTACCTCAAGATATCTATAATTTAGATTACAAGAAAATTTCCTCTCTTGATGGATGGGGACCACAATCAGCTTCAAATCTTAAATTTTCAATTGAAAATTCAAAAAAAGTTACATTAGATAAATTTATTTTTTCGTTAGGAATAAGACACATAGGAATAGAAAATGCTAAAATAATTGCTGATTTTACAAAAAATATAAAAAGTTTTTTAAATTTAATAAAAAAAGATAAAATTAAAGAACTAATTAACATTGATGGAATTGGAGAAACTCAAGTTAAATCTTTAGAAAAATTCTCTAAAAATAAAACAAATATTAAAGTTGTAGAAAAATTAAGCGAAATACTAAGTATTAAAGATAGAGAAGTTAAGAGCAAAGGTAAATTAAAAAATGTTTCTTTCATGTTTACTGGTAAACTTCAAAACATTAGTCGTGCAGAGGCTAAAAGTTTAATTGAGGAAAATGCTGGTAGCATTGTTAGCAGTGTAACAAAGAAATTAGACTACTTGGTAACTGGTGAAAAACCAACTAATAGAAAAATAGAGCAGGCTAAAAATTTAGGAATTAAAATACTTACTCAAAAAGAGTGGTTTGATTTATTGAATTAGTTTTGCAAGCCACTTTCTTTCTTTATTATTGAGATATGCTGATATTTTTGAGTAAGTTTCCAAGTGGTAAGAAAAAATATAGTCTTTTTCAATTTTTGTTAGCAAATTTTCATCTATTAAATCTTTTTCAAGAGGAGCAAAAGTTAAGTTTTTGAAAAAAAGATTTTTATTATTTCCATCTATATAGACTAAATTTTCTATTCTTATTCCAAGATTGTTTTCCAAATAAATACCTGGCTCATTGCTAACAATCATACCTTTTTTTAGTTTTATAAAATTATTTTTAGATATACTTTGTGGACCTTCGTGTACATTCATAAAAAACCCAACTCCGTGCCCAGTACCATGTCTATAGTCTAAATTTATAGAGTTAAGACTTTTTCTAGCAAGTTTATCTATATTATTTCCATTTTTTAATTTATCTATTTTTGACATTGCAACTGCTATGTGACCTTTCAAAACCCTTGTATAAAGCTCTTTAGTTTTCTTACTAGGATCACTAAAAGAAATTGTTCTTGTAATATCAGTTGTACCCCATTTGTATTGCCCACCTGAATCTACTAATAAAAGATGATCTTTATTAAGTTTACGGTTTGATTTCATATTGGATCTATAGTGAATTATTGCACCGTTTGGTCCTGACCCTGCAATTGTATTAAAGCTTGGAAATAAATAATTTTTACTTTGCTTTCTGAAACTTTCTAACTTTTTTTCAACTTTAATCTCATCTAATTTTTTAATATTTGAATTTTTTATCCAGTATAAAAATTTTGTAACTGCAACACCATCTTCTATATGTGCTTCAATCATATTTTTAATTTCAGTTTTATTTTTAACAGATTTTAAATCATTAATTGGATCTACTTTCTTTTTAATTAAATACTTTGAATTAATCAATTTTTCATTAAAAACAGAACAGGTTTTGCTATCTATGCAAAATGATTTTCCTTTTAAAGAGCTTAGTATTTTAAAAAAATCATCTTTTTCATGAAAAGAAATTTTGTTTTTTAAAAATTCTTTTTTTATATTTTTTAATTTTTTTATATTTCCAAATAGTTTTATATTTTTATTACTGGTTAAAATAGCTTGAAAATTAGCTATCGGAGAGTTTGGTAAATCTTTACCTCTAATGTTAAGTAGCCAGCAAACATTTTCCCCTGAACTGATAAATAAATTATCTAACTTTTCACTTTCAAGAATTTTTTTCAATCTGTTAATTTTACTTTTTGAGCTTTCTCCAGAAATTGAGGTTTTAATTTGGTAAACTAAATTATGTTTATTGACTATCTCAACATTGGTTTTGAATAAATTAGAATTTATAGGAAGAAGATTACAAGATTTATTAAAATATATTTTTAATGTTTCTGAAGTAAATAATTTTGGATCAAAGCCAATATTAAGTGGAACATTATTTTTCAATATATCTTTTGGCCATATGTAAGGTATTTCATGAATTTTAAATTTCTTTCCTGACTGTTGTTTAGCTTGAATAATGTATCTGCCATCAACAAACAAATGATTTGAGTTTTTTAAAATTAATATAAAACCTGCTGACCCAGAAAAATTTGCAACCATCTCAAGTTTATTTAATTTTGAATATTCTGTAAAAAACTCATCGTTTTTTGGAACTATGTATCCATCTAAATTATTAAGATTAATGACGTTTTTAATTTTATTTATCATTTAATTTTTTTTGATATCTCAGCCAGCCTGGACTTCTTATTGGTTCGTCAAATTCAATGTCTTGGTTGAATTCAAAATCCTCCTCGTTTTCATCAATAAAGTTATTATTTTTCTTTAAATTTTCATCTGGCAATTCATCAATAAACCTTGATGACATGCTATCTATCCAATCACCTTGATAAAATCTGTTCATTGAAAAAGATATCTTTGCTATTTTTTTCGCCCTAGTTATTCCCACATATGCCAATCTTCTTTCTTCTTCCAAACCACTTTCACCTTTTTCCTCAATACTTTTTTGATGAGGAAATAAACCTTCTTCCCAACCAGGTAAAAATACAACATCAAACTCTAATCCTTTTGAGGCATGCATAGTCATAAGATTTACTTTTTCTGTTTCCCAATCTTGATCCAAAGATGTTGCAAGAGCAACGTGCTCTAAGAAACTTTCAAGATTATCAAATTCTTTCATTGCATTTAGTAATTCCTTTATATTTTCTAATCTATTTTCATTTTCTAAGTCTTTTTTGTTTTTTAGCATTTCACTGTATCCAGATTCATCCAAAACAAGTTGCAAAAGTTTATTATGATTTATTTTATTTTTTAAATCTTCTCTCCATTTTTGTAAAAGATTTAACAATGAATTTAATCCTAATTTAGTTTTTGGCTTAATTTTGTTATCTTCAATAAGCTTTCTTGCTGCATTTTCCAAAGTAGTTTTGTTTAATTTTGCATACTCATTGATTAATTTAATTGTTGTATCTCCAATTGACCTTTTAGGAACATTAATTATTCTTTCAAAAGATAAGTCATCAAAAGGTTGATGAATAACTTTTAAATATGCAACACAATCTTTAATTTCAGCTCTTTCATAAAATTTTATACCCCCAACAATTCTGTAAGGAAGTCCTATTTTTAAAAATCTTTCTTCAAATTCTCTAGTTTGAAATATAGCTCTAACTAAAATTGCCACTTCATTAAGAGAAAAATCTTTTTTAAGTCTCTCAATTTCTGTACCAACTTCAGTAGCCTCGTCTTTGACATTTCTAAAACAACTTAAACTTACCAGCTCTCCATCATCATGACTAGTGAACAAAGTTTTCCCTACTCGATTTTGATTATTTTCAATTAATTTAGACGCAACACTCAAAATATTTTGTGTTGATCTATAATTTTTTTCCAAACGAATAACTTTAGTATTTTCATAAACTTTATCAAATTCTAGAAAGTTTTTTATTTCCGCACCTCTCCAACTGTAAATTGATTGATCGTCATCTCCGACACAGCAAATATTTTTATTATGACCTGATAGATGTCTTAACCATTCACTCTGAATAAAATTGGTATCTTGATATTCATCAACTAAAATGTATTTAAATTTTTTTGAATATAACTCGGCAATATCAGTATATTCTTCAAATATTTTTACAGTATGCAAAATTAAATCACTAAAATCTGCTGAATTTAAATTTACCAATTTTTCCTGATAAATTTTGTAAATACTTAAAAAATTTTTCTCTAATGGATCTTTTCTTTTCAGAATAACATCTTGAGGATAAAAACCTTTATTTTTCCACTTATCAATAATTGCCAAAATGAATTTTGGTGAAATTTTTTTTACATCTACATTCTCTGCTTTACATATATTTTTTATAAGTCTTACCTGGTCATCCTGATCTATGATTGAAAAATTACTTTTTAGTCCAACTGCATCAGCATGTTTTCTAAGAAGTTTTGCACTAGTTGAATGAAATGTCCCAAGCCATGGCAATCCCGTAGCATCTTTCCTGAGTAATTTAGAAACTCTTAATTGCATTTCTTTTGCAGCTTTATTTGTAAAGGTGACAGCTAAAATTTGGTTTGGAAATGCTTTATTTTTTTTTATTATATGTGCAATCCTTGAAGTAAGAACTTTAGTTTTACCTGATCCAGCACCGGCTACTATCAAAAGAGGACCATCTAAACATTCTACTGCTTCTCTCTGATTTTCGTTTAAATTGCTTAAATATTCTGAATTTAACATCTAATTTTTTATAGTATAAGCCATATTAAATTTTATGAGGAAAAGAAAAAAAATAGACTCTCCCACAATTATTTTGTCATCAATTATTGTAGTTTTTACAATAATTATATTTTTATCATTACCAGTTTTTTTTAATTATAAAAGTATACAAAATGAAATAGAAAATAAATTTTTTTCAGATTTTAAGATTAATCTAAAAATTTTAGATAATATTTCTTTTAGAGTGCTTCCAAGACCACATTTATTGATTAAAAAGGCGAATCTTGATTTTAATTTGGAGGATGAAAAATCGGCGATTGCAGAGGTAGAAAACTTAAAACTTTTTATCCCAAGTAATAAAATTTATTCAAAAAAAAATATAATTATTACTGATGCAAAGTTTCAAAATATTAATTTAAATCTTAAAATAAGTGATATTAAAGATATTAGAAACCATCTATATTACAAAATTAATAAACCAATTAATATTTCTAACATAAAAATATTTCTAAATGATAATAAAAATAATGTAATCTTAATTACACCAATTAAGAAAGTTAATTACCAGATAAATGAAAATTTTTCAGCAAAGGAGTTTAAAATAAAAGGATCTATATTTGATATAGAATTTAAATCTTATTGGAAAAGAAATTATAGTGAACCTAAATCATCTTTAAATGAATTAAATTTAAAAAATCCAAATATATACATTAAAAATTCATTTAAATATGAAAACAAAAAAGAATTTAAAGGTAGTAGTTCAATTGATTTTTTAAATGAAAACATTTCATTTAATTATAATTATAAAGATTCTATAATTAAAATAAATTCACCAGAAAAAAAAAATAATCAAAAAATTAAATTTAACTCAATAGTAGAGCTCAATCCATTTTATTTAGATGCAGAAATAATATTTGAAGAAAAAAAAATAAGTTTTATCACCGATTACATATTAAATTCAATTTCTAATGTTGATAAAAAATTATTAGAAAATTTAAATGGAGAATTAAAATTATCATTATCAAATTTAGATAGTAAAATTTTAAGCAACGGTAAAATTTCACTAATTATAAATGAGGGACAAATTAAAACATTAAATTCCTTTTTTGAGATGAATAAAATAGGAATTATTAAATCTTCTTATAATTATCAGATTAAAGAAGGTGAGCTTTTTTTTGAGACTAAAAATGTTCTTAACATTAATAACCACAAGGAATTAGCTAGAAAATTTCAACTTAATTTCAAAAAAGTTAAAAGTATTGATAAAATATACTTTGACTTTATTAGGAATATAGACACGGGAGATATGTTTTTATCAAATATATTTTTTAATGATAAAAACTCACAAAATCTATTAGAGGAGATAATCAAAACTAATAATATGTTAGTTCTCAAGTCTACTTTGAGAGATATTTTAAACTAACTCGGTTTGGTCATTAGAAAAGGGTTCACAATATGATCATATTCCTTCTCATTAATTAATCCTGTTTTTAACGTCTCGTATTTAAGTTTTGTTCTGTTCTTTAAAGCTTTTTTTGCAATTTTAGCAGCATTATCGTATCCAATCTTTGGGGCGAGTGCCGTCACAAGCATTAAAGAGTTTTCTAAATGTTCTTTAATCTTTAATTTATCTGCTTTAATTCCATTCACACAAAATAAGCTAAAGTTTTTTACACTGTCTGCAATTAGATCAATAGATTGAAGAATATTGTAAGCAATTAAAGGTTTAAAAACGTTTAGTTCAAAATGTCCATGAGAACCAGCAACTGTAATTCCTGTGTGATTTCCAATTACTTTAGCACACACCATTGTCACAGCTTCACATTGAGTGGGATTTACTTTACCAGGCATAATTGATGAGCCAGGTTCATTTTCTGGCAAAATTAATTCACCATAACCTGCCCTTGGTCCTGAACCTAAAAATCTTATATCGTTGGAAATTTTCATTAAAGCGACAGCACAGGTATTTAAAGCTCCTGAAAAATTAACAATAGCATCGTGTGCAGCAAGTTCAGAAAATTTATTTGGTGCGGTTTTAAATTTGATATTACAGAATTTTCTTATCTCTTTAACTATTTTTTTGTCAAAATTTTTTTTTGTATTTATTCCTGTTCCTACCGCAGTTCCACCTTGCGCTAAAAAAAGTATATCATTCAGACAATATTTTATTCTATCTAAACTCTTTTTGATTTGCTCATGGTATCCGGAAAATTCTTGACCTAAAGTAAGTGGAGTTGCATCTTGAAGATGCGTTCTTCCAATTTTAACAATTTTCTTAAATTCAACAGATTTTTTCCTTAAAGAATTTTCTAAAATTTTTAAGTTCGGAATTAACTTTCCGATTGTTTCTTTTGCTATTGATATATGCATAGCAGTAGGAAATACATCGTTTGTTGATTGTGATTTATTTACATGATCATTTGGGTGAACAGGTTTTTTTGATCCTTTTTTACCTTTAAGAATTTGAATTGCTCTATTAGCGACAACTTCATTTACATTCATATTTGTTTGAGTTCCAGATCCTGTTTGCCAGACTTTTAAAGGAAAATTTTCATTTAATTTTCCAGCAATGACCTCATTTGAGGCTTTAATTATTGCATTAGCTACTTTGCTTGAAATCAATTTATCCTTTTTATGAACTATTGCAGCAGATCTTTTAATTATTGCTATTGATTTAATTATTGATAAATCAACTAGTATTTTTCCAATATTAAAGAACTTATTAGATCTTTGGGTAGATGCTCCCCAATACTTATCATCAGGCACATTTATGGATCCAATGCTATCGAATTCTTTTCTTGTTTTCATTTAATTGAATAAAGTTTCAAATTATTTATATACTAGATTTTGATAATCTTACAGGAGTAAAATGACTAACTTTCAAAAAGTAAAAACATTCATGCAAACATTTGGCCAGGAAGTAAAATCAAAACCTTCCTTTAGCACAGAAAAAATAAATGATTTAAGATATAATTTAATTAAAGAGGAACTAGATGAATTAAAGCAAGCAATGGAAGACAAGGATTTATTAGAAGTTGCTGATGCTCTTACTGATATACTTTATGTAACTTATGGGGCAGGCATAGCATTTGGCATCGATTTAGATAAATGCTTTGAGGAAGTTCAAAATTCTAATATGAGCAAATTAGGAGAGGATGGAAAACCAATTTATAATGAAGCTGGAAAAGTAATGAAAGGACCTAATTATTTCAAACCAGATTTATCAAAATTTGTTAAATAATACTTAACCATTGGGGTTTTTTAAATAGCACCTTTGCGTTTTCACAACTAAGCTCCTTGTCAAATTCAAATTCTTTTTCTTTTATTTTAATCAGTGCAAAAGGCTTGGTATTTTTGATTAAAATTTTTCCAATTTCAGTATTATTTACTCTAAGTACTCCATCATCTATATTTCCTTCTAAAAGTGTAAAAGGAAGTATTCTTTTACTCAATTTATTTTTATGTTTAATTCTAGCTGTATTTTCCTGTCCAACATAACAACCTTTCTTAAAATCTATTCCTTTTAATTCCTCAAAATTACATTCAATACCAAATAATTTATTTTGTAGTTCTTTTGTGTCTATTTGAGGAATACCTAGAGAATGACTTAAGTTATAATATTCATCAATATTTGATGATTGTAAATTTAATTTTTTTAGAGAAAGATATAACTTTTCAAGATTAATAATTAGTCTAGCACCCAATTCAGTATGCCTTGGATCTAATAATATAGTGTCCTCTCTATATTTTGTTGTATATCCATTTTGATCTTTAGAGTTTTCTAGCTCTAGAAATTTATCTTTATGAAGTGCTGCCACGACAAACTCATTACTGAGATTCAAAATATCAACTTTAGATCTTAGTTTGTATAGTGTTAATTGTTTATACAGTTCATCTATAATTTTTTTTTCGCAATCTAAAAAATAACCTGACTTATGCTTTACAACTATAAAGTCATATAAGTATTTTCCTTGAGGACTTAGCAAACCAGCAAAACATGAATTGTTCTCTGACACTGCATTAATATCATTCGTTATAATATTTTGAAGAAATTCTTTTACATCATCTCCGCATACATATAACAAACCCCTGTCTTCTAAAATATACACATTATTTTTATTCATAATTGATTGATCTAATATATTAATATAATAACTTTTTTGAAAAATGTTAGATTTAATAATAAAAAATGGAACCTGCTATATAGATGGAAATCTAACTAGAACAGATATTGGTATATCAAACAGCAAGATTTTTCATATTGGTAATCTTGAAAATGAAAAAAGCAAGGACATTTTTGATGCAAATAATTTAATTGTTTTACCTGGTTGTTTAGATACTCAAGTACATTTTAGAGAGCCAGGATCTACAGATACAGAAGATCTTCATTCAGGTAGTAGAGCAGCAATTGTAGGAGGTATCACAGGTGTATTTGAAATGCCAAATACAAACCCACCGACCTCAAATAAAAAAGAATTTCAGAGAAAACTAGATCTTGCAAAAAATAGAATGTACTGCAACTATGCTTTTTATTTTGGTGCAACCGCGGATAATGCTGATGATTTAGCAAGTTTAAAAACATTAGAAGGATGTTGTGGGATAAAATTATTTGCGGGATCTTCAACTGGAAATTTATTAGTTGCCGAAGAAGATGACATTGACAAGGTTTTTCAAAATAGTTCTAAAGTTGTTGCAGTTCATTCTGAAGATGAAGCAATTTTAAATACAAATAAAAAACTAATTAAAAATGGAGATGTTCATACACATCCAGTATGGAGAAGTGTTGAGTGTGCGTTATCTTCAACAAGAAGAATTGTAAGAATTGCTGAAAGGTATAATAAAAAAGCACATATCCTTCATATAACAACTAAAGAGGAAGTAGATTTTTTATCTCAACACAAAGGGAATATTACATTTGAAATTACCCCCCAACATTTAACGCTGTATGCCCCTGACTGTTATGACAAACTTGGTACTTATGCTCAAATGAACCCACCACTAAGAGATAAATCACATTACGACAGATTGTGGTATGGGGTTAGAAATAATTTTAATGACACAATTGGATCCGACCATGCACCACATCTAAAAACAAATAAAGAAAAAGAATATCCAAATTCACCATCAGGAATGCCAGGTGTACAAACTTTGTTACCTTTAATGCTAAATCATGTAAATGATGGAAAATTATCCTTAAATCAACTTATAAATTTTTTGTGCGAAAATCCTGTAAAAATTTTTGGAATTCAAAATAAAGGTTTTATCAGAAAAGATTATGACGCCGATTTTACAATTGTTGATATGAACAAAATAATTGAAATACAAAATGAGAAGATTGAAAGTAAATGTGGATGGTCACCTTTTAATGGATTTAAATTTAAAGGAACACCTGTTGCAACAATTATAAACGGTAAAATTAAAATGAAAGATGGCAATATTATCGGTGATCCCGAGGGAGTTCCTTTAAAATTTGACTAGAAGTGAGACCATTATATAAAATAATATTTACTTTACTTTTAATACTTTTTTCTATCGCTGGAGTTAGCGATAAACAAAGAACAGTAATTGATAATCAAATTTTCTTAATAAAGGAGGGCATGGTCTCAAAAGAAAAAGTTTTTAAAAAAGCCAAAAAATTTGATGACACTGGAGTTTTTGGGATTGGGTCTGATGAAATGACAAAAGAAGAATTCGAAAATTATTTAAAATCAAAAATATTTACAATTCATGATTAATTAATTATCCAATAATATTATTTTTGAAATAAAATTTGATTGCACATCATCATAATTAACAGTGATTGTTAATCTGCCTGCGATATACCCTCCAACACATATGTATCCTTTTTCACAATTTTTTTTACTTCCTTCCTTTGCTCCAGGTAGCGAAATATCATAAATATTTTTCCATTCGTTTACATTATTAAAATGATTTATAATTGACTTGCTTAAATTTTTAGTTTTTGTGCTAGTGGGATTTAACACTCTCGAGCATTGATCGAAGGTTTGACTGTTATTCAAGATAAACTTTTCCCCAGCGTGGCATTTAAGAATTTCTGACATCAAAAATTTAACAGATACCGCGTGCCTATTCGTTAAGGAGCTTTTTTTTGCACCAGATATGTATCCACTATATGCAACAACTCCTACAGCTGCTAATATTCCAATAATTGCTACAACAACTAATAATTCAATTAATGTAAAACCTTTATTTTTCATAATATTGAAATTAAATTGTTTTAGCTGAATATATATTTACTAGTGTAACACCTGTCACAATTAAAAAACATACCAAGTATTGCCTGCCAACTTAATGTTTGTTTAAAAAAAATATATCCTAATACTGCAATTGTAAAAATTCCTAAACCGCTCCAAGTCCCATAAACTATTGCAATTGGCAATTTATCTACAACAAATGTAAGCAAATAAAAAGCTGATAAGTAAAAAATTGCTAAAAAGACTGTCGGAGTTATCTTAGTAAAGTTTTGAGTAACAGGTAGCAACATTGTTCCACAGACTTCACAAATAATAGCTCCTACCAAAAAAAGATATGTTTTGATCACTAATTTAAAATTTTATTTTCTATTAAACTTTCTTTAATTTCATCAAGAATTGCAGGATCATCAATAGTTGCTGGCATTTTATAATCTTCTTTATCGGCAATTTTTCTCATAGTGCCTCTTAAAACCTTGCCAGACCTTGTTTTTGGCAATCTTTTAACAACTATAGCAATTTTAAACGCAGCAACTGGGCCAACCTTGTCTCTTACTAATTGAATACATTCTTTTGAAATAGTCTCATTATCTTTTGTAACCCCCGCTTTCAAAGCAATTAATCCTACTGGTAATTGGCCTTTCAGCTGATCTTTAATTCCTATTACTGCACATTCAGCTACAGATTGATGTTCAGATAAAACTTCTTCTATTGCACCTGTTGATAGTCTATGGCCTGCAACGTTAATTATATCATCAGTCCTAGACATAATCCAAATATATCCATCGTCATCAATGTGGCCAGCATCATAAGTTTGATAGTAACCTTTATAATTACTCATGTAATTTTCCTCATATCTTTTATCTGCATTCCATAAAGTTGGAAAAGTTCCTGGAGGAAGTGGAAGTTTAACCACAATGTCTCCCATTTCATTTGGTTTTGCAATTGTCTGATCAGGTTTTATAATTTTTACATCATACCCAGGCACTGCCTTACAAGCCGAGCCATATTTAGTTTTTTGCATTTCTATTCCTGTACAATTTGAACTAATTGCCCAACTAGTTTCAGTTTGCCACCAATGATCAATTACTGGGACATTTAATAAATTCTCTGCCCATTTAATTGTATCCGGATCTGCTCTTTCTCCTGCTAAGAAAAGTGATTCAAAAGAGCTTAAGTCATATTTCGAAAAAAATTTTCCATCTGGATCTTCTTTTTTAATTGCTCTAAATGCCGTTGGAGCAGTAAATAACGATTTAATTTTGTGTTCAGATATTACTCTCCAAAAAACACCTGCATCAGGAGTGCCAACGGGTTTACCTTCAAACAATACAGTGGTGCATCCTTTAAAAAGTGGGGCATACACAATATATGAATGACCAACAATCCAACCAATATCACTTGCTGACCACCAAACATCATCCTCATTAATGTTGTAAATATTTTTCATTGTCCATTTTAAAGCAACGATGTGTCCACCAATATCTCTAACTATTCCCTTTGGAACACCAGTTGTGCCAGATGTATATAAAATATAAGCATACTCATTTGCACCCATCTCAACACAATCTTTATCTTTTGCATTTGATAATGCTTCATCCCAACTAATTTCTAAAGGTGCGTTGAGCTTTACTTCATGATCTTTTCTTTGAAATAAAATTAATTTTTTGATTTTATGTTTTGCTAATTTTAAAGCTTCATCAACTAATGGTCTGTACTCTACAGTTCTTCCAGGTTCAAAACCGCACGATGCAGTTATTAATATATTTGCCTGACTATCATCAATTCTGCTAGCAAGCTCGTTTGAGGCAAATCCACCAAAAACAACTGAATGAATAGCACCAATTCTTCCACAAGCCAGCATAGCAATTACAGCTTCTGGTATCATTGGCATGTAAATTATAACTCTGTCTCCTTTTTTAACTCCTTGATTATCTAAAGCGCCCGCAAATTTTGATACTTTGTCCTTAAGTTGTTTATAAGTGAGCTTTGCTTTGTTGCCAGTTATTGGGCTATCATAAATTAATGCTGTTTTTTCTCCTTTTCCATTATCAATATGAAGATCAAGTGCATTGTAGCAAGTATTTGTTGTTCCATCCTCAAACCATTTATAGAAAGGAGGCTTGGAATTGTTTAAAATTTTTGTTGGTTTTCTGAACCAAAATACATCTTTTGCGACTTCACCCCAAAATTTCTCAGGATTTTCTATAGATTGATTGTAAATTGCGCTTAAATCTTTTTTCACTGTGATTTGTTTAGATGTGTCATTTTATTGATATTTTACGCGTTCGGTTGTATTTAATTTTAAAAAGTTAGTAAAATCAATACTTTTTAGAGGTCAAAAAGTCTTCTATTAACCTCCTATATTTGCTATGTAGCCCTAACTTTGGAAAGACTTTCGAGTCGGACCGTAGTTTAAATTTAAACTAAAAAAAAACTAACTGAGAGGGAGTTTTTTATGAAAAAACTTAAATTGTTTGCTCTTGCAACTGTAGCTTTCTTAGGCTTTTCAGGTGCAGCAAACGCAGAAACAGTCCTTCTAGCATCTGATGACTTCGTTGGGATATCTTTTTGGATAATTGCAATGGGGATGGCAGCTGCAACTGTATTCTTCTTCATGGAAAGAGGAACAGTGCATCCTGGCTGGAAAACGTCAGTAACTGTAGCTGGACTAGTAACTGGTGTAGCATTCGTGCATTACATGTACATGAGAGAAGTATGGGTAATGACTGGAGACTCACCAACTGTGTACAGATATATTGACTGGTTAATTACTGTACCGTTACAGATGATAGAATTTTACTTAATTCTAGCAGCAGTAAGAAAAATCCCAGGAGCTATCTTCTGGAGATTGCTAATTGGTTCACTAGTTATGTTAATTGGTGGATACATGGGAGAAGCAGGTTACATCAATGCAATGCTTGGTTTCATTATCGGTATGGCTGGATGGATCTACATCTTATATGAAGTATTCTCAGGTGAGGCTGGTAAATTAGCAGCTAAGTCTGGTAATAAGCCATTAGCTACTGCATGGGGTGCTATGAGAATGATCGTAACAGTAGGTTGGGCAATTTACCCACTAGGATATGTTTTTGGATATCTAGTAGGTGGAGTTGACGCTAACTCACTAAACGTGATTTATAACTTAGCTGACTTCATAAACAAAATTGCATTTGGACTAGTAATTTGGTCTGCTGCAGTTTCACAAAGTGGAGCTAGAGCAAAATAATAGCTTAAAGCTTTAAAAAATATTGGGGCGAGTGTGTTTCACACACTTGCCCTTTTTTTTTGCATAATTATATAGAATACATGGCAAAAATTACATACATAGAGCATGGTGGTCAAAAACACGAAATAGACGTTGCAAACGGTTTGACAGTAATGGAAGGGGCTGTTCAAAATGATATTCCAGGAATTGATGCAGACTGTGGTGGGAGTATGGCTTGTGCAACTTGTCATGTTTATGTGAAAGAAGATTGGTTTCCAAAATTACCAAATAAAGAAACTGGTGAGGATGATATGTTAGATCAAGCATATGAACCGAAAGCAAATAGTAGATTGAGCTGTCAAATAACAGTTTCA
>CACKVV010000009.1 GCA_902603665.1 uncultured Pelagibacteraceae bacterium | reverse complement strand
TTATTATTTGAAACTGGTATCAAAATTTATAAAGAAAACAAATTTTTTGGTACTGGATTAAAGGGTTTTAGAAATGAATGTAAAAGAGAAGTTTATTACCAAAAAAATGGATGTTCAACACATCCCCACAATTTTTATATCCAATTTTTAGTTGAACTTGGTCTAATTGGTTTTCTATTTTTATCTCTCATTTTTTTTATTATGTTACTTATAATTTTTTTTAAAAAACAAAATTTTTATTTCTTTAATTTGAGAAATCAAATTTTTAATAATGAAAGTTACTCTATTATGATCGGTTTATTTGTTTTTATCTTTCCATTTAAAACTCATGGATCTTTTTTCAATAATTGGTTAAGTATATGTTTTTATTTACAACTAAGCCTTTTTTTAAGTACTTATTATATGACATATGAATCTGAAAAATAATAAAATAGCAATTATAGGCCTTGGGTACGTTGGTTTACCATTAGCAATCGAGTTCGGAAAAAAATATGAAACATTTGGATATGATATAGATCAAAATAGAATTAAGTATTTAAAAAAAGGATTAGACAAAACCAAAGAGTTTAAAAAAAATTACATATCATCCTCAAAAAAACTTATTTTTGTAAATAAAATAAAACAGCTAGAAAATTGTAATATATTTATAGTAACTGTTCCTACACCCATATTTAAAAATAACACACCAGATCTTAGAAACATTATAGATGCTACAAAAAAAATAGGATCAATTTTAAAAAAAAATTCAATGGTAATTTACGAATCTACTGTATATCCAGGCTTGACTGAGGAAATATGTATTCCAATTTTAGAAAAGTTTTCTAATTTAAAATCAAATAAGGATTTTTACTATGGCTACAGTCCTGAAAGAATAAATCCAGGAGATAAAAGTCATCAGCTTACAAACATAAAAAAAATAGTTTCTGGATCAAATAACTTTTCATCTAAAAAAATAAAAGAAATTTATAAATCTATAATTAAAGCTGGAATTCATATGGCTCCGAGTATTAAAGTAGCAGAAGCAGCGAAAGTTATTGAAAATATCCAAAGAGATATAAATGTGGCTTTTGCAAACGAATTATTTAAAATTTTTGAAAAAATGAAATTAAATACCTATGATGTTCTGAAGGCAGCTAATACAAAATGGAATTTTCTGGACTTTAAACCGGGTCTGGTTGGAGGACATTGTATTGGCGTTGACCCATATTATTTATTACACAAATGTAAACAAATTAAATTTACTTCAAAAATCATTACTGCTGGAAGAAAAGTAAATGATGAAATGAGTTATTATTACGCAAATCTAATAAATAAAAAAATAAAAGAAAAGTTTAAAAAGAAAAAAATAAAAATGCTAGTAATGGGATATACATTCAAAGAAAATTGCTCAGATACAAGAAATACAAAAGTAAGTGAAATCATTAAATATTTTAAAAAAAGGAAACACAAGGTTCATATTTATGATCCATGGGTAGAAAAAAATGAAAAAATTTCCAATTTTCAAAAGAAATTAAAAAAGAATTATTATGATTGTATTATTATTGCTGTAAAACACGAAAAATTTATCGAAATGGGTAAAAATAAAATTTTACAATATTGTAGAAAAAAAAATATTTTGTTTGATCTAAAAAAAATCTTTTAATGAGAAAAAATATTTTAATAACTGGAGGTGCAGGAAATATTGGAGGCTCCCTAAGCAGAGAGTTGGTAAGAAGAGGCTATTTTGTAACTATAATAGATAATTTAACTACAGGTAGTTTAAAAAAATTACCTTTAAAAAAATTTAAAAATTGGGAGTTTATCAAAAAAGATGTCAATAATTGCAATTTAAATAAAATAATAAAAAAAAAAATTGATTACATTTTTCATTATGCTGCAGTAGTCGGAGTAAAAAGAACACTTAAAAATCCAGAGTTAGTTTTAAGAGATATAAAAGGTATTGAAAATATTCTTAATTTTGCATCATCCAGAAATGTCAAAAGAATTTTTTATGCATCTTCCTCTGAAATTTATGGTGAACCAGTTACTATACCACAAAATGAAGAAACAACACCTCTTAATTCAAGATTGCCTTATGCGATTGTAAAAAATGTAGGTGAAGCTTTTTTCAAATCATTTAAAAAAACTAGAAATTTAAATTTTACAATATTCCGGTTTTTTAATACTTATGGCCCACTCCAAAGCGATCAGTTTGTTATAAGTAAATTTATTAAAAACGCTTTACAAAATAAAAATATCACAATCAATGGTGATGGGAAACAAACCAGAACATTTCTGTTTGTGGATGATAATATCAATATTACTTTATCAATTTTGGAAAAGAATAAATTTATAAACAATGTAGTTAATATTGGAAACGATAAAGAGATAACTATTAATGAGCTAGCTCTGAAGATAAAGAAAATTTTAAAATCAAAGTCAAAAATTATACATAAAGCAGCTTTACTAGAAGGGGATATGAGACGAAGAAAACCAAGTATAAAAAAAATTAAAAAAATTTATAAAAATAAATTTCATTCACTTGAAAAGGGAATAATACTTACCTCAAAATTTATCTGATAATTAATGAGTTTATCAATTATTATACCTACTTTAAATGAGGAAAAATATATAAAAGATTGTTTAACATCTTTATTAATAGGATTAAAAAATTTTAAGGAATATGAAATAATTGTTGTTGACGGGCAGAGCACTGATAAAACAAAAGAAATTGTAAACGTCCTATCAAAAGATAACAAAAATATTAAAATCTTTGACAATCCTAAAAAAACAGCTCCCTCAGCTTTGAATATTGGAATTAAAAATTCTAAGTTTAATTATATAATAAGATGCGATGCTCATGCATATTATCCAAAAGATTACATAAAAAATAATCTCGATTTGATCAAACGATCTGACGAAAAAACAATGAATGTTGGTGGCTATGTAATTACAAGAAGTAAATTATTAAGACCTATCCCATGCACGATAGCATCTATCTTGTCAAGCCCATTTGGCGTTGGTAATTCAAGATTTAGAACATCATTCAAAAATAAACATGATGGTGAAGAAATACTTGAGACTGATACTGTTCCCTTTGGATGTTTTAAAAGAGAAGTATTTAACATGATTGGTTATTTTAATGAAGAGGAACCTGGAAATGAAGATTTAGAAATGAACAAAAGAATTATAAATGCAGGATATAAAATTAAAATTTCAAGTAATATTTATTCAATTTACCACCCAAGATCAAATTTAAAAGATTTTCTGAAACAAACTATGAATAACGGAATAATTACAACAAAAAATAAAGATTTTTCTTTTAGAAGCTTAAGGCATTATGTACCGTTAATATTCTCTCTTTTTATTTTTTTTGGAATAACAAATTTAATTTTATTAAAAGATCAAACTTTAAATCATATTTGTCTATTTATTTTTTATTTATATATTGCTTTTATATTGATTGGATCATTAAAAATTTTTATAAAAGAAAAAAAAGTCTACTACGTCCTACTTGGACCCCCCATTTTTTTTAGCTTACACTTTATATACGGCATTGGTTCAATTATTGGATTATTTTATCTAGACAATATTAAAAAAAACTACATATTTTTTCTTGAAAAAACTTTTCCATTAATAAATCCATTTAAAAGAAAAGAATTAAGTCTTTTCCACAATAGTATTAAATTTTGCTCTTTAATATTTTCTTATATTTTATTTAGACTAAGAATATCCGCAAATTTATTAGATCTATTTGGATTAATCTTATTCATATACTCTGTATTTATAATTTTAATCCAAATTTTCTCAGAATCGACTAATTTTTTATATTTTGTAACAGCATATCTTTTTATTGGATTTGTTCTTTTTTTCGATTTTGTTGATGGTCAATTAGCAAGAGCCTCAGATGAAAAGTATAAATTCGGAAATGAAATTGATAATTTTAATCCAGACCTTGTTAGAATATTTTTATGCATATTCCCAAGTTTGTTAAGTCAAAATATTATTTTAATTATTTTTTCAAGCTTTGCTGCTTTAAATTTTATAATACTTTTTGATAAAACTTACGAAGATTTAGAAAAGAATTTTTCATCTTTCATAAAAATATACAAATTTTTATTTGGCATAAGATTTTTATTTATTTGTGTTTATCCAATATCATTTTTAGTAGAGTTTTTTCTTTTTAAATACAATCTAGTTTTCTATGTAACAATATCTGTAATATACTTTTCAATTAGTATTATTTATTATTATCTATGTACCCAAATAAAAAAATAATTTCAAATATTGAGAAATATTCTTGTCTAATTCTTGGTGTAATCATTTGTCTTTGGTCTACAACTTGGTCTATCGGCAACTTGCAGTATTCTCATGTGTTATATATCTTTTTAGCTTTGATAATAATTTCAAGTTTTTTTATCAAAAATCTAATAATATTTAATTTTAATTATTTTATATTTTTAAATGTAATTCTTTTATTTTATTTTCTATATTTTTTAGTTGGTATTTTTAATTATCTACAAACAGACTATGATATATTTTATGTCGTAGAGTTTTTTTTTAAACAAGGCTTCCTGATATTTGCTTGTTTTTTTCTTGTTAATTTTTTTTATAAAAACAAAAACATTGACTATTTTTTTAATTCATCGATTTTGACTTATATTTTTATATTTTCTCTTTTAATACTTGTTTATGAAATAATATTTAACTCACCATACATCGGAGTTAGGCTAAATTTTGAAAAATTTGAACGATTTAGACATGGAAAAAATACTTTAGCTTTAACTCTACCACTAGTTTTACCTTTTTTTATTACATTTATAGTTAGAAATAAGAAGTATTTAGTAGGATTTATTTTTATTCCTCTTTATATTTTTTTAATAATAGGGATAGAGTCTCGAGCAGCTTTATTAATATCAATTGTTCAAATAATAATGTTTATTTTTCTTTTTAAATATAATTCTATAAAATTAACTTTGCTCTCTCTTTTTATTTGCGTAATGGTTACATTTGGATATGACACAGCTTCAAAAGTCTTTGAAGGAACAATTCACTCCGGTGGCGATGTTACAAAAATAGAAAGACCTTTCATTTTACATGACAGTCACCGAGGATGGTTAATTTATTCAAGTGTAGAAGAAATTAAAAAAAATAGTTTCATTGGATCTGGAACTGGGGGTTTTAGGATAAGAGATTCAAATGAGGGAAGTTTGACTGAGACGCATAATGCATTTTTATCTATATTCGTAAATTACGGTTTAATTGGATTTATACTTTATTTCGCACCAATTATTTATTTTATTTTATCAACCTTTTTTTCAAATGAAAAATTAACTTTTAAAGATTATAAATCTGCATGTTTTTTATATTCTTTAACAATATTACCAGTTTTTCTTTTCATAAACTTTGAATTTGCTCCAATTGTATGGATATTAAATAGCATTTGTCTTTCAAAAATTAGCAGGTAAATATTTTATAATGATTAACTTAGATAATATTAACAAAGTTCTTATGTGTGATGAATGTAATAGTGAATTTGAAATTAAATATCCAGAGGACAATTCAAAACAAAATTATTTGAAATGCACAAGTTGTGATATTCAGTACAAAATTGTTGATGGTGTAATTATTTTTGAAAAAAAAAGTAATAAAATTAAAAATAATTATCAATCAAAAATATATTCGTATTGGTGGTCAGACAGTCATAAAAATATTGTTTATGATAATGAAGCCTCAAAAAAAATACTGAAATCAACAATCAATTTGGAAACAAAAGATTTTCAAAATAAAATTGTACTTGATGCTGGATGTGGAAATGGAAGATTTTCTGATTTTATTGTAAATGGCTCGCCAAAACTTTATGTTTTAGCAGATTTAAGTGAAGGTATATTTCAAGCATATAAAAAAATTATAAATAAAAATTTTGATATTGTTGCTGCAAAAGGTGATTTAAATGATATTCCTTTCAAACCAGAAGTTTTTGATATTGTTTACTCTTGGGGGGGTAATACATCACACAAAAAACCCAAAAAAAACATTTAGCAAATTGAGTAAATCTGTAAAAATAGAGGGAAAATTTGGAATTTATGTTTATAAACATAATCCTGATCATAATTATGATAACAAGTTTTTATCTTTTATAGCATTAATTAGACAAGGAATAATTATAGAACCTCTAAGATTTATTTCCCAATTTTTATCACCAGAAAATGTCAAAAGACTTTTTATACCAATATTTTATTTTGAAAAACTCATTGGTATAGGAATTGTGGGGTGCCATAACAATAATTTAAAAAATAAATTTGATAAGGATTATTATTTTAGAGTTGTGATTGACAGATTTAAAACAAAATATGCATCAGAACATAGTGAATTAGAGATAATTAATTGGTATAAAAAAAATAATTTTGATAAATTAATTTTTGGATCGAAGCCAAAAATTGGAGCACTTGGAATAAAGAGTAAAAATAAAGTATTAGAAATTGAAGTGAAAATTTAATAAAAATGAAAATTCTTGATTGCACTTTGAGAGACGGTGGATATTACAACAACTGGAACTTTTCAACAAAGTTAGTAAATGAATATTTAAATACAATGTCAGGATCTGGTGTTGATACAGTTGAATTGGGCTTTAGATTAAAAAAAAAAAATTGTGGTGACTATGGCTTCATAACAGAGAAAAAAATAAATAATTTAAAGTTAAATAAAAAAATTAATTACTCTATTATGATAAACGGAAAAGATTATATAAACGATAAAGAAATCAATTTAAAATTGCTCAACGATTATTTCGTCCACAAGGATAGATCAAAGGTATCAATTATTCGAATTGCTATAAACCTTAGTGATATAAATGCTGCAATAAAATTATCTAAGTATTTTTATAAAAAAGGTTACATTGTTTATTTAAACATAATGCAAATCACATCTCTTAACTTAAAGCAATTAAATTTATTAGTAAAAAAAATAAAAGATACAGAATGTATATCAGTACTATATATTGCAGACTCTTTAGGTGATTTAACAAAGAATAATCTAATCAAAATTTATAAAGTTATTAAAAAAATTCAAAAACCATTGGGTATACATGCGCATAATAATTTAAATAATGCACTAGGTAATACTATTATGGCATATAAGTTGGGTTTCAAATACTTAGACTCTACAATTATGGGGATGGGAAGAGGAGCTGGTAACACAAAAACAGAGGAACTTTTATTTGAACTTCAATCACAAAAGCAAATAAAAAAAAAATATAATTCAGAAATAATATACAAATTAATTTTTGATTATTTTGATGTACTTTATAAAAAGTATAAATGGGGACCCAATCTATTTTATTATATGTCAGCAAAACATCAGATACATCCTACTTACATACAAAAAATGATTGAGGACAAAAAATATTCAGAAAAAAGTATCATAAGCAATATTAATATTTTAAAAAAACTTGTCTCAAAAAAATTTGATATTGATATTTTAAACAATGGAATATTTCATATCCCTAATCTAAAATTTGAGGGTAATTGGGATCCAAAAAAAAATTTTTATAAAAATGATATTCTTATTATTGGCCCTGGCAAAAGTTTAAACACATATAAATCTAAAATAAAAAAATTTATCAAAAATGCATCCCCAACAGTTCTTTGTCTGAATTATAATAATATTTTAGATAAGAAATATATTGATTTTTATGTTTCATGTAATTTTGGAAGATTAATGATGGAACTTAACGACTATATAGAAACAACTAAACCTCTAATATTTCCAAGGTATTTGATATCAGAGAAAAATACACTTTTAAATAAAATAGATATTTTAAATTTTGGTGTGAAATTCAAAAAAAATACTTTCAAAATAATGAAAAATAAATGTATTTTGCCTGATAATCTGAGTTTATTTTATGCACTTTGTGTTGCTATTCAATCTAAACCAAAAAATATCTTTTTAGCTGGTGTTGATGGATATAAAAAAAATGATTTAAATTTCAATTTTGTAAATAAGTATATTAAAATTTTTAATAGTTATAATTTTCATAAAAAAGTGACCTCTATAACCCCAACTAATTTTAATTTTAAATATAACGGAAAAATAATCAATGGATCAAATTTTAGTCATTCCAGCTAGATTAGGTTCAAAAAGATTGAAAAATAAACCTTTAATAATTTTAAAAGGAAAAACAATTTTGGAAAGAACTTACCTGCAATGTACAAAAGCTTTTGACAAAAAAAAAATTTATGTAGCTACTGACTCACATCAAATTAAAATGTTGTGCAAAAAAAAAAAAATTAATTGCATAATAACTTCAAAAAATTGTCTGACTGGTACTGACAGAATAGTAGAAGTTGCAAAAAAAATAAAAGCTAAAAGTTATATAAATGTTCAAGGTGATGAACCAATATTTAATCCTAAAGACATATTTAAATTGATAAAAATGTCAAAAAAATATCCAAATGATATTCTTAATGGATATAGTGAAATAAAAACTAAAAGATTATATTACAGCAGAAATATACCAAAAGTAATTTTTTCAAAAAATAAAAAGCTTTTATATATGTCTAGGTCACCTATCCCAGGAAGTAAAAAAAATAAGTTCAATAAAAGTTTTAGACAAATATGTGCCTATGTCTTTCCTCGAAAAAAACTTCTAAAATTCAAAAGAAATGAAAAGACTAATTTCGAAATGATTGAAGATATTGAGATATTACGTTTCTTAGAATTAGGAATTGATGTTCGAATGATTAGATTGACTGATATTTCAAAATCTGTTGATGTTAAATCAGACGTTAAAAAAATTCTTAAATATTTAAATTAAAAATTATGTGTGGTATTGCAGGTGTCGTATCAAATTGTGGGGATGCGTTTAATAAAATAAATACGCTACTCAAATTTATAATAAACAGAGGCCCAGATGCCCAAAAAATTCAAAAAATTGAGCAAAATCTATTTCTGGCTCATTCCAGGTTAAGCATAATTGATTTAAACGTAAGATCAAATCAACCAATGAAAGGTAGAGATGATATAAGTTATATCGTTTTTAATGGAGAAATTTATAACTTTAAAGAGCTTAAAAATACATACCTGAACAGTATTTCATTCAAAACACAAGGTGATACTGAAGTTTTATTAGAAGGTATAATTAAATATGGATTTAATTTTCTTGAAAAAATAAGAGGTTTTTTTTCGTTCGCATTTTACGATAAAAAAAAAAATAAAATATTTCTAGCAAGAGACCCAATTGGTAAGAAGCCTTTGTATTATTATCATTTTAACGAGGAATTTTACTTTTCATCTGATCTTCATGGTTTGTCAAAAATAATATTAGAAAAACACAGAAAAAATATTAATTTTTATGGTCTTTCCCATTATTTATGGAAGGGATATTTTCATGATGAAAATACAATTTATAAAAATATTAAATCAGTAATCCCAGGGGAAGTATTAGAATATGATTTAAAAAAAAAAAGACTAACAACAATAAAAAAAAATAAGTCAACAAGTTTTAGTTTTAAAAAAATATATAATTCAAAAAAAGTTAAAAATCTTTTAATTGAAGCTATTAAGTATCGTAAAGTTTCAGATGTTAATATATCTTACTTGTTATCTGGTGGAATTGATTCATCATTGATTTGTAAACTTGCATCTGAAGATGAAATAATAGACACCTACTATGCTTATTCAAAAAAGGACCAAAGTCAATTTGATGAATTATCTAACATGGTTTCAAAAAATATAAAATCAAATCATAATATATTGGAAATTGATAATTTAGATTTAGAAGGCATGTTGAAAAAAAATTTTCAAATTTTCCATGAACCATTTGCAGATTACTCATCAATTCCAAGTTATCTGATATATGAAAAAATTTCTAAAAAAACAAAAGTAGCTATTTCAGGTGATGGGGCTGACGAAGTTTTTGGAGGGTATCAAGATTATAAAATCTTTTTTTTAAAAGATTTATTAAAAGGTTTTAAATTAAATATAAATCTATCATCAATATATAAATTATTTGATGAATTAAAAATAATTCCAAAAAAATATTTATATTTGTTATTCTCAATATTTTTAAAAGAGGGAGATTTATACAATCTATTATTTAACGGAGGATGGAATTTACATTTCCGAGAGAAATATATGCATGAAATTTCGTTTAAAAATTCATTTAACAGCAATATTGAAAATGATATAAAAAAAAAATTTATCGATTGTGGCAAGTCAAGCCTGGAAAGAAGTTTCAATAGCTACTTAGAAAGATTAAAATTTGATTTTATGGTAAAAGTAGATAGGACATCTATGATAAATGCTTTGGAGGTAAGATGTCCTTTTTTAGATAGCAATATTTTTAAAGAAAAAAAAATTACAAATCCCAAAAAAATGGTTGATTTGTTTTCGTCCAAAAAGGAGTTAAAAGAAATACTTAATCAATTAGGTTTAGGATATATTAATAAGTTCAAAAAAAGAGGCTTCTCAATACCCTTACATAAATATCTTTGTGAAAAAAAAAATAGAGAATTAATTAATACTTTATTAGATCAGAACTCAATAGTTATGGAACATTTCAAAAAAGAAAAAATTGAATCAATGATTTCCAATGAAAGCAACATAAAACAAAATTTTTTTAGGATATGGATATTGCTCGTTTTAAACTTTTGGCATGAAAAGACAATTAGATGAAAATCTTACATTTCGCGAACCTAAAAAAAAAAAACAAGTATCAAAGCTTATTAAGGGTAGGCGGCCCAGAAAGTAGTGTGTTATCTCTTGTTAGGGCTCAATCTAAAAAACATCACATCGGAATAATTAATACTAATATAATCTATGAAGAGAAAAATAAAAAATTTGAGTCTTTTAAAATAAATTTTAATTTTTTAAATTTTTTTTATAAAAATCCTTTTGTTAAAATTCTTAAAGATTTTGGTAAACCAAATTACTTAATAATTCATGAGATCTATAACTTTAATATATTTCCGATAATTATTTTATCAAGATTCTATAATATTAAAATTTTAATTAGCCCCAGAGGAACGTTTTCTAAAATTGCTTTAAGAATCAACAAATTAAAAAAATTGATTTTTTTTAAAATGTTTTTAAATTTTTTTTTACATTTTATTCACGGTTTTATAGCTTTAAATCCAGGAGAAAAATCTCAAATTAATAAGTTATATAAAAGTAAAAAAATATACATAATACCGAATGGTTTTGAAAAAAAATATAATATAAAAAAAAAAAATTCCTTTATAAGTTTTAATAATGAAATAAAAATATTCTATCTAGGCCGATTTGATTTTTATATTAAAGGGCTAGATATTTTGTTAAAAGAATTTGAAACATATTTGAAAAAAAGTAAAAAAAGGATAATAAAACTCGTCTTTATAGGAGAACACAGAAAAAAATTTGGTTTTTCAAGCAAAGAATTAATAGATAATTTCAATAAATTAAATCCAAAAAATAAAATTTTAGTTAAAGGTCCTTTTTATGGAAAAAAAAAATTTATTGAAATATCAAAACTTGATATGCTTATTCAACCATCAAGGTCAGAGGGTATGCCTAATACCGTCTTGGAAGCTATGTCAATCGGTTTACCAATATTAGCAACGAAGTACACAAATATTGTTGACATCTTGAAGAAGAACCGATGTGGTTGGGAAATAAACCACAAAAAAAATAATATTTCAAATTTTCTTTTGAATCTAGAGAATTCTAATAAAAAAAAATTGTATCAATATGGTTTAAATGGTTTAAGATACTCGCATAAAAAACTAAATATTCAAAAAATTTCAAATTATTGTTTTTTGCAATCAAAAATTAGAAATTATAAATTTTAAATATGATTAAAATTGGGATTAATGGTTTAGGTAGGATCGGAAGAGCTATATTGAGACAAACCCTTCAATCAAAAAGTTTTGATGTTGTTGCCATAAATGATATCAATCCAGATATCAACAATATAGCTTATCTAATTAAATACGACTCAACTTATGGAAAACTGAAACAAGAAGTCTCAGTGAATAGAAATAAAATAATTATCAAGAAAAAAAGGATAAAATATTTTTCAGAAAATAAAATTAACCTCATAAATTGGAAAAAATTAAAGGTAGATTATTTAATAGACTCTAGCGGAGTGACAAAAAATTTATATTTGTCAAAAAAACTAAAAAAACAGGTTAAGCATGTAATTGTTACAAATAGTCCAAATAGTAAACTTGTAGATAATACAATGATTTATGGGGTAAATGATCAAACCTATTTAAAGTCCAGAGACTTTATAATTTCTAGTAGTATTTGTGATGCTACAGCAATAGCGCCAGTTTTAAAGGCAATAAATGAGCTTTATATAATAAATAATGGATTTGTGACGACGTTGCATCCATGGTTAGGATATCAAAATTTGTTGGATGGACCGTCAAAATCTTACGCCGTCCCAGGAAAAATGATAGATAATTACGCCTTAGGTAGAGCAAGTCCAAACATATTAATCCCAAAAAATACATCCGCAATTGAAGCAACATATAAAGTTTTACCAAATTTAAAAAATAAATTTATTTCGAACTCCTTTAGAATACCAACTAGCATTGTATCTTCAGCAGATATTGTACTGAACTTAGCCAAAAAACCTAAATTAAACGAATTGATTAAAAAAATAAAAAAAGATTATTCAAATATTATTTCCTTAAATCATAAAGCTTTAGTTTCATCAGATTTTATTAAGACAAATTTCTCATGCGCACTTGATTTGAGATTTTTTCAGATTAAAAATAATTATATAAAATTTGTTTTATGGTATGATAATGAGTGGGGATATTCTTCAAAAGTGTTAGATTTAATTAAGAAAATAAATCTAAAAAATAAAAACTAATTTCAAAAATCATAATAATAAATTTTAAGAAAGTGTAAATAATTTATTATTTAAATTACTTTCTTCTATTTTGATGATTTGATTAATTAATTTATAATTTATTTTGCTTACAACATTATTTACTATGAAATACTCAACTGCGTATTTATAAAAATTTTTATTTATATAATTTGTTTTTTTTAGATCAGCTAAAAAATGTTGCTTAATTTTATTGTGCTTATAATTTTCAAGATGTTTCAAAATTTCAAACTTTATTTTTTTATTATGTTTTACAAGCAAGGAAATAAACTCTTTTCTAATTGGTGGATAAATGTCCACAAAATAAATTTTTTTTTTCTTCAATGTAAAATTTTTAAAATGTGGATCAATGCCGATTTTCTTTTTTTCGCAAATATTTAATATTTCTACTATTCCTTTAAGAATTTCTTTCATTTCTTTTTTTTTTAATTTTGGGTTTTTTAAAATTTCTGACAAACTTTTTCCACAGTACTCGAAATAAAACTCTAAGTTTTTCTTATTTGAAATTAATTTTGGTATAGCTTTGCAATTTTTAAATAATGTATTGTGATATGATAAAATACTTTTATTTATTAAACTATGCTTTTGTTTTGGTATAGTTTTTATTACATATTTTTTAAATATAATATTTTTATTATTTAATTTAATCGCAGTTTTGTTATAAGAAATATATTTTTTCACAAATATGAACTTAACAAAAACAAAAGAATTCGCAAAGATTTTAAGACTACATGCTTTAAATATGACTTCAAAAGCTGGAAGCTCACATATAGGCTCAATGTTTTCTATTGCTGATATTGTGGCAGTTCTTTTTAATGATGTATTAAAAATAAAACCAAAAAATCCAAATTATAAATTGAGAGATAGATTTATATTGAGTAAGGGTCATTCAGGTGGAATTATATATGCAGCACTGGCAGAAAAAGGTTTTTTTTCAAAAAAAAAACTTGAGGATTATTGTAAAAATGGATCCAACTTATCAGGTCACATATCACACTACAAGGTAAGTGGTGTTGAATTTTCCACTGGATCTCTTGGTCACGGGCTTTCTGTGTCTTGTGGGATTGCTTTGGCAAATTTGAGGAGAAATGTAAGAGTATTCAACTTGATGAGTGATGGAGAATTAGATGAAGGTTCTAATTGGGAAGCGTTTATGTTTGCATCTCACCATAAGTTATCAAATTTAATAAATATTATTGATTATAATAAATTACAAAGCATAGAGACCGTAAAAAAAACTTTAAATTTAGAGCCATTAGAAAGCAAACTTGTTTCATTTGGATGGAAGGTATTTAATGTAGATGGACATAATCATAAACAAATTTATTCAAAAATCAGAAAAAAAAAAATTAGAAGTAAAAGAAAACCAATTTGTATAATTGCACACACAATAAAAGGAAAAGGTGTTAAATTTATGGAAAATAATAATTTATGGCATTATAGAGCCGCTAAAAACGAGGAACTTAAAAAAGCAATTAAACATATTTGTAGATGAGAGAAATATTTAAAGAAGAGTTAATAAAGTTAGCAAGAAAAAAAAAAAATTTAATGCTTTTAACTGGGGACTTAGGATATGGAGTTTTTAATAAATTTGAAAAAAAATACCCAAAAAAATATTTAAATGTAGGTGTTGCAGAGCAAAATTTGATCGGCATTTCCTCAGGTCTTGCAAAAGAGGGAAAATGTGTAATTTGTTATTCGATCGCAAATTTTTTAACCTTAAGATGTCTAGAACAAATAAGAAATGATTCTGTATATCACAATTTAAATGTAAATTTAGTTTCAACTGGTGGTGGATTTACATATGGAGTTTTAGGAATGTCACATCATGCTACAGAGGACTTATCTATTTTAAATTCAATACCAAATATTACAATATCTGCTCCAAGTACAAATTGGGAAACAAAAATGAGTTTTAATAAATTAGTTAATACTAAAGGAACTACATATTTACGTTTAGAAAAAAATGCTAGTGATTTAATACCATTTGAAAGAAAGACATATAAAATTGGAAAACTTATAAAATACAGAAAAGGGGATTTTTTAGCAATAATTTGTATTGGAGGTATATTTAGTGAGTGTATTAGAGCATATAATAATTCTAAAGTAAATAGTTCAAGGATTTCAATATATACATTATCTACTTTAAAACCAATTGATGAAATACATTTGAAAAATATTTTAAGAAAATATAAATTTATTTTTACAGTTGAGGAAAATAATTATATTGGTGGTCTTGGCTCTATTATATCTTCAATAATTACTAAATACTCTCTGAAAACTAGATTAAAAATATTTTCAACTAATGATCAAACTTTAAAAATAGTCGGTGATCAGAATTACTTGAGAAAAAAAATTGGTATCGATTATTTAACAATAAGCTCAGAAATAAAAAAAGTTTTTAAGTCAGAAAACTGACATGTGTTTCCTATGTTTTTTAAAGTTATAGTTGATAAAATATTGTCGTTTATTGTTCTAATAATTTTTTTACCATTTATAATTTTAATTTTGTTTTCAATATTCTTGTCCGATTTTTCAAATCCAATTTATATATCTGATAGAGTCGGTAAAGATTCTAAAAAATTTAAATTATTTAAAATTAGATCAATGATAAAAAATGCCTCTTCAACGGGTGTTACTTCAACATCCAATAATGACAATAGGATAACTCCTTTAGGAAAATATATTAGAAAGTTTAAATTTGATGAAATTCTGCAATTGATAAATGTTATTATAGGCGATATGAGTTTGGTTGGACCACGACCACAAATTGAAAGTGAAGTAAAATTATACTCTGATTTTGAAAAAGAGTTATTATCAGTTAAACCTGGTATTACAGATTTTTCCTCAATAATATTTTCTGACGAGGGTGAAATACTTAAAAATAGTAGCAACCCAAACAAAGATTACAATGATTTAATAAGACCATGGAAGAGTAAATATGGTATCTTTTATATCAAACATATGAGCTTAAAAATTGATATAATTTTAATTTTTTTAACTATTTTATCAATATTTAATAGGAAATTATCATTAAATTTATTAAGTAATATTCTAAAAAAAAAAGATGCGGAAGCTAGTCTAATTGAGATTGCAAAAAGAGAAAGATCCTTAGGATAGATAATTTAATTAAATGTTTTTATGTTAAGAAGCTTTGATTTAAGAGAAATAAAAGGTATTAAAAAAAAATATTTAATAATTTTTTTTGACATAATTCTGTTTAATGCTTCATTCTGGATTTCCTACAATATAAGAGACGATTTATTTTTAATTCCAACAAAAAATCAATTCATACATTTGTTAATTGGAAATTTTTTATTCCTTTTTTTCTATATTTATTTTGAAATGAACAATTTTGTAACCAGATATTTCGATTTAGACTATATAAAATCTTTCATAAAATTTTTATCAATTTTTTTCTTAATCTATTTTTCTATATCTTTTTTTTATCAAATGAATGGGATCCCCAGATCTTCTCCTTTAATCATCTCATTAGTATATTTTTCATTGGTAGTTGTTACCAGATATCTGATACTAAATATCTTTAAATATAATGATGTTAAAAATAAAAAAAAAATAGTTGTAATAGGAGATGGAGAAAAAGCTTACAATTTTTATAAATCTTTATCATTAAACCCAAATTTAGAGATAGTTGCTTTTGTTTCAGACAATAGAGCTATGTTAGGAAGAAAAATTGGTAATATTGAAATAATATCAATTGATAATATTAGCCAATTTGACTCTAACAAAATATCGAAAGCTATTATTGCTTCAAATAAAATTTCGACAAAAAAAATAAGAATTATTAGTAATTATTTTAAAAAAAAAAATGTAAATATTTTTTTCTATAATGAACAAAATTTAAATTTTACATCAAGTGAAATAGATGTTGCAAACACTTATATAAATGAGAGGGATATTGATTTTTTTTACAAGGAAAATTCGAAAATTTTTAAAAACTCTAATATACTAATAACAGGTGCGGGGGGATCAATTGGCTCTGAATTATCAAAACAGATTTGTCAATTTAATCCAAGAAAAATTATTTTATTTGAAAATTCCGAAATAAATTTATTCAATATAATAAATGAAGTTAACAGAATTAAAGACAAGAATACTTTAGTGGAGAGTGTTTTAGGAAATATAAATAATTTCAGTTTTTTAAAATCTATATTTGTTGAACATAAACCAAACATTGTTTTTCATGCTGCTGCAGTTAAACATGTTTCAATAGCTGAGAAAAATCTATTTCAGTGTGCTGAGACAAATATAATTGGATCAAAAAATGTAATGACTTTATCTGAAGAATATAAAATTAAAAAATTCATTTTAATTTCAACAGATAAGGCAGTTAAACCTTCAAATTATATGGGTATGACAAAAAGGGTTGCAGAATTGATGATGTTATATTTTCAAAAAAAAACTAAGGATACATCATTTTGTGCAGTAAGATTTGGAAATGTTGCAAATTCTTCAGGCTCTGTTTTTCCAATATGGCAAAACCAAATCAAACACTCTAATAAAATTACAATTACAGATCCTGAGGCAACTAGATATTTAATGAGTATTTCAGAAGCAGTAAATTTAGTTTTAGATACAACAATACTCAGTAAAAATGGTGAAATTTTTGTTTTAGATATGGGAAAACCAAAAAAAATAATTGAATTGGCAAATTATTTTTTAATACAAAATGGATTAAAAATTAAAGATGAAAAAAACCCTGATGGCGATATCGAATACGATGTTATTGGATTAAGACCTGGAGAAAAAAAACATGAAGAATTGTTCTATGAAAACAATTTTCAAAAGACTATTAATCCATATATTTTTAACAGTAACGAGAAAATAAAAATTGAAAATTTTGAATTAAAGAATTTTCTTGAGGAGTTTGAACAAAATATTTTTAAATCTGATACAAAATCCTTAGAGAGAAATTTGAAAAAAATAACTTTTTTAAATAACAGCAACTATAATTAACAAATATTTTAAAATATATATTGATTTATCAACCAAATTAAAAATTATTAAATGTTCGATTTAAAAGATTTATTCTCTGAAAAAGTTTTTCAATACACATTATTAGTATTTCTTATTTTTTTTATTTTTAATGTTCAAATAATAAATAAAATATACTTGGGAATCTTCTTTACAATTTATTCTTCTATATACATTTTTATAAATTTTTTTGAATTAAAACACTTTAAGAAACTTTGGGTTTTATTACCTTTATTGGTCTACTTAATTGCATATACGGTATATGAGTACTTAGTTATTAGTGATTTTAAGTTAGATATAAAGAATTCTCTTGAAATATTTTTTAACTTATTTTTTTTTTCTGTTATTTATTTACAAAACAACAATTGGATAAATATTTACAAAAATATTAATTTTTATGTTTCCTTAATAATTTTATATATATTCATCCAAAATTTCATATTTTTAGAGAATTTTTTTATTACCACAGATATTATTTTTAATTTAAGTGATCCCAATTACAATTTAGCGTCAAAAAACTTTTTAGCAATAATATTAAATATTTTACTAGTAACTATAATATTCAATCTAAATTCAAAAAAAAATTTTATAATTTTAGTTATTTATACTACAGCAATTATTTTAACATTTAGTAGAACGGGCTTATACCTTTTATTAGCAAATTTTTTTATTTCATCAATTTTAGTTAAAGATAATAAAATTAAGATTGTACTATTTATATTTTTAGTGTTTTCATCGTCTTTTTTTTGGAATGAAAAAATAAGATCCTTATACATTGAAAATAAGAAAAATATCATTTTTAATTATACCAAAGCTAATGATGGACATAACCCAACTATATTCAACTTTTCATGGTTCAATAAAAAAACCAAAAGTTTTAGATCACAATATTATTTTATAACATTTGAGAATTTGAAAAATAAACCTTTTTTTGGATCTGGATTAGGATCATTTAAAATTAACAATAAGTTGTTGGATGATAATTATAAAGTAAAAAGATTGCCAGACCCACACAGCACCATTTTATTAATTTTATATGAACTGGGTATACTAGGTTTATTATTTTTTATAATTTTATTTAAAAAATGTATTTTTTCAATTTTAAATTCTAAACAAGAATTAGTTTATCCAAATTTACATTTTCTTATAATTTTAGTTTTATCATCATTATTTATAAATATGTTTTACTCTCCTTTTTTATGGTTTCTAATTGCAACCTCTTATTCACACAAAAATGAACAATACAGTTATCCAAAAATTTAAAAGATTTGATAAACAAATTTTGAAAACAAAAAACATAAAATTGATAGAAATATGGTTTTCATTAAGGTATGCTATATTTTATAACTTCGTTTCTACATTTTATTTTCAAAAAAAAAAAAAAAATTTTTTTAAATTAATTCTGAAATTGTTAATTCAAATACTTCAAACAATTAAAATACCTATTTTTCTGTTTAAAAAAGAAAAAATATTAGTTTTGGATACAGGAAGGTATAAATTTTATCAAAATGGATACAATGATACTGTTACTGAAATTCTGAAGAAAAATAATTTTACATTCAATACACTAACAATTTCCAACAATTCTTCCTTATTTGATAGAAAAATAAACATTCTCCTTTTATCAAACTTATTACACATATTACTTAAACTTTTTAGAAGAGAAGATACTGAATTTAAATTGTTAGAAAAAAAATTTTTTAAATTTTTTGGCAAAAATAAAGTAAATTTTAAAAATATATTTAAGCAAATCTATCTTCAACAAATATCAATTTTTGTTTTATTTAGATTTTTCACTAAAATTTTTAATTCCAAAAATGTTATATATCTTGAAAATGCTAATATTGCTAAATGTATTCAATATTGTGGAAAACACAAAATTAAAACATTTGATATACAGCATGCATTGGCTTCAGAATTAAATATACTCTATAAATTTTATCTCACAACAAAATTTAAATATCTTATTACAAAAAAAATAATTATATGGGGTAATTATTGGAAGAAATTCTACTCACATAATACTAGATGTGTGTCTTTAGGATATTTTGAAAGAAATAAATTTTATAAATTAAAAAAAAAAAAACAAATATTTATAGTTTCAAGTATATTTTCAAGAAAAGAATTAATATTTTTAATAAAATATCTAAGTTTGAAATTAAATGATTACAAAATTATTTATAAACTAAGACCCGAGGAAAGATACGAAGACATTGAACATATGATAGATTTTCCGACTAAAAATATATTTTTTATGAGAAATAGTTCACTCGATGAAACAGCTAAAACTATTGCAAAGAGTCAATATATTATTGGAACAAATTCTACTATGTTGGTAGAAGCTTATGGTATTACAAATATAATAGTTTATCAAAAAGGATGGTTTAGAGAATACTCAAATTTTATTAAAAATAATATATTTTTATCCGCAAAATCAAATAAGCAAGTTTTATCTATTATTAAAACAAGCAAAAGAAATATATATAACAAAAAAGTATTAAATGAGATATTTAAAAATAAATTTAATAAAAATTTTAAATTTTTTTTTAATAGAGAGCTAAATGATTAATTACATTCATCAGTTTTTTTTTAAAGTAAAAAATAAAATTAGAAGAGAAAAAAGAAATAAAAATTTAATTAATATTCCTAAACAAGAAAATAATTACATAGAAATTAAAAAAAATTTAGTTTTTGATCCAATAATTTATACACCAGAATTCATAGCTAAAGAAGCCCAAAAACCTGAATACAATGAAGAACTTTACAATTTCTTAGATAAACAATTTGATGAACCATATTTAGAATTTGTGAAAAAATATTATGAAAAAATATCTCAAGCACATAAAACTCACTCAAATTATATAGATATGATTAAAATACTATTTGTTATAAGTAAATTAATTCGACCAAAAAATTATTTAGAAATTGGTGTGAGGAGAGGTAGATCAATGTCTGTTGTCGCAAAAAACTCACCTAATTGTGATATGTATGCATTTGATATGTGGATACAAAATTATACAGGAGTCGAAAATCCAGGACCTGAAATTGTTGAGAATGAACTTAAAAAATTAGAACACAAAGGAAAAATATATTTTTTCAATGGTGACTCAAAAAAATTAATTCCAAAATTTAAAAAAAATAACCCAAATATATTCTTTGATTTAATTTGTATTGATGGAGATCATAGTTATTATGGCGCTAAAATTGATCTCTCAAATACTTTTGAAATCGTTAAAATTGGAGGTTTTTTAGTTTTTGATGATACAAATTCTTTTGAACATCCATATTTAAAAAATGTTTGGAAAAAAAATATTAAGAATAGAGACAATTTTATTTGTAAAGAGTTTAATGAACTTGGCTTGGGTGTTTCAATTGCAGTAAGGATATTCTAAGTGAAAAAACAAATACTAGTGACAGGTGGTGCAGGCTTTATTGGAACAGCTATATCAAAAAAAATCATAGATGATAATAAATTTTATCTGACCATTGTTGACAAATTAGACTTTGGTTATCCAAAAATTCTTAAAAAAGAACATAAAAATATAACATTTATAAATTTTGATTTAATTAATATTGGAAAAATTCATAATGACATTAAAAAAGGTAAATTTGATTACATAATAAATTTAGCATCTTTAACTCATATACCAACATGTCTTCTATTTCCTGATTATGCTTATAAATGCAATACTATAACTCTACTTAATATTCTAAACGTGTTAAACAGAAAAACCAAACTTATCCATTTTTCTACTTCCTCAACGTATGCGCCTGAAAATCAAAGACACGACGAAAAAAAATCAAAGTTAAATCCTATAGATTTCTATGGTTGGACAAAAAAACATGGTGAAGAATTAACAAAATTTTATGCGGAGAGAAACAAATTAAAAATATTAAATATTAGACTTGCAAATGCAGCTGGGCAAGGTGAAACTAATACTAAACTACTTGGAACTATTATAACTCAACTTAAAACAGGTATTGTAAGATTAGGGAATCTGACGCCAAGACGAGATTTTATTCATATTGATGATATTGCTTGGGTTATTACAGAATTTATCTATAGGAACAAATTTAATAAAAAAATAAATTGTGATTTCTTAAATCTTGGAACAGGCTATAAGCCAATTAGTGTAAGAGAAGTATTCGAAAGAATTGTAAAAATATATCCTAAGAAAATTATTTTAAAAAAAGATATTAAAAGAATAAGAAAAATAGATAGAGAATTATTAGCCCCAAATACAAAAAAATTGTTCAAATTATTGCCAGATTTTAAGCCAAAAAAAATAAACGAGTGGTTACCAAATTTAGTTGAAAATCCCAACTTTAGGATTTCAAATAGAATGCAAAAAATTATAGATAAAAAATATGGAATATTCTCAAAAAAAATACCTACTTATTAGTCCAGATTTCCCACCACCTAATATTGGTGGATCTAAAGTTTGGCTTTTAAATTTAGTAAAGAATTCTGGATTTAAATTCGATGTTCTTACATGTGTAAAATCGCCAAAATTTGATGAGGTATTAAGTGGCGGCAGCAAAATTTACAGATCAAGCTATGTTTCCAATTCCTCAGAACCCTCAAAAATTCAATTAATTAAAACTTATACTTATATTTGCTATTGGATTTTAAGAAATTTAAAAATTAAAAAATATGAAGCAGTTTTAGTTAATCCAGGAGTCATTGGCAACGGACTAGTTATCATATTATCTAAACTATTAAACTTTAAAATTATAGTTGCTGGCCATGGTGAAGAAATAACTGTGCCTTTATATAAAAAAAATTTGAAAAATTTTATAAAAAAACATTTTATGATTTTTACATATAAAAAAGCTGATGGTTTTTTTGTAGTATGTGATTTTTGTAAAAGATTACTAATTTCATTTGGAGTAAGTGAGAATATAATTTCTGTGATTCCTTCATGTATAAATCCAGATAAAATAAAAAAAATTGTTAGTAAAAAATTAAAAAGAAATAATATTATTTCTGTTGGAAGATTAATTGAGAGAAAGGGTTTTCATTTTTTATGTAAAGCAGTGATAAGTTTGAAAACAAATATTCAAGATCTTAGACTTGATATTGTGGGAGACGGACCTTATTTTAAAATATGTCAAAAAATTATAAATGATAATAAAGCTGGTGATTATATTAAATTACATGGTGAGATTTCAGACGAAAAATTAGCTACACTCTATGGAGAGAGTGACCTGTTTGTTTTAGCACATACAATGTTAGATAATGGAGATACTGAGGGATGTCCAACAGTATTTTCTGAAGCAATGGCAAACAGTCTTCCAGTTATTGGAGGTAGCGGTGCGGGAGCAGACACAGCCATCGTAGATAATTATAATGGTTATATTGTGAATTCAAAAAATATTGATGAATTATCAAGCTCGATCAAAAAAATATTGTTAGACGAAAATTTACATAAAAAAATGGTATTAAATGGAAAACTTAAACTATCTAAAGATCACAACCCAAAAATTAATGGAAAGATATTTGGATCTTTTATTGAGAGGATTTCAAAAAAATAATGCAATATTTTAAAGTTTGCGTAATTGGTGCTGGATATGTAGGTTTAACTTTTGCTGTTAAAATTGCCCAAGAAGGTTTATCGGTACAAGCATTAGATATTAATAAAAAAAAGATTGATGCTCTAAACTCGGGGTTCTCCAGTATCCCTGAAAAAAATCTAAACACACAAATAAAAAAACTCTTAAATAAAAAGATATTCTTTAATTATACAAAAAAAATAGTGGCTAATGATATCATAATAGCGACATCATACTTTCCAAATAAACCACTAACTTATTTAAAAATTTTTAATTTGATAGAATTTAAAAATAAGCCAACAATTTATATAAGAGGTACGGTCCCTGTTGGCTTTATCAAAAATACAATACAAAAATATTTAAAGAAAAAAAAATTAAAAATTGATAAAGATTATTTTATTGTTTCAGCACCTGAAAGAACACTCTCAGGAGATGCATTAAATGAACTATCAAACCTAACTCAATTAGTTGGTGCATCAACGGCATCTTTTAAAAAAGCGAAAAAATTTTTTAAAAAAATAAATACTAAAATAATTCATTTAGGCTCAACAGATGCAGGTGAGCTAGCCAAAGTATTCTGTAATTTTTCAAGATTGTCATTATTTAATATATCAAATTATTTTATGTCAGTTTGTTCTCAATTAAACCTAAATGAAAAAAAAATAATTGCAGGTATAAAAAAAAATTATCCTAGGTTGGACTTTTTAGCTAATCCAGGACCAGGAGTTGGAGGTTTTTGTCTTCCAAAGGACTCATTAGTTTTAAGTGATAGTTTCCATAAAACCAAAAAATATTTTTTAAAACAATATCCACGTTCACAATATGACCTTAATAGAAAAATTATAATTAATAATATAAAACTATGCGAAAAATACTTTAATAAAAAAGATAAAATATTAATTTTAGGAGTTGCGTTTAAAGGATTTCCTGAAACTGATGATTTTAGGGACTCATTTGGATTAATATCTTATAGGTATTTATCAAAAAAATATAAAACATTCACATTTGATAAAAATATAGATTATAAAATTTTAAAAGAAAATAAACTTAATCCAATAACTTTTTCAGAAATAAATAAATTTAAAAAAATTATCATTGCTAACAACAATCAATTTTATTCTAAAATTTTAAAAAAAAAAAATAACCTCAAATTTATTTACGATCCCTGGAGATTAATAACAAAACCAAAACAAAAAATTTTTTATTTTAATTAAAACATATGTGTGGATTTTATTCAGAATTCTTTAGTGAAAAAAAATATTCTTCTAATTTAAATATTTTAAAAAAATCAATTTTGAAACATAGAGGACCAGATCAAAAAGAAGTAATTAAATTAAATAATTTCAAACTCTATTTTTGGAGATTAGCTATTGTAGATAATCAGCTGGGGAAACAGCCGATGTTTGATGATGAAAAAAACCTAATTATTTTGTTTAATGGAGAAATTTATAATTACTTAAAATTAAGGCAAGAAACAAAGCAAATACACACCTATAAAACAAATTCTGATACTGAAGTTATAATTGGATCCTATAAAAAATGGGGACACAAGTGTTTTGATAAATTTGAGGGGATGTTTTCAATACTAATTATTGATTTAAAAAAGAATAATTTAATTATGGCTAGAGATATTTGTGGTGTAAAGCCATTATATTTTTTTTTTAGCAACAATTGTTTAAAGGTAGCCTCAGAGTCAAAAGCTTTTTTAATAGATAAAAATATTGATTTTAAAATAGATAAGTTTTCATTAAAAAAATTCATATTATATCAATCTGTTGATAATTCCCGAACATTGATAAAAGATGTAAAAAAACTTCTACCTGGAGAAGTAAAAATTTTTAATCTAAAAAATTTAAAAAAAATAAAAAATTTTTTTATCAAATTAAAAAGTTTTGATAATTTTGAAACATATAATAACTATTCATCTAACTTAAAAGAAAATATATTAGAAAATGTTAAACTTTCAACCGAAAGTCCATTGGTAGCAGCATTTCATTTAAGTGGGGGAATAGATAGCAATCTGTTAATTTCTTTAACAAAAAAAATTTTTCCAAAAAAAAAAATTTTTACGTATTCAAGTTTAATTGAAGGGGTAAAGGACCCAGAATATAAATACATTGAATCTGCAAGAAAAATTTATAAATCAAAGCATACCTATAGTATTTTAAATAAAAAAAATTTTTTTAATTTATACAATCAAGCTCTTTATTACCTAGATGAACCAGTTGGAGACCCTGGGGTAGTTGCTCAATTTCTAGTTAACAAAGAGATAGCTAAAAAATTTAAAATAGTTATTTCTGGGCAAGGATCTGATGAAATGTTTATGGGATATATGAGAAATTATCTTTGTTACTTAAATTTGAAATATGATCTAAGAGTATAAAAAAAAAAAAAAAAATTAAATCAAATTAGTAGTTTTTTAAAAGGTTGGGAAAACTTTATCTCAAAAAATATATATAAAAGCGATATAAAACTTAATTTTTACAAAAATCTAAAAAGAATCGATTATGTAAAAGATGAAATTTTCTCAAATTTGAAATTAAATCTTAATAAACAATTTTACAATGATTTTAATGTTTTGGATAAAGAAAGAGATATTTTAAAATTTATGGTATTATCAGAAACAAAAATTCAATTACCTTCACTTTTACATATGGAAGATAGAGCATCAATGGCATATTCATTAGAAACAAGAGTTCCTTTATGTACTAATAGTGTTTTAGGTCTATCTTTAAAATCGGAATTAGATTGGACTTTTAGAGAAAACCTTCCAAAGGGAGTTTTAAGAGATGTATTCAAAGAATATTTACCAAAAATGATTTTAAATAGGAAGAAAAAGGTAGGTAGACCAGTGCCATTTAAAAAATGGCTATTTGAAAATAAAAATGAATTAATAAATTTTCAAAAAAACGAAGAACTTGTAAACCATATTTTTAAAAAAAATATTTTTAATTATTTAATTGAAAATAAAAATGCTTATGACAGAACTTTATGGGGAGTTTGGTCTTTAGTAAAATTTATAAATCAGAATAAAATTATAGTATAGTTTATTTATAACAAATAAACCACTTACCTAAAGATATTGGATCCGCCCATAAAGAATCGACAACTTCAACTTTTGAAAAATATTTTTTAAACTTTTCTTCCCACCACTCCTGACTCATATTGAAGTAGCTTTGATCTAATTTAAGCCAACCCTGAAATTCAGGGTCTCTCGAAATCGGAATTTGATGAAGTGAAATTTTACTTGTTATCCTACAGGTTTCTTTTAAAAAAAGATCAATTCCCTTCTCTGTAAAGTGCTCTAACGAACCTATAGAATAACTATATTCAAATTCATTATTATTATATTGTGTGTTAGTTGCATCAGCTACTTTAATTTTGCTGTGGTCTATTTTAAATTTTTTCGACCCGTCTATTAAAAAGTCTGATATATCAAAACCATATAAGTCTAGATTTTTATTAATTTTTAAATAATTAATTGTAGCTCCAGTTCCACAACAAATGTCTAATATTTTACCATTAAGAAATTGTGTCAAGTATTTTATTTCTGGCCAAACATTATTTGACCCCCAATTATCTAATTCATCTCTGAAGCTTTCTGACCAATAAACCTTCAAATCTTGTTTAGATGGATTAGAATTAACATTATTAAGTCTTTGTTTTATTTTAATTTTTGTTAATTTTATTCTTAAATTTTTTAATAAAATAATAATGGAGTCTAAATATTTTAACATTTGAAAATAATTAACATAAAATTATTGATTTACAATAATTATGAATATTGATTCAAATGAACAGAATATGATCATTTATAAGTTGTTATAAACTTTAAATTCTTATGAAATTTGATTTACTTATTTTAGCTGCTGGTTTTGGATCAAGATTACAATCTTTGACAAAAAATAAACCTAAAGCATTGATCGAGTATAATAAGAAAAAATTAATTCAAATACAATTAGATAATATTGATACAAAATTCATAAATAAAATTATCATAGTCTTGGGCTATAAAGGTAATATGATAAAAAATTTTGTTTTAAAAAAGTACCCAAATTTAAAATTTATATTCATAAAAAATAAAAATTTTACAAAAAATAATAGTGGTCAATCTTTTTTCTATGCTTATAAAAAAATTAACTCAGATATTTACATACATCTAAATTGTGATTGTATATTTACCAAAAAACATTTTTTAAAACTCATAAAAAATAAAAAAAAAAATTTAATTTCTGCAAGATCAGACATTTTACTTGAAAATAAATCTGAAAATATTGAGGCAAAAAATAATTTTATTAAAAAAATGGTATTAGAAAAAGATAAAAAATGTTTTTTAGAGGTTATGGGGTCGCAAAAATATCTAAAAACGAAATGAAAAGAAATATTAAACTTTATAATTCTCTAACAAATTCAGAAAAGTTAAAGATAAATTATTATAGTTTGATTAGAAAAAATATAAAGAATAATAACTATAGCATTATAGTCTCTGACAAAAAAAACTTGCATGAAATCAATTCACAACGAGATTTAAAAAACTGTAAACTTGCATGTTAGACAAAAGTAAAAATCATCAATACAAATCATATGTTATAAATCACTTTAACAACAAATCTTTAAATCAAAAAACAGAGAATTATTTCGATAAAGATCAATATTTAGACGGTCCATATGATTATATTAAAAGAAAATATTTCAAATATTTAAAAAGGAAAAAAGTACTTGATTGTTGTTGTGGAACTGGAGCAACATCAATATTAATTTCAAGTAAAGGAGCTGATATAATAGGAACTGATATATCAAAAGATTCAATAGACTACGCAAAAAAAAGAACAACGAAATTAAAAAACTGTAAATTTTTTGTAATGGATACACATAAAATGAGCTTTAATAATGAAACTTTTGATATCATCTATTGTTATAAATCCCTGTTATACTTAAATCTCAAAGTTGCTTTTGAGGAGTTAAACAGAGTATTAAAACCTAATGGAAAAATTATAATAATTGAAAACCTTAGTAAC